>NZ_JBNNJJ010000009.1:0-197285 GCF_050269995.1 Hyphomonas sp. NPDC076881 | reverse complement strand
GATGGCGCAGGAGCGGAGAGAAGGTCCCGGCTCTGCAGCCGCTGCGCGGCCTTGGCCGGGATGACATGGGGGGTGTGAGAGGCACGTACAAATCGTTGCGCGGTCTCTCGGAGGGGGCGGGGCGTGTTGGATAGGGCGGGGTTTATCCCCGCTTTCAGGGCAGCGGCTTGACGGGCGTAGAATAAATAAGTACTTTGAAATTCAAAGTTATTGAGGAGACTGTCGTGACCCGTTCGCCAAGCCTTGCCGAAGATCTCAGCTATATCCGTGACCTTGCCGAAGCCGGCCAGAATGCGCCGCTGCTGGGCGGGCGGTTCCTGGCGATGTGGGGCGGGCTCGTGACGCTTGCCTATCTGGGGCATTTCCTGATCGCCACCGGCCCTGTCCAACTTGGCGGGGAGGCGTATCTTTATCTCTGGATTGTGTTTGGCCTGCTGGGCGGGATCGGCCAGTTCCTGCTCGTCTCCGCCTCGCGCGGCAAGCCGGGGCAGGCGTCTGCCGGCAACCGGGTGCAGGCAGTGCTCTGGACCGCCTCCGGCATATTTCTCTCCGTGTTCTTCCTCGGCCTGATTGCCCGGATGCTGCTGACCGGGGAAGGGGTTGAAGGCTTCTACTGGTCTGTGCCGATGGTGCTCGGCCTCTATGGTATCGGCCAGTACGTGACGGGAGCGATTTCCGGGCAGGGGGCCCTGAAATTTGCCGGGATCGCGGCCTTTGCCGGTGTTCTCGCGGCCGTCTTCCTGACGGGCACGGAATATATCTGGCTGGCCGGCGCGGCCTCTGCTTTCCTGGCGGTGTTTGTTCCGGGCCTCATGATGATGCGGGCCGAGCCCTCCGAGTCGGTTTGAGCGAGGGGAAGATCACGTCATGAGCGGCGACAATCCCTTTGACCATAATGACATCGACGATGTGATCCATGGGCGGCTGCGCCTCGGCGTGATGGCGTATCTTTCCACCGCCAGCCCGGCTGTTTTCGGGGAGCTGCGCGACAAGGTGGGAGCGACCGATGGCAATCTGTCGACACATCTGAAGAAGCTCGAAGAGGCAGGCTATGTGCTGCAGGAGAAGCGCTTTGTCGGCAAGAAACCTCAGACGCGCGTTTTCCTGACCGACATGGGCCGGGCTGCCTGGCTGACCTGGATTGCCCGGATGGAAGCCATCATGAAGGCGGCCGAATGAGAAATCCCCCTCACCTGCCAGGTGAGGGGGATTTGCCGGTCCTGAACTGACCCTCAATAGGCCCTCAATAGAAGAGGGACGCGGCGAAAAAGGCAAAGAAGGCCCCGATGGCATAGAGCGCGACGCTCAGCCCCCAGACGATCCAGCTAAGCTTGCGGGCGCGGGCGCAGGCGGCGGCCTGAGCCTTGTCTGCCGGGCAGGGCAGGCTGCGCGCGTGCCATTGCCAGGCGCCGCTGGTGAGCAGCAGCGCGCCGGCGAGGGCAAACACCAGCGTCTTGTTCTTTCCCAGCCAGGTGATCTGAGGCACGGCCTCGATCAGGCCCGCCATCACCGCGCCGGCGCCGAGGCTGACCAGCAGCGCCGGAAGGGCGCAGCAGATCAGCGTGCCGGTTGAGGTGAACAGGGTCAGGAAAGCCGGCAGGGTGCTCGGCGGGCGGATTTCGTCTATACCCGTCATTCCGCCACCTCCCGGTCGATCCCGGTGAGGGCGTAGCCGGAATTGCGGATCAGCTTTTCGATGGTGGCGTCGTCCAGCGTCTGGCCGGGGTTCATCGAGATGTGGACTTCGCCCTTGCCGAGATCGACATGCACGCCTTTGACGGCGGCTTCCTTCTTGAAGACCTTCTGGATTGCCTGGGCGCAGAAATCGCAGACGAGGCCGTTTACATGAGCAGTGACGAACTCGCCTTTGGCCTGGGTGACTGCCGGGGCGCTGGGGGCGGCAAGGGCTGGCGCGGAGGCAAGGCAGAGCGCCAGGGCGAGCGCGAGTGTTTTGAGGGTATTCATGAGTACGTGTCCTTCAGAAACGGTAGATCCAGTTGAGGAGAAAGCGGTCTTCTTCGATTGTGTAGCCTGCCTCCACGAGGAGGGGGCCTTCGAAGAAGCGCAGGAGGGGTGTGACCTGGACGGGATTATCCGCCTCGGGATGATTTTCCACCTGGAGCATGGCCCAGGTATGGAGTTTCCCGAATTCGGCCACATAGGGGGCAACGCCGATACGCGCGGCATGAGAGACCGACTGGTCGAAGCCATAGTCCCGGGCCCGCACGTCATAGGAGACGAAGAGGCGCCGGGTTTCCCAGTCCGCCGAAAGGCCGGCAAAGCCGGCGGCTTTCCGGCCGCCATCGAATGCATCGGCCGCGCCCGCGCCGAGCTTGATGTAGAGATTGCCCTGGCTTTGCGGCGCGTTCCAACGCTTGGCCAGGCGCGTGTATTGCAGGCCGGTGAAGGTGGCGTCCATCGACCAGTTCTGCTCGGCCAGGAGGCCGAGGGAGTCAGTGGCCGTGGGCGAATAGTGGACAAGCAGGGAGGAATACATCCCGTTATTGTCCTGCATCGCCGTCCAGCCGCCTGCATAGGAGACGGGCCGGGCGCTGGCAGGCGCCGCGAGGGCTGTCAGCGCGAGCGCCGCAACCATGAATTTGGAGGGCATGAGCCGTGTGTCCTGTCTGTTGATTGATCCGGTGGCGGATGATCGACAGGTCAGGCTTTCGGGGGTGGCGGCTCGGGGATCAGTGTGCGCGAGGGGGCGCGGGCGTCCAGCGGGAAGCTGGCGGGAAGGGAGAAGGCTGGGGCGGCGGCCTGCGGCAGGGCGGGGGCCGGCAGGGCGGCAAGCACGGCCGGGCAGCAGCAGATGCCATCAGCCGCCGGCGCCTTGTCTGGCGTGTCACCAGAGAGGTGTTCCGGCGCAGCTTCGGCCATCATATCGCAATGATCGTGGGAGGCGCCTGCTTCCGCAGGCGCGCTGGCCGCCACGGGCTTCATCCCATCCTGCATATGGCAGGGGCTCGCATGGGCGGCGAGGCCACCGGCGATCATCAGCCAGAGGCTGAGGGCGAGAAGAAGACTGCGTGCCAGCATTGCAGAGGAAAGTGCCGTGGTCTGCCCAAAGCGTCAAATAAACTTATTGTGCGGTCCAGCCGCCATCGATGGAGAGGTCTGCGCCATTGATCTGGGCGGCGGCGGGGGAGCAGAGGAAGTGGGCAAAAGCGGCGATTTCCTCCGCGGTGACGAATTCCTTGGTCGGCTGGGCGGCGAGGAGGACATCATGCTTGACCTGTTCCTCGGTCATGCCGCGGGCCTTGGCAGTGTCGGCGATCTGGCCTTCGACGAGGGGGGTGAAGACATAGCCGGGGCAGATGGTGTTGCAGCGGACGCCATGGATGGCGCCTTCCAGCGCGGTCGTCTTGGTGAGCCCGGAAAGGCCGTGCTTGGCGGCGACATAGGCCGATTTGAAGGGGGAGGCGACCTTGGCATGGGCCGAGCCCATATTGAGGATGCGGCCCCACTTTTTCGATTTCATGTAAGGCAGGGCGAGCCGGGTGGTGTGGAAGGCGGCGGACAGGTTGAGCGCGATGATCAGGTTCCACTTCTCCACCGGGAACTCGTCAATCGGGGCCACGAATTGCGTGCCGGCATTGTTCACGAGGATATCGACGCCGCCGAACGTATCGGCGGCTTCCTGCATCATTGCTTCGATGGCATCTGGTTTTGTCAGGTCTGCGCCTGAGAAAACGGCTTTTACTTTATGATCCTTTTCGATGCCGGCGCGAAGTGTCTCGATCTCCTTTGCGTCACCGAAACCGTTCAGCACGATGTTGGCCCCGCCGGCTGCAAGCTGCAGCGCGATGGCCTTACCGATGCCGCTGGTTGAGCCTGTAATGAGGGCAGTTTTTCCGGCGAGCATGTTCCTCTCTCCTTGAGGCTGGGGGGCGCACTCGATAGGGTCGAACCGGTGGTTCCAGAAGCCGGGCGTAGACCCGCAAGCGAGGATAAACAAGGGTGATACTGGGAGAATTGAGCGCTTTTGATGCCGCCTTTCCGCGCTTCCTGATGTCAACGGGCATGGCCGGGGCGATGCTGCTGATCGCATCGACTGTCTATGTTCTGCTCACGCCATGGAAGGAACTGGCCCTCGTCAAGGATGGCAATGCTTCCGCCGGTGTGGCGCTGGCGGGGGCGATCGGGGGGCTGGCCATTCCGATCGCTTCGACGCTGGCGTCTTCGGTGTCTCTTCCCGAACTTGTGCTCTGGGGGGCCATTGCACTGCTCATGCAACTCATTACCTACCGTATTGTGGACCTGATCCTGCGAGGCATTCCGCGCCGCATTTCGAATGATGAAATGGGCGCGGCGGTGGTGCTCGCCGCTGCAAAGCTCGGCACCGGGCTGATCTTTGCGGCAGGGCTGTGGGATCCGGTGTTACAGAGGATCTGAAGAGTATGCGTGCGTTTGACTGGGTGATCTATGCCGCCGCGCTCGGCTTTATCCTCCTGGTCGTGTTCTCGCTGGTGCCGGAGGCTGAGGCGCCCGCGCCGCCGCCGCCATCAATCATCGCTGAGGAAATCGGGCCCCTGCTGCCCGACCCGTCGCCGCTGGACGAGCTGGTCGTGGTGCAGACCGGGCCGCCGCAGAACGGCGTGGGTACAGCGTTTGCGATCAATTCGCGCGGCGACTGGCTGACGGCCCGGCATGTGGTCGATGGCTGTTCCAAGGTCAGCCTGGAAGTGGCGCCGGGTAATTACGTGCCGGTGGCGCGGGTTTCGCTGGATGACGGGCATGATCTGGCGCTGCTTTCGACCGGGCGCAGCCCCAATCCGGTGAGGCTGGACCTCACATCGCCGATGTTTCTGGGCAGTGAGGGCTATCTGGTCGGCTTCCCGCAGGGACAGCCTGGGGAGCTTGCCAGCAAGCTGGTGGGCCGCTCGCGGCTGGTGACGCGCGGTCTGCGTGAGGCCGACATGCCGATCCTGGCCTGGGCCGAAGTCGGCCGCACAAATGGTCTGACCGGGACGCTGGGCGGCATCTCCGGCGGGCCGGTTTTCGGCAAGGACGGGGCCGTACGAGGGGTGATCGTGGCCGAAAGCCCGCGCCGGGGCCGCGTCTACACAACAGCGCCGCAATCGGTGGACGCCTTCCTCACCACCATGGGGGTGCCGCTTGAGGCGGGCCCCTCTGACACTTTCCGCATCCGCAATTATGGCGCGGCCTCCGACACGGCCCGGCGGCGCTTGCAGGTGGTGAAGGTTATGTGCGAGGTGGTCGCATGACTGATTTTGCATCCCGGCTGATCGACGGCACACGGAAATTCGGCCCGCTTTGTGTAGGGATCGATCCCCATCCGGGCATGATTCCGGAGCTTTTCGGCGGGGATACGCCCGAGGGGGTCTGGAAATGGTCTCAGGCGATCATTGAGGCCGCGGCCGGCAAGGTGGCGGTGGTGAAACCGCAGGTCAGCCTGTTCGAGCGCCACGGGCCCGAAGGCATGGCAGCGCTGCAGGCGGCGGCGAAAGCAGCCCGCGCGGCGGGGCTTATCGTTCTGATGGATGCCAAGCGCGGGGATATCGGCACCACGGCGGAAGGCTATGCGCAGGCCTATCTTTCGCCCGGCGCGCCGTTTGAGGGCGATGCCCTGACCGTGAACCCGTATATGGGCCTGGATACGCTGGAGCCTTACGCAAAGCTCGCCAAGGCGCATGGCAAGGGCGTGATCGTTCTGGTGCGCACGTCCAATCCCGGCGCGGCGGATTTCCAGTCGCGCATCATGGCAGGCGCGCCGCTCTATGTGCGCGTGGCAGAGGCGCTTCAGCCGCTGACCGAGCGGCTCATGAGCCCCTGTGGCTGGTCGAGCCTGATGATGGTGATCGGCGCGACGGCGCCCGAAGAAGCCCGCGCGGTTCGGGCCTTGGCGCCCAAGGCGCTGTTCCTTGTGCCCGGCTATGGCGCGCAGGGGGCCGGGGCGGCCGAGGCGTGTTCCGGACTCGTCAACGGGGAAGGCGGTGTGGTCAGCGCGTCACGCTCCGTCAACTTTCCGAAGGCGGCCGCGAACGCCGCGGACAAAGCCAGCTGGCGCCAGGCGATTGATGAGGCGATCCTCGCGGCGCGGGACGAGTTGCGCCTGGCGGCGGTGGCCTGAGCTCCCTGACCGGCGGAAACACTCCCGCCGCGTCATGTCTCGACTTTGCAACGCAAGCAGATAGTCTGCCGGGCATATGATCCCGCGCGCGCGTGCGCTGTGGGGCGAGGTCTGGGAGGATTATCGTGAGCAAGTTTGTGTCGGCCCGCTGGGCCAGCCCCCTCATCGCTGCCGCCGGCGCGGCCTTTGTTCTGGCAGCTTGCGGGCAGGGGCAGGTTCAGAAGGCAGAGCCGCGCGGGTTTGCAGCGGTCGATACGGCCCGCATCTCCACCGAGAGCGCCGGGAATGAGTGGCTGACCTATGGCGGGACCTATGATGAGCAGCGCCATTCAAAGCTGACGGCGATCAACAAGGAGAATGTCAGCCAGCTGGGCGTTGCCTGGACCTATGACCTGGCCACCAATCGCGGTGTGGAATCGACGCCGATTGTCGTGGACGGAACAATGTACGTCACCTCGGCCTGGTCGGTGGTGTATGCGCTGGACGCCAAGACCGGCGCCGAGAAGTGGGTGTATGATCCGCAGGCGGATCGTGCTGTGGGCGTGAAGGCCTGCTGCGATGTGGTGAACCGGGGCGTGGCGGTCTATGACGGCAAGGTCTATGTCGGCGTGATCGACGGGCGGCTTGAAGCGCTCAACGCCGAGACCGGCGAAGTCATCTGGAGCAAGGTGACGGTTGACCAGGACAAGCCCTACACCATCACCGGCGCGCCGCGCGTGGTGAACGGCAAGGTGCTGATCGGCAATGGCGGAGCGGAGCTCGGCGTGCGGGGCTATCTGTCCGCCTACGACACAAGCTCCGGCGATCTTGTCTGGCGGTTTTACACGGTGCCCAACCCCCTGAAACAGCCGGACGGCGCGGCTTCGGATGATGCGTTCGTGCAGGTCGGCAATGTGACCTGGGGCGATGAAGGCGCCTGGACGACCGATGGCGGCGGCGGCACCGTCTGGGACTCGATTGTCTATGACGAGGTAAACAACCAGATCATCTTCGGCGTTGGCAATGGCTCTCCCTGGAACCGGACGTTCCGCGACCCTGCCGGTGGGGACAACCTGTTCCTTTCCTCGATCGTTGCGGTGGACGTGGATACCGGCGCCTATAAATGGCACTTCCAGACAACGCCGGGCGATAACTGGGACTATACCGCGACCCAGACGATCATTCTGGCGGACCTGCCGCTGGGAGAGAATGGTACCCCGCGCCGGGTTGCCATGCAGGCGCCGAAGAATGGCTTCTTCTATGTGCTGGATGCTGCGACCGGCGAGTTCCTCTCGGGCGACGCTTATGTGCCGATGAACTGGGCGACTGGCCTGGATGAAAATGGCCGGCCGATTGCGCCGCCGGAAGTGGCAAAGTTCCTGCGCGCCAGCCTTAAGGGCCGGCTGATCGCCTGGGACCCGGTGGCGCGCGCGCCCCGCTGGACCGTCGAGCATGAGAATGCGTGGAATGGCGGTGTGCTGTCCACCGCAGGCGGTCTGGTCTTCCAGGGCAAGCTCAATGGCGAATTCGTCGCCTATGACGCGGCCACAGGCGAGAAGCTTTGGAGCCATAATCTGAAATCCGGCGGCGCTTCGGGGCCCGGCACCTTCATGATCGATGGCGAACAGTATGTGACCATCACCACCGGCTGGGGCTCTGCCTTCGCGCTGGCGGCGGGCTTTGCCTATGACGAGAAGGTGCCTTCGACGGTGGGCAAGGTGGTGACTTTCAAGATCGGTGGCACGGGCGAGATTGCCGATTCCGGGCTTGCCCCGGTGGATGCCACCCCGAAAGGCGAGGCTTTCGGCTCGATGGCGGTGATCTCGGAAGGCGCGGTGCATTATGCCCGCAACTGCGCGGTGTGCCACGGCCCGCTCGGCGTTTCTTCCGGCGTGCTGCCGGATCTGCGCTGGTCAGCCATCACGGCCAATACGGATGCCTGGAAGGGCGTGGTGCTGGAAGGCAATCTGGCGGCCAATGGCATGGTCTCGTTCGCCGAATATATCACCCCGGACGAGGCTGAGGCGATCCGTGCCTATGTGTTGACGCAGGCACATGCGGCGGCAGGCGAATAGGCCGCCAAAGCGAAAAAGTGTTTGCTGAACCCCTTTCCCTGTGATGGTTATTCCACCACAGAGAGAGGGGTTTCTCATGAAAATAGGCCGGGCAGCCATCAGCGCGGTGGCAGCAGTGATTATCCTGTCGGGTGGTCCGATTGGGCTGGCAGCGGCGCAAGCGCCGGACGCTGCAATAGAGAGCGAAGACTACACGCCTGAGGAAATGGAGGCGGCCTATCGCGCCTTCGCCGAGGAAATATTGCAGGAGAGCCCTGCCCGTCATGGGGAGGTGATCCTCTCGGGCGCCCCGGCCAGGCTGCAGGTCAGCGATGGTTTTGATTTCTATGACAAGGCAGGTGCGCGGAAGATTCTGGAAGATATCTGGGGCAACCCGCCCGACGACACCGTTCTGGGGATGATCTTTCCGGCGGGTGTCTCGCCGGTCGATGCGGCGTGGGGCGCGGTCCTGACCTATGAAGCGAGCGGCTATGTCAGCGATGATGACGCCGCCGGGATCGACTATGCCGAGCTGTTGCAGGACATGCAGAAGGCAACGCGGGAAGCCAATAAGGAGCGCAGCCGGCTCGGCTATGCGACAGTCGAGCTGAGGGGCTGGGCCGAGCGGCCCCGTTATGAAGCCGGCACGCACCGGCTCTATTGGGCGAAGGACCTTATCTTCTCCGATTCCGAGGGCGTGGGTACATTAAACTATGACATGCGCCTGCTGGGCCGCAGCGGGGTGTTGTCAGTCAACTTCATTGGAACCATCGACGCGCTGGAGGAGGTGCGGGCGGCCGCGCCGGATGTGCTGGGGATGGCTGCGTTCAATCCTGGCCAGACCTATGCGGACTTTCAGCCGGGGGATAAAACCGCCGGATATGGTGTTGCGGCGCTGATTGCGGGCGGGGCGGGGGCCGCAGCCCTCAAGAAGGCAGGGGTGCTGACGGTGCTGCTGGCCCTCCTGAAGAAGGGCTGGATCCTTATTCCCCTGGCCTTAGGCGGTTTGTGGAAAATGATCACCGGTCTGTTCCGGCGCAGGCAGGCGCCCTAAGGGGGCGCGGGTGCGGGCAGGCAAGGGACAATCGCGCAACCTTACCGAATTGGACATGGCGCAGCGGTCTCAGGCGGACTAGAATATCCTTATGCATATTGTCTTTGCTCTCCTTGCTGTTCTCACCGCCGCCGCCGTGTGGACCTGGCGTCTGCGAATGGCAAAGCGCGGCCTGGATGAGCTGGGAGAGGTGGCAAAGACGGTTGCCAATGCGCCCCGGCGTCTGGCGTTCAAATGGCGCGCGGGCAGGGGCGGCGTCGATCTGATCGAAGATCCGCGGGAAGCGGCGGCGATCATGATGATGATGGTGGCGCTGGCGCGGGGCGCGCCGCTCACGCCGCGGCAGGCCGACATGATCGAAGCTGAAATCCGCACGCATTTCAGCTTTTCCGTGCAGGAGGCTGAAGAGTTGGCGGCGCATGCCGCCTGGGTGGCAGGCAGCCAGCTGCCGGGGGAGGCGCAGATGCGCCGCCTCAGCAAGCTGGTGGTGAACGCGCCCCAGCTGGGCCCCAAGGAAGTGGTGGACCTGGATACGATGCTGGTGGCGGTTTCGGAGGCAGAAGGGCTGCCGGCACGGGCGCAACTCGGGCTGTTGCAGATCTATCGCGACATGGCCGGGCTGAAGACCTAGGACGGACGCAATCTTCAGCAACCAACATGGCATTGTCTTCCCCGGCAAGGACGCCTAGCGATAACCCCATGATCAGTTCCGAACCTCAATCCTACCTCGCCAAGGTCCACAATGACCGGTGGACCAATTTCTCCGTGTTGCGGCACGGGGCGTTCGACGGATTTCTCGTCACGTCGAAGAACTCCGGAACCCATTGGGTGAAATATATGTTCGCCGTGGCGCTGGCCGACACATATGGCATCGCGCGGCCGGAATATTTCTCCGAGAATGCCGTGCGGCCCTATATCGGCTGGCCGAAGGACAAGGCGACCTTTCCGCAATTGCCAAGGCTGGCCTTCAGCCACACCATTCCCCATCAGCTTGCCGACTGGGGATGGGCGCGCGGACTCGCCGGCTTGCCGCCCTATGTGCTCTGTGTGCGTCATCCGATGGCGATCCTGGCGTCACACCATGCGAAATGGGAATATGACATCAAGGTTGACTGGCTGGAGTATCTGAAGGGCGATCCGGAAGGCAAACGCTATCGCTGCGATCTTTACTGGCTGGCGCGCTTCTGGAACCGCTGGGGAGAAGTGGCGGAGAAGTATCCGGCCTCGATCCTCCGTGTGCAGTATGAAGAAACGCGCGCCGATCCGCGCGGGACGCTGGAAACCATGGCGAGGCACTGGGGCATCGCGCTGAAGCCCGAAGCGATCGAGGCGGCTCTGGCGGAAGGCACCAAGGAGGCGATGGCGAAGAAGGTTGATCCCGAGGCGGAGCCCAACGTGCTGCAAAACCGCCAGGTGTCTCTGGAGGAACTGTTCTCGGGCGAGGCAATGGAGATTTATGCGCAGCGCGTGAAGACGCTGTTCCGCTACGATCTCGGCTATGATCTGATGACGCCGCCTAAGGCTTGAGATAGCCGCTGGAGCGGCCTTCAGGCCCATACCTGATCCACCAGGGCTCGGCAGCGGCCTGCGCTTCCAGGCGTTTGAAGTCCGGATCTTCAAGAGCGGCGGCGGCGTAATCGGCGGCGGCGCCCGTGAGCGGCAAGCCGAATGTGCGGAACCGGGTCACCACAGGCAGGTAGAAGGCATCGGCCGCCGACCAGGCGCCGAAGAGGAATGGGCCGGGCTCCTCCTCATTGCGGCCATGGGTTTCCCGCAACTGGGACCACATCGTCTGGAGGCGCGCGATGTCCGCCTCGAGGGCAGGGGTCATCTCTGGCGCAGGCGTGCGGCCGCGAATGTCCATCGAACAGGCGTTGCGGATGGCGGCAAAGCCGGCATGCATTTCCGAAGAAACCGCCCGGGCAATGGCCCGCCGGGCCGTATCTTTCGGCCAGATGACGCCGGGGCCGGCCAGTTCGGCGACAAATTCGGTGATCGCCAGGCTTTCCCAAATCATCAGATCATCCCAGATCAGCAGCGGCACCTTGGCCGTCGGGCTGATCTCCTTCAGGCGGGCTGTGGTCTCTGGGAAGTCCAGCGGGAGGATTTCTTCCTCGATACCCAGGCCCGCCTTGCGCACGGCCATGAGGGGGCGGATCGACCAGCTGGAATAGTTGAGGTTGCCGGAAATGAATTTTCTCATGCGGGTTTCCCCTCGCCATAGGCCCAGCGCGTTTCGCTGATATGGACGCGGCCGAAGACGCCGGCTTTTGTATAGGGGTCTGCGGCGTTGAGGGCGCGGGCGGCAGCAGCATTTTCCGCCACCATCAGGAAGACCGACCCGATCATGCCGCCTTCTTCGTTCAGCAGGGGGCCGGCCATGCGGCAGGTATCTCCAAGGCTGGCGACCCATTCCAGATGCGCTGGGCGGGTTGCCGCACGGCGCGCGGCGCCGTCGGTTTCATTGTCGAGGCAGTGCAGACAGTAAAGCGGCATTGCAGGCATCTCCCTTTTGCTCTGCCGCCGCTATGGCACAGTCAGAAGGGGGGTGTCATCGCTGTTCTGGGGCTGGTTTGAAGCAGGGGCCTGGCGAGCGCGCAATGTCAGGTAGATGACACAAAATGGACGCTGAACAATATATTGAACGTTCAGCAATTTGCTGTAGACTTACCCGATGACCCAGATGGACGACACTAGGAAGATGATTCTCCACGCCGCCGTGGAGCGCATTCTTCACTATGGCTATTCGAAGACAACGATGGCGGAGATCGCCAAGGACTGCAACATGTCCGCCGGCAATATCTACCGTTTCTTCGCCTCCAAGCTCGACATTGCCGAGGCCATGGCCCGCAAGTTCAATGAGGAAGCCTACGCCACCTTCGCCAGGATCGCGGACAAGAAGGTTTCCGCAGCCGACCGGATGCGGGAAATCTTCCATTACGAGCTGACGCGGACCTATTCTGCCATCGCGGAAGAGGCGAAGATTCTGGAAGTGGCGGAAGTCCTTTCGGATGAACGCCCGCTCTACATGAATGAAAAGCTCGCCAAGGAGCGCACCTATCTCGTTCAGATCATGGAGGATGGTGTGGCGGCCGGCGAATTCCGGGCGATCGACAATCCCGAAGAGGTCGCCGAGATGTGGCAGGCGGCGCTGATGAAGTTCCGCTTTCCGCAGCTTTTCTCGAAACTGACCCTGCCCAAACTGCAGCGCGAAATCGACGGGGTGATGGATCTGCTGCTGGCGGGCCTGTCTCCCGGCGCAACCCCGCCCGCCGCCTGGGAAAGCCTGCCCGAAGCGGTCGATCCGCATTGCGTTCCGGGCGTCGATGCTGTCATGAAGAAGCACCTGAACACTGACGAGTGAACGAAATCAAATTTATTCATTGATTATCCCTCAATGGGGTGCTATATGATGGTCATGGGCGGCGATGGTCGCTGCCCGGCACCGTCAGAAAGCTCTCCCCATGTCCTCCCAGGAAAATCGTCAGGCCGTTCTGTCTTTCCTTGCGGCCATCCCTGCCACCGCCCTTGTCATGTGGGCCACCGTGCAGCTCGCTTATTTCGTCGGCTAAGGCCGGCGCGCACAGGTATCGCTGCGCGCGTTTCCCCTGCCGCGTTCAGCTTGATGCGGGGACTTCCGGGCTTCCTCCCACCCGGATACCGGCCAGACGGGCGCCTCCTGCAGGCGCCCGTAATCATTTGAGGCGGGGGCAAGTCTCTATGCGGTCAGGCCTTGGCGCCGCGCCGGCCCGCGCCGAAGACGGGGTCTGCCTTGGCTGAGGCCTCGTCCAGCGGCCAGCGCGGCCGCGCGCCCGAGGCGAGACCGTCTTGCGTAGACTGACCGGCGGCCAGATGCTCTGCGCCGGCCAGCGCGATCATTGCGGCATTATCCGTGCAATGGCGCAGGGGCGGGGCAATCAAGCGCGCGCCGCCCGCCTCTGCCGCTGCTTCGAGCGCAGCGCGGATGGCCTTGTTGGAGGCGACGCCTCCGGCCACGACGAAGCGTTTTTCGTCCGCGCCCGCATCGAACGCTTCCAGGGCGCGCCGCGCCCGCGCCGACAGGACATCGCAGATGGCGGCCTGAAAGCTGGCGCAGATATCGGCCTTTTCGCTGTCGCTGCGCGCGTTTTCAGCAGCGCGGGTGACGGCGGTTTTGAGGCCTGCAAAGCTCATTTCCAAGCCCGGACGAGTGAGCAGGGGGCGCGGAAAATCATGTGCCTTCGGATTACCCCCCGCCGCCATGCGCTCTACCGCAGGCCCGCCGGGAAAGCCGAGGCCGAGCAGTTTGGCCACCTTGTCAAAGGCTTCGCCGACAGCGTCGTCGATGGTGGAGCCGAGGCGGCGATAGTTCCCCAGGCCGCGCACTTCCAGAAACTGGCAATGCCCGCCGGAGACCAGCAGCAGGAGGTAAGGAAAGGGGCAATCCGTACCCAGACGGGGCGAAAGGGCGTGGCCTTCCAGATGGTTGACCGGGATGAAGGGCTTGCCGGCCGCCTGGGCAATGGCTTTGCCGGTCATCAGGCCGACCAGAACGCCGCCGATGAGGCCGGGGCCGGCGGTGGCGGCGACGCCGTCAAGATCAGCATAGGATAGACCTGCCGCGTTCATGGCGGCTGCGACCGTGAGGTCTGCCAGTTCGGCATGGGCGCGGGCGGCAATCTCCGGCACGACGCCGAGATAGGGCGCATGTTCGGCAAGTTGCGTGCGGATCACGTCTGACAATAGCGTCGCCCGGCCAGCCTCATAGCGTAGCACGGCGGCGGCCGTCTCGTCGCAGCTGGTTTCGATGCCGAGGATCGTCAGGGGCTTGGTCATCGCCCGCATATAGCGGGGCAGGGGGCCGGATTGAAGCGGTTAAGTCGGCGCGGTCTCAGTGGGCGGGCCGGTGAACTCGGCATCGATCCAGAATTTAACCTGATCGCCGACCCCCATGCTGGAGCCTTCGGGCGGCAGGCCATGGGTCATCCCGAAATCCGAGCGGTTGAGGCTGCCGGCGGCGTGGAAGCCCGCACGGGCATTTGGATCATAGGGCGGGTAACCGGGATAGGCGCCGTTGAAGTGAACCTGAAAAGAGACCGGGACGGTTGCGCCCAGGAAGGTCAGACCGCCGGTGACTTCGGCGTCTGCGGGGCCGGTCTGGCGGATTTGCGTGGAGGTGAAGGTGATTTCCGGGAAGGCGGCCGCGTTCAGCCAGTCGGCGCCCAACAGTGTTTCGAGGAAACCTTCGGGCGGGGTGGGGATGGTGAGCGAGGTTGGGTCGACCGTTGCGGTGAGCGTGGCGGCCTCGGGCGCGGCGGGATCGATCGTCAGGGTTGCATCAAAGCGCGTGAACTGGCCCACATAGTTTGAAAAGCCGAGATGATCCACGGCGAAGACGAGGCTCGCATGGTACTTGTCGAGCCGGTAGACGCCGGCGGCGGCGCCATTGGCGAGGGCGGGATCGGGGATGACCGGCGCAATGGCGGCGCCGGCGGGGGACTCCAGGGCTTTGGCCTGGGGCGCGCTGGCGCAGGCCCCGAAGGTGAGGGCGGCAAGCAAGAGAGCGGTAAACGGGCGGGGGCGCATGGGATCGTCCTTTCGCAGTCTGGCCTGCTTTTGTGCCCCTTTCCGCGCGCGGCGGCTAGCCGGGAAATAGAATTTCGCCGGCCTCGCGCACCGGGGAGGAATCGATGAAATTTCAAAGGATGAAACAACGCTGCTTCAGGGCTTTGCAGGCAGGGTTCCCCGCTGAGAGGGCGGGAGGACGCCAAAATGGCACGGAAAAGCAATGTGCTGGAGTTCCGGCGGCCGAAGCAGCGGGCCGTTGCCGTCAGGCGCCGGCACAGCAAATTCCGGCCCAAAGGGCTTTCGTCAAAGGCTTATGGCCCGCAGGCTGTGCCGCCGATGCTGCGTTACTGGATGGCGTTCACGATGCTCGTGCCATTGCTGGCGTGGGTCGGCGCGACCTTTCTCCGATAAGGATTGTAAGAATCCGCTCAGCCGGCAGACTATCCCGTCATGAAGCCGGTGTTCGATCAGGATCAGAAGCCGGTGTTCGATCAGGATCAGCGCTACCTTGACGCGGCAGAGGCCCATGGCGGCGCGCTGCAGCGGCTGGCCCGCGCGATGGAGGCCCATCCGGAGCGCCGCCGGGATCTGTTGCAGGAAATGCATGTCGCCCTCTGGCGCAGCCTGGCGAAATTTGACGGGCGCTGCAGCCTCAAGACATGGGTTTACCGGGTCGCGCATAATGTGGCCGCCACCCATGTGGGCCGCGAGGCGCGGCGCAATCGGGGGCTTGTGGGCGAGGAGGCCATCGGCCCGGTGGTGGCGGCGGATAATCCGGCCTCGGATTATGAGCGGGGGGACGCGCTGGAGCGGCTCAACGCCTGGATACGCGCCCTGAAGCCGGCAGACCGGCAGGTGATGACGCTCTATCTGGAAGAGATGGACGCGCCGGCCATTGCAGAGATTGCCGGCTTTACGCCTGGCGCCGTGACGACCCGTATTTCCCGCCTCAAGGCGCGGCTGGCAGAAGATTTCAGGGAGAAAGCCGATGTCTGATCATGATCCTCTGCGCGATCTCTGGGCCGGTCAGCAGACCGGGGAGTTCTCCATTCCGCTGGAGGAAATCCGGCGCAAGGCGCGCGGATTCCAGAAGACCATCCGCTGGCGGAATATCAGGGAGTATGCCGCTTCCGCTCTGGTCATTGGCGTATTCGGATGGATGGCCGTGATCATTCCCGAGCCAGTCGTGAAGGCAGGATGTATCCTGACGGTTCTGGGCGCTCTCTATGTTTGCTGGAAGCTCCACACCATGGCCCGGGCGGCAGGCGCGGAGGAGATGAACGCGGCCGAGAGCCTCGCTGATTTCCACCGCAAGGAATTGCTGCGCCAGCGCGCGGCGCTCGCCTCGGTCTGGCGCTGGTATCTGTTGCCTTTCGTGCCGGGAATGGCGGTGTTCCTGCTCGGCGTCAGCCTGTCGCCGGACAATCCGGCACCGCTCGCGGCAAAACTGGGCGTGCTGGCGTTCGCCGTCTTTATTGAGGCGGCCGTTTTCGGGGCCATCTGGTGGCTGAACGCGCAGGCGGCTAAAGCGCTGGACAAGGAGATTGCAGCGCTGGATGATTAGTGTCGTGACTGGGAAAGCTATGCATCAGAGTGTGGGCCCTTCGCTGTTTTCCCAACTCCGCAATGATCATCACCTGTCTTCTAATCAGATTGTGGAACACTCGGTAGCGTTAGATAATTAGCATCTCCGCTCACCAGTTTTATGTCGCTAGCCTTCACGTAGTCTCGCATCTTGCTGAAGTCTTCTACTAGTACTACATTGTTGGTATTTCTGCTGTATGCGGACAGATCAACGCCTTCCAGCGTTATTAATCTTGCAGCACTGCTCAAAATACTTGCGAGATTTACATCGCGCGAGGCATTTACTCCGATGAGAATAACGGATCTTTGGCGTGGCTCGAATTCCTCCACCTGAGGCATCTGCTTTGCCTGCCCAAAGCTGACGCTCCGAATTCGTTCGTTTGGGGCAAATCCGAGCTTGTATATAGAAAAGCCGATGTTTCGCGCTCGCGCATGTGCCAGTGCTTCATTTCGCTCCGCAACGGAGGTTGGTTTGGATGATGCTAATCCGATTCCGACTATGTAATCGTTAGTCTTCGCCAGCTGTTCTACCGCGGGCCGGTTTAAGGCCGAACGTATCGCCGTAGGTTGCCTGAAGTGTCTTTTCTCTACCTGTGTTTCGCTACCTAACTTCCAAACATTATCAGCATACAGAACAGCGATAGAAAACTGGGTAGCAGTACCATCCTCATATATTAATGCTCCTGATCTACGATACAAATGCATCTCATCTAAGACTGCGTCAGGCGCTGACCAGAGTTCTACAGAATTCGTCTCTCCGCTTTCTGCTATGTTACTATGAAACCGAAATCCTCTCTGTTGATAACTGTATACAGTCGCTTGCTTGGCGCTCAGCGATGGTACTGGGACAGTGATGGGCGGGGAGTTCTCAATCTGCTTTTTATTCAGAAAAGCTGAATAGTCCGCTCTTACCGTCTCCAAAGCGACTGCCATCAAAGCAACCATTCCAATCAGAACCAATGTAAGCAAGCCAAAAGCAATGTATTGAAAGGTAGTCGGCTTGTAGCCTTCAGTGTTGAAGAGAAGCCCAATTTCCTGCTTCCACGTTGAAGCCATTGCCGCTCCAACTATCAGGACGGCTGAAAAGATCGCCAGTATCACGGCGCGTCCCAGCCTCTTTTGATAGCCGTCCGCATGCATTGCCCCGCGCAAGCCTCCAAATGGCGAGTCATCTACCTGAAGATCGAGGGAAAAACAACTTTAGAATTAAAATCTGCTGGGAGTACATGCATTCCAATTAGGCTCAATACTATAAGTTCAATCGAGCCGGACTCTAATCCCCATCCATCCGCAGCGCAGCCACAAAGGCTTCCTGCGGGATTTCCACCTTGCCGAACTGGCGCATGCGGGCCTTGCCGGCCTTTTGCTTGTCGAGGAGTTTGCGTTTGCGCGTGGCGTCGCCGCCATAGCATTTCGCGGTGACGTCTTTCCTCATGGCACTGATGGTTTCGCGCGCGACGACGCGGCCACCGATAGCGGCTTGGATCGGGATCTTGAACATCTGGCGCGGGATCAGCTCTTTCAGGCGTTCGCACATCTGGCGGCCCCGGCTTTCGGCGCGGTCGCGGTGAACCAGCATGGCGAGCGCATCGACGGGTTCCTCATTGACGAGGATCTGCAGCTTGACGAGGTTTTCGGCGCGGTGGCCGATCAGCGTGTAGTCAAAGCTCGCATAGCCGCGCGAGATGGATTTCAGGCGGTCATAGAAATCGAACACCACCTCGTTGAGGGGCAGTTCATATTTCACGCAGGCCCGTCCGCCTACATACGATAGTTCGGTCTGGATGCCCCGCCGGTCCTGGCAGAGTTTCAGGATCGAGCCGAGATATTCGTCCGGCGTGTAGATGGTGGCGGAAATCCACGGCTCGCGGATTTCGGCGATGCGCACCACGTCCGGCATGTCGGCGGGGTTGTGCAGCTCAATCTCGGTGCCGTCCGTCATCGTCATTTCATAGACGACGCTCGGCGCGGTCGCGATCAGGTCGAGGTCAAACTCGCGGGAGAGGCGTTCCTGAATGATTTCCAGGTGCAAGAGGCCAAGGAAGCCGCAGCGGAAGCCCATGCCGAGCGCGGCAGAGGTTTCCATCTCCCAGGTGAAGGAGGCGTCGTTCAGGCGCAGCTTGCCCATCGCGGCGCGCAGATCGTCAAAATCGCCCGCATCCATCGGGAAGAGGCCGCAGAACACGACCGGTTGCACGTCTTTATAGCCGGGCAGGGCCTTGTCGGTCGGGCGCTTGTCTTCGGTGATCGTGTCACCGATGGAGCAGTCGCCGACTTCCTTGATCGAGGCGACGAAATAGCCGACCTCGCCGGGGCCGAGCGCATCGACTTCGGTGAGCTTCGGATTGAAGGTGCCGACCTTGTCGATCTCGTAGACGCCGCCGGTGCGCATCATGCGGATCGACTGTTTCTTCTTCAGCACGCCGTCATGCACACGCACGATGACGACCACGCCGAGATAGGGGTCGTAATAGGCATCAACGAGCGCCGCCTTGAGTGGCGCGGTCTGTTCGCCGCCGCGCGGCGGGGGCAGGCGGGTGACGATGGCTTCGAGCACATCCGGAATGCCAAGGCCGGTCTTGGCCGAAATCTGCACCGCATCGGAGGCATCAAGACCGATGATTTCTTCGATCTGCTCTTTCACGCGGTCCACATCGGCGGCCGGCAGGTCGATCTTGTTGAGAACGGGGACGATCTCATGGTTCTGGTCGATGGCCTGGTAGACGTTGGCCAGCGTCTGGGCCTCCACGCCCTGGGAGGCATCCACCACCAGCAGGGAGCCTTCGCAGGCGGCGAGGCACCGGGAAACTTCATAGGCAAAGTCGACGTGTCCGGGCGTGTCCATCAGGTTCAGGGTATAGGTCTCGCCATCCTGCGCCGTGTAGGACAGGCGCACCGTCTGGGCCTTGATGGTGATGCCGCGCTCTTTCTCGATATCCATCGAGTCGAGCACCTGTTCGCTCATCTCCCGGTCCGTCAGCCCGCCGCAGGCCTGGATCAGGCGGTCGGCAAGGGTCGACTTCCCATGGTCGATATGGGCGATGATGGAAAAATTACGGATTTTGTCGCGTGGGGTCATGGGCGGCATATAGCGTTGCATTCGCCCGCCTGAAAGCGGTTTCAGGCGGCTCTGTGCCTATCGCCAGCCCAGCAGACCACCATAGGGCGCGGCAAGCTGCTTCGGAAGCCAGCCGACCGCCGAATTTATTCGCACAATCAAGGCCTGGAACCGGGTGGCCAGCCAGTTGCCGCGCGCTGTCTGCAGCCAGTTGAAGGCATAGCTTTGCAGGCAGACCAGGAAGAACAGCGCGAAAGTGTAGATCCAGCTTCCGGTGAGGTTGA
The DNA here is from genome assembly GCF_050269995.1 of Hyphomonas sp. NPDC076881. Taxonomy (NCBI): domain Bacteria; kingdom Pseudomonadati; phylum Pseudomonadota; class Alphaproteobacteria; order Hyphomonadales; family Hyphomonadaceae; genus Hyphomonas; species Hyphomonas sp. NPDC076881. The sequence goes on along the minus strand of NZ_JBNNJJ010000009.1, from coordinate 177,631 downwards.
GGGTCATCGCCGGGGCGAGATAGAGCAGGGCATTGCCGAAGGAGAAGGTGAAAAGGCTGGTCTTGCCGGCAAAGCCCAGAGACAGGCCGAACTTCACCCGGAACCCGTCATAGAGGATCAGGCCAGTAAACACCGCCAGCAGCGTACCGAAAAGCCCGAAGGCGAAATAAATCGGATGGTTGATATTCCGGTAGGCGAGGCTGCTGAGATCCCGCACGGTGTGGAAGGGGGCGTCGAAATTCCAGAAAGCCAGCAGGACAGCGCCGGAAACCAGCAGCAAGGCTGCCATGCTGATGGCGGCCTGTGCGATCTCCCGGCGGCTGGAGCCGGGGCGGCTGAGGACGATCACAGCGCGGCCAATCATCATGCCCCAGATAACGAATGTCATGCCATGCAGAAAGGACGGCCCGCCCGTCACAACCTCTCCGCCGCCGATCAGGAAGCTCAGCAACGGGCTCAGATAGGCGTGTGCCGGGGATGTTTCCGGCACACGCAGCTGCATGATCAGCGGGTGGAGCAGATGCACGGCCACCGAGACGGCGCCCAGCGCCAGAAAGCCCAGCCTGTCGCGCACGAAGATCAGCGCCGGGGCGAGGGCCAGAGCAAGGGTGTAGAATTTCAGGATGTCGCCATAGGGAGTGCCGCCGAGGAACAGCGCGCAACGCAGCGCGTATCCCGGTGAGCCGAGGCCCGCCGCCAGCATGGCCAGCAGCGTGACCAGATAGAGCAGGTAGCATTGAGCGGCGCGGGTCAGCAGCCGGGCTATGGTCTGCTGTTTCTGTCCGGCTTCGATCCGGGGGCGGTAGACAATCTCCAGGACCGATCCGAACAGGATGATGAAGATCGGTGGGCTCATCTGGAGGAAAAGGCGCAGCCAGATCAGCCCGGCATGGTCGAAGCTGTAATAGAGTTGGGCACCGCCTTCTGCCAGCGCGTGGCTGAACATGGTCGCCAGGATCGCGACAGACCGGCAAATATCCAGGCCGATGATGCGCACCTGAGTGGCGGATGATGAGGGCGCGCCGGTTTCGGCATGTAATTCCCGCGTCAGGGGAAAAGAATCGCGCGTGAATTCAGGCGCCGGGATCGCGTTGTACTTGGTTAATTCCACGCTCTTGCCGTGCATTCTTATTCTCACGCGAGAAAATACTTCTGCGCTATACCATCTTCTTGCGACGATTTCACTAACTATCTGAATTCTTTTGCTTAATGGCGGCGCGGCGAGCGCATTTTTCCGCCGAATGCTTGAAAAAGGGCAGCCGGGCGCTGCGACGCCGGGCCGTCCAATGGGTAACAGCGCCCTGTGCCAGCGCCTTGCGTTAGGGCCAGCGCCTGACCAGATGATCATGTTTCCGGAATGCCGGCTTGCCCTGCTTGTTCTGGCGCTCCTGAAGCGGCTGCCCGCCTGTTCGGGACCGGCGGGATCTAACCGCACGGCGGACGATTATTGCGCAGTTGCTTTCACTTCGCGGCGAACTTAGCGATACTGGGGAGAGCAACAGGAGTTTCTCATGCGATACCCGATTGGAATGATGCTGGCTGGCGCGGTGGCGCTTGGCGTTGCGGCCTGCGCGCCGGCTGAGACCCCGGTGGACACCGGCAGTGTCGAGCCGCCGGCGGTGGATGCGGAAGGCGAAGCGGCCGCAGCCGGGGATGAGATGATGGGCGAGATGCCGGATGAAGACGCTCAGACCGCCGCTGCAGAGACCGCCCAGGCCGAGGCAGAAGCGGGCGTTGTGTATGCCGGTGCAGACAAGAAAGGCTCGGAAGTTTCTGTTCCGGCGGGCCAGACCCTCCGGATCGAACTCGAGACCGTGCCCACCGCAGGTTATGTCTGGCAGATCGCCGAAAAGCCCGACTTTCTGGAACTGACGGGTGAGAATACCCGCGCCACCAATCCGGCGTTGCAAAGCCAGCCCGGGTTCACGGGTGGCAATCATTATATGAGCTTTGACCTCAAGGCCTCCGCGCCCGGCACCGGTGTGGTGAAACTGACGGAAGGCCGCCCCTGGGAGTCTGACGAACCGGCCAGCGATACGTTTGAAGTGACCGTTACGGTCACTGCTGCAGAGTAGGCCGCCCTTGCCAGACACCCAGCACACCCCGCCGAAAACCGGCATCACGGCCGATGGCTTCCTGACTGACAGCTGGTATCTGGCGGCGCCGTCAGCGGAGCTGAAGGCGGGCGCGCAGCAGCGGATCATGATGCTGGGGGAGCCGGTTGTGGTGGGGCGCACGCCGGCAGGGGAGGCGTTTGCGCTGCGCGACATCTGCCCCCACCGGCTGGTGCCGCTGTCAGCGGGCCAGCAGGTGGAGACAGATGGTCAGTGGACGTTGCAATGTCCCTATCATGGCTGGCGCTTTGGCACCGATGGCGGCTGCAAGCTGATGCCGAGCCTCACCGAAGGCAGCCCCTATGATCCTTCAAAGGTGAAGGTGCGCCGCTATCCGGTGCATGAGGCAAACGGCGCGGTTTATATCTATGTGGCGCACGACCCGCGCTCTGCTGCGCCGCCAGTTGTTCCGCCCCCGGATTTCGGGCCACTTCCGGACAAGCCGGGCTTTGTCATCCATGACATCTTCAACGCGCATATGGATGATGCGGTGGTCGGCCTGATGGACCCGGCGCATGTGCCCTTCGTGCATAATCAGTGGTGGTGGCGCCCGCCCTCTGCGGGGCTGAAACTCAAGGAAAAGCCGTTCGTGCCAACCCTGCGCGGCTGGGCGATTGACCGGCACGCGCCGTCCTCCAACTCCAAGCTCTACCGCTGGGTGTTCGGCGGCGATGTGATGACCGAGATCAGCTTCCAGCTGCCGGGCTACCGGTGGGAGATCATCTCCAACAATACCGCGCGCCTTCTGACGCTCACCTGTCTGACGCCGGAAGCGCCCAAACGTACACGGATTACCCAGTTCACCTGGTGGACGGGCGCGCCGTTGCTCAACCTTGCCATCCCGATGGCCAAGCGCATGGGCAAAACCTTCCTGGCGCAGGACGGGCGCATGGTGGACCTGCAAAACCAGGGCATGGCCCATCAGAAGGCGATGCTGTGGATCGACGATATCGATGTGCAGGCCAAATGGTATCAGATGCTCAAACGCGAATGGACCGCCGCCCGCAGCGAAGACCGGGACTTCACCAACCCGATTGAGCCGCGCGTGCTCAGATGGATGAGTTGAGGCAGGCTGCCTTCAGTTTGCCCTGAAAATGCCCCGGAAAAGGAAGAGGTTGGCCTCTGGCCGCAGGGCGGGATCGCCCCATGTAGAGGCCCGCGCCTCTCATTCCCCCCAAGGCGCGCCATCAAAAGGATCTGCCTTATGAAACCGTTTTTCTTTGCTGCCGCTGCGAGCGTGTTTGCCCTCGCGGCCTGTTCGCCCGCCACCGAAGACGGGACCCCGGCGGTTGCGCCGCCACCGGTGGAAGCGCCGGATACACCTGTTGACGCGCCGTTGGCTGACCAGGCCCAGCCGGTCGAGGATCTGACGCTGGTGGATGTGGCTGCCACCAATCCGGACTTCTCGACCCTGCTGGCCGCCATCGATGCGGCTGGTCTCAGCGAAACGCTGGCCGGCCCCGGGCCCTACACGGTATTTGCCCCGACCAATGAAGCCTTCGCCGCGCTGGCGCCGGGCGAACTCGACACGCTGCTGCTGCCGGAAAACAAGGACAAGCTGACCCGGATCGTCGGCTATCACGTCATTCCGGGCAAGGTGCTTGCCGCCGATGTGCCGGCCGAAGACGCGGGCGTGGCGACCGCCAGCATCAACAATCTGGACCTCTCTGTCCGCCGCCTGGCCGATGGCACGGTGATGGTGAACCAGTACACGGTCACCACATCCGACATTCATGCCTCCAACGGGGTCATCCATGTCATCGACGGGGTGCTGATCCCGCGCATGGAAGAATAGGCCAAGACATAGCCTTAAAACAGCGAAAGCCGCGACAGCCGAAGGGCTCGCGCGGCTTTTTATGTAAGCATCTCGTGGTTGCAACGCCGCGCGGTGGCGGGCATCATTGATGCGTGTGCAATTGAGGCTGCAATGAACGATAAAACCAAATCGAAGAGTTCGGTTCGTAGCCGCGCGAATGAAATCAAGCCGTTTCGGTGCAAGAATCTGGTCGCTGTTCTCGAGAACCCCGACAATCCCAAGAATATTGGATCAGTGATCAGAAATGCAAATGCGTTAGGGGTTGAGAAGGTCCTGGTGGTTGATCCGCACAAGGTAATTCCTGAAGATTGGAAAGATTTTCGAGAAGAGAGGGCGCTCTCGAAACTTTCCGCATCCGCAGTGAAATGGACTTTTGTGAAGCGCTTCGACAGCACTGCGGCGTGCTGCGAATATCTTGAGAAGAATAACTTCACATCGGTCGTAACCTCGCCCCATGTGAAAGGCAAAACCAGCATCTTCCTGCATGAAGGCGACTATACCGTTTTTCCCAAACTGGCCGTATGGTTCGGGAATGAAGGAACCGGCATAAGCGACCTTGCCGTTGAACGCAGCGATATGTGCGTCAGCATTCCGATGTTCGGCATGATCGAAAGTCTAAATCTTGGCACGAGCTCGGGTATTGTTCTCTACGAGGTCGCGAAGCAACGCCGAGCTTACCAAAGCAAATACGCGATGCGCAATCGCAGGGGAGAGCGGGCAATGCCGTTGCCGACTGAGCTCCCACCGAAGCCGGCTTTTGCCAAGGCCAGCAAAAGTTAGGCCGCTAACGTAATGCGTGCTTCCCGCTTCGGGCGAACAAAAAGTGAAAATGCAAGCTGCCATTAACCACTCTCCCTGATAGGGTGGCACGCATGAGCACCCCGATTCGCATTCTCGGTATCGACCCTGGCCTTCGCCATACCGGCTGGGGCATCATCGAGCAGGCTGGCGCCCGCCTCGTGCATGTCGCCCATGGCGTCATCGAGGCGCCGACGGACCTGCCAATGGCAGAGCGCCTTGGCCATATCTTCGAGGCGGTGGGGGAGCTTGCCCGCCATCATGAACCCCATGCGGCCGGGGTGGAAGAAACCCTGGTGAACGCCAATCCCCGCTCGGCGCTGAAGCTCGGCCAGGCGCGCGGGGCGGCGATGGCGGCCCTTGCCATGGCGGGGGTGCCGGTGAGCGAATTTGCGCCCCGCCAGATCAAGCTCTCGGTCGTCGGCACCGGCACGGCAGACAAGGATCAGGTGAAATTCATGGTCCAGCGCCTTCTGCCCAGGGCAGGGGAGATGAAGCTGGACGCCGCTGACGCCCTTGCCTGCGCCATCTGCGCGGCGCACCATCTGCCGATGCAGATGATCAAGAAGGGGGCGGCATGATTATCGGACGTCTGAGGGGCGAAGTTGCCGCTGTCGGGCTCGATCATGTGCTGATCGATGTGAACGGCGTGGGCTATGTCGCGCTGGCGGGCACGCGCCTGCTGGCAAAGCTGCAGACCGGCGACAAGATCACCGCCCATATCGAAACGCGCGTCACCGAAAGCTCGATCACCCTCTTTGCCTTTGCCACGGATGAAGAACGCGCCTGGTTCGTGCGCCTGCAGGATGTGCCGGGCGTGGCCGGAAAGTCCGCCCTCGCCATTCTCGATGGCCTCTCCCCGGCAGAGATCATGGATGCCATTGCGCTCGCCGATGCAGGCGCCTTCACCCGCGCCAAGGGTATCGGCAAGAAGCTCGGTGAACGGATCGTGACGGAGCTTGCCGGCAAGGCGCCCCCGCTCGGCCGGTTCGGCAAGTTTGAGGTGGCGGCCGTCGCGGGCCTTGCCTCCGCGCGCCCTGAAGGCGTCACGGGCAGCCGCGCCGAAGCCGTCAGCGCGCTGGTCAATCTTGGCTATACGCAAGGCGAAGCGGCGAAGGCCGTAGCCGCGGCCGCCAAGGACGGGGCCGAGGAAGTCGGCGCCCTCGTGAAAGGCGCGCTGAAGGAGCTGGCGCGGTGAGCGGCGCGAAGCGAGCCTTAAACCCGCTCCTCTCCCGCAAGCGGGAGAGGGGTTCGGCTGCGCCGGGAGGCAAGGCATGATCCGCAAGGACTCTCTCGCCGATCCCAACGCGCAAGGCGGCGACGCGCTCGACCGCGCCCTCCGTCCACAGACGTTTGAGGATTATGTTGGCCAGCGCAAGGCGAAGGCCAATCTCAAAGTCTATGTCGAGGCCGCGCGCGGACGCAAGGAAGCGCTGGACCATGTGTTGCTGTTTGGCCCGCCTGGCCTGGGCAAGACAACGCTGGCGCAGATTTTGGCACGGGAAATGGGCGTCGGCTTCCGCGCCACTTCCGGCCCGGTGATTGCCAAGGCGGGCGATCTTGCCGCCATCCTCACCAATCTTGAGCCAAATGATGTTCTCTTCATCGACGAGATCCACCGCCTGCCGGCCATCGTGGAAGAAATTCTCTATCCGGCGATGGAGGATTACGCCCTCGATATCGTGATCGGGGAGGGGCCCGCGGCGCGCTCCGTGCGGCTGGATCTGGCGCCGTTCACGCTGGTGGGCGCCACCACGCGCGCGGGCCTGCTGGCAACGCCGCTGCGCGACCGGTTCGGCATTCCTGTGCGGCTGGAATTCTATGAGGCCGAGGAACTTGGCCGCATCGTGATGGCGGCGGGCCGCAAGCTCGGTGCTCAGATCACGGAAGATGGCGCGGTCGAAATCGCCACCCGCGCGCGGGGTACGCCGCGCATCGCGCTGCGCCTTCTGCGCCGGGTACGGGACTTTGCCGAGGCCGATGGCGCCGCGATCAACCGCGCCTCTGCCGCCAAGGCGCTCAAGCGTCTGGAGATTGATGAGGACGGGCTCGACGCGCTGGACCGGCGGTATCTGCACGCCCTGGTGAAAACCTATGCCGGCGGCCCGGTTGGCGCCGATACGCTGGCGGCGGCCCTCTCTGAAGCACGCGACGCGGTGGAAGACGTGATCGAGCCTTATCTGATGCAGAAGGGCTATGTGGCGCGCACGCCGCGCGGGCGGGTGGCAGCGCCGCTTGCCTATGAACGCCTGGGCCTCAAGGCCCCGCAGGGCCAGCAGTCTGCCCTGTTCGGGGAAGACGAGGGTTAGTCCTCTTCCTTCTCCTGCGCGCCCATCGCCCATAAGAGGCCGATGATCGCCCCCTTGATCCGGGGAAGGAGCATCAGCACGGCGAAGACCGCAAATGCGCCGAGCGCCGGCAGCTTGATCCAGAGGGGCCAGCTTTCCTGCCGCGCGCTGATGAAGGTGAGGCCTGCCAGGAAGGGCCCGAGGATCAGCACGGTCAGCCATGGCGGGCCATCTTCGGCGCGGATCCGCCCGATCGGCGCGCCGCACACGCTGCACTCGGAAACCTGCTTCAGATAGCGCGCATAAAGCTTCCCCCGCCCACAATTCGGGCAGCGATGGCCCAAGCCCCGCAGCACGGGCAGCAAGGGAGAAGAGGGCGGCGCGGTCTCTGGCATGCCTTCGCTTACACCCTGAAGGCGCCCCCCTGTTATGAGGGATGACGCCGCACACCCTGCCTGCTAGCCTTTTGCCATGGGGATGGGATGGGACGATATCGAGAAGCTGGACGGGTTTGCCGGGCTGCGGGCGCATGCCGAAGCCACTGTATTGCCGATCCTGGAAAGCGCTGATCTGAAGGGGAGCGATGGCGCCCGCCTCAAGGGCCGGATCAGCCGGGCCTTCTTTGGCGGGTTTATCGCCTTCATTGTCTGTTTCTTCCTGGTTGAGGCGCTCACGCCGGGGACATGGTGGGGGGAGGCCCTCACCTTCATCCTGTTCCCGCTACTGTTCTTCGGCTGCATCCTTGGGTCATTGTTCCTGTTCCGGAACAGCCTGATCCGGCTGCTGCTGGACGCCAAGTCTCGCCTGCTTCTCCGGGCAAAAGCCCTGTCGGCATTGGGCACGCCATTGGGGCTCTCCTATGTGGCGGTGCCTGGCGGGATGCCGCTGGCGCTCAAATGGCTGTCTGACCAATCCTGGGCGCCCGGCGAGTTGAAGGAGGCGGCCCAGGCGATGGAGCAGGCAGGCGGCATGGAGGAAGCCGTCGCCGCCGCGCGCGATGCCGGGCTGATGATCGAGTCGAATGTCTATGTTGTCGGATCGGCCGAGCAGAAGGCGCAGTATCAGGAGGCCGCTGCCCGGCAGACCCAGGTGGAGGACGGTTTCCATGGGCGGCGCGGGGGAATTGATTTTGAACTCTTCGAATGGGTTGAGCGCGTGGAGGACGCCCCCTCGATCCATCATCTGGTGATCGTGCTGGAAGCCCCGTTCCTGTTGCACGGCGTCACCCAGCTGCGCGCCCGCAAGACGGGTTGGCCGCAGGGCACTGCCAGCGGGTTTGCGGAGGTCGACCTTGGCCCGCGCGCCTTCGGCGAGCTTTACCGGCTGCGCGCCACCGATCAGGTGGAGGCCCGCGCCATCTTCAATCCAGCCGTGATCGAGCGGGTGATCGCGCTGGCCGAAGGCGGGGCCTTCCGGGCGGTGGGGAAGGGCAACCGGCTGGTTTTCGATTTTCCGGGGGCCGACCGGTTCGCGCTGATTGATCTGGTTACCGGCGCCTGGAGCCTGGAAACGCTGGGCCGTACCGCGGGCGATCTGGCGGCCGCGCTCGCCCTGGTCGACACGCTTGCCCATGCCTTCATGCTGGCGCGAAAGTCTGATACGGGCGGGGGATGACCCTTCCTGTTCTCGATGCCCAGAATTTCGATGCCGCGCGCCAGCACTGGATTGCCGTGCGCGTCTATTATGAAGACACCGATTTCACCGGCATGGTGTATCACGCCAACTACCTGCGCTTCTTCGAGCGGGGCCGGTCAGACCATCTCCGCGATGCAGGCATCTCGCACCAATCCCTGCTGGCGCGGGAGGATCCTGCTGCCTTCACGCTGACCAATGTGAACGTCACTTATCGCAAGCCCGCGAAGGTGGACGATCTCTTGCATATCCGCACGCGCTATCTTGGCATGGATGGGCCCCGCATCCGCTTCTCCCAGACCTGCCTGCGCGGGGATGAGGTGTTGGCGGAGGGGGAGATCACGGCGGTGATGATCCATGCCGATGGGCGCCTGCGCCGCCCGATCCGGGAAATCTCCGAACATCTGGAAGCCTATCGCTGGCACGGTTAGCCCGCCGGGCTGATCCGGCCTGAAGCGGCTTGCCGCATGCCGGCCTGGAAAGGGCTGTGCGAGGTACTTGTATTTCGATATATCGAAATTATCTTCTGTTTCGATATATCGAAAAGGAGTATCAATGAACCAACACCCCAATCAAACCCCTCAGAACAACGCTTCAGGCCGCCCGGGGCGCCGAGGCAAAGGAGACTTCATGCGTACACATCACAGAGGCTGCCGGCACGAGCGCTGGCATATGAAAATGCACCGGATGGGCGGGCATCGCCGGGGGCCGGGTGGCCATCGCAGCGGGCGGCCGTTGGGCCATGGAGATCTGCGTCTCCTGATCCTCAGCCTGATCGCCGAAACGCCTCGCCATGGCTACGACCTCATCCAGGAAATCGAAACCCGCACCGGGGGCGCCTACAAACCCAGCCCCGGCGTCATGTATCCGGCGCTGGAGATCATCCAGGATCTTGGCTGGGCGGAGGCCCGCACGGAGGAGGGCAAGAAAACCTTTCACATTACCGAGGTGGGCACGGCCGAGCTTGAGCGGGAAGCGGTGGTCATCGAGGCGATCCATGCCCGGCTGGCCGATCTTCTGGAGGCGGATGAAGCGGTAGACCCCGCCGACGTCCGCAGCGCCATGCATCGCCTCCGCCATGCCGTGATTTCGGCGGTGCGGGAGCGCAAGGCCGATGAAGCCCGCAAGCGCCGCATTGCCGAGATCCTCACCGCCGCCAGGGATGAAATTGCCGGGCTCGGCTGAGCGGGTCTTGTCTGAAGGGGAAGCGGGGCGCCGGAAGGTGTCCCGCTTTTCCGCCTCTGGAGGGGCCCGCGCGGCCGGTTTTGGCCCGCCGGAAGATTAAGAATCTGCCATAATGGCTTAACCATCATGCACTAAGGCTCATATCGACTGAGCAAAGCCTGCAACACGCCGTGTTTCTGCCGGATTTGCACTAGATTACAGAGCGGAAATAACCAGTGCCTGCAGTTGAACCCACCCACGTTTCTGCTACCGCAGAAGCGGTTCGGGGCAGGGTGATTTGCCCCAGCTGGCCAAGGAGATGACAAGACCCATGGAAACGGAAGCAATCGGCACGGTTGCCAGCCATTCGGATTTTTCCCTGATCAGCCTGCTGATGGCTGCTGATCCGGTCGTGAAGCTGGTGCTGCTCGCGCTATTCCTTGCGTCGATATGGTCGTGGATCGTGATCGGCGAGAAATTCTTCAAACTGGGGGGGCTCAAGAAGTCCTCACGGGATTTTGAAGATGCTTTCTGGAGTGGCCGGGCCGGTGAGATCGACATGCGCCCCGGTCAGGGCGGCAAGGATCCTGCCAGCCGGGTGTTCATTTCGGCGGCCCGTGAATGGTCGGATGCGGGCAAGGGCCCGGCCCCGGCGGAAGCTTCCGCCATCGTCAGCCGGGCCGAACGCTCGATGCGCGCCGCGGTAGACCGTGAGCTCGGCCGGGCAGGCAGCGGGCTCTCGGTGCTGGCCACCATCGGTTCGGCGTCGCCCTTCATCGGCCTTTTCGGCACGGTCTGGGGCATCATGAACGCCTTCCTCAACATCGCCGAACAGCAGGACACCAGCCTCGGCACCGTTGCCGGCCCGATTGCCGAAGCGCTCTTCGCCACCGGCCTCGGCCTGATCGCCGCTATTCCGGCGGTCATCTTCTACAACAAGTTCACAAGCGACCTGACCAAGCTCGGCGACCAACTCGACACCTTTTCCCAGGACGTCCTCGTGCGCCTTTCCCGGCGCGCGTCGGACACGGCGCGGGACTGAGGAGCACCCATGGGCCTGATCCTTGGTTCTGGTGGCAAAGGCGGGCGGCGCGGACGCCGCTCGCTGAATGCCGAGATCAACGTGACCCCGTTCGTGGACGTCATGCTGGTGCTGCTCATCGTGTTCATGGTGACGGCGCCCATGCTGGTGCGCGGCGAACAGCTGAACCTTCCGCGAACAACCTCCGCCCCGCTCAAATCCGATCCCAATGATGCGCCGCTGACCGTGTGGGTGAAGGCCGATGGCACGGTCCTGATCCAGCAGACGGAAATGGAGATCGAGGGCCTCGGCGCCCAGCTGCAGGCCATCGTGGGGGAGGGTTACGACAAGGATGTGTTCCTCTATGCCGATGAAAGCGTGCCCTATGGCATCGTCATGGAAGTGACTGCCGAAGTGCGCGGCGCCGGCTTCACCCGCATGTCCTTTGTGACCGAACAGAAGACCAACACCCCCCGCTGACCCCTGAGGAGCCAGCTCAAGAAATGCTTCGTGGCCTGACAGTTTCCGCTCTTGTGCATGCCAGCGTGCTGGCCATGGCGGTCATGTCATGGCCGCACAAGAAGGATGAGTGCCAGGAGCAGATCGACCGTATCCGGCGCGAGCAGCCCGGCATCAGCTCGGTCGAGATCCTGATGCAGCTGCCCCAGTGTGCGTCCTCGGCCGACCTGCCGATCGACTTCCTCGAGATCGGCCGCATTTCCGATGTGGCCGAACTGCGCAAAGCCGATACGCCCCAGCCCGAGCCCCAGCCGGAGGCGGCGCCTGAGCCGGTGGAAGAACAGCCGCCCCCGCCTGAGCCCGAGCCCGCCCCGGAGCCTGAGCCCGAGGTCGAAGTTCCTGACCCGCGCCAGCCCGAGCCTGAGCCGCCGAAAAAGCCCGAGCCCAAGCCCGAGCCGAAAAAAGAAGAACCCAAGCCGAAGCCCAAGCCGGTGGAAAAGCCTCCGGCCAAGCCGAAGGATGATCTCTCCTTCCTGGACGATTTCGAAAGCGCGCTGCAATCCAAGCGCACCTCCGAGCAGCGCCCTGACGCGCAGCAGGCCGATCGTCCCGTGCTGGCCAATTCCGACCGTGACCAGGCCGGGGCAGGGGCGCGCACTGGCGCGACCGCCTCGCTGCAGGCTGCGCTGCGCCGCCAGATCATGGAATGCTGGGCCACGGTCGATGACCTGCCGCCCGAGCATCAGATTGATGTTACTGTGAACATGAAGCTCGCCCGGGACGGGTCTGTGATGAGCACCAGCCTGCTCACTCCCCGCTCGCGCCCGGTTGGCCGGTCGGGCATCGCGGTTGACCGCGCGCTGCTGGCAGTCCGTAAATGCGGTGAAATCGGCAATTATCGCCTGCCGGCGGAAGATTATGAGCTTTGGAAAGATATCGACGTGACCCTTGGCCCGAAACAGGGTTGAGAAAGCTGCGTCGCAAGAATTCGATGAGGAGTCCGAACTGATGCTGAAAAGACTGATGCCGCTCCTGGCAGTCATCATGTTGGCCCTTGGGCTGGCTGCGCCTGCCAGTGCCCAGCTGCAGGTCCGCGTGGATGAAGGGAACTTCAAGCCGACGCCAATCGCCATCCCCGATTTCCAGGTGTCTGGGACCAATACCCAGCTTGCCCGGCAGATTGCCGATGTGGTGCGTGCTGACCTCGCCTCCACCGGCCTGTTCGACATGCAGAACCCGGCCTCCTTCATCCAGCGTGATCTGTCGATCAATGCCGAGCCGCGCTTTGCAGACTGGAAGATCATCCGCACGGACGCGCTCGTTGTCGGCGCCTTCGAGGAGCTGCCCGATGGCAAGCTCGCCGTCTCCTTCCGCCTGTGGGATGTGTATGGCGGGGAACTGATGCGGATCAATGGAGAGCCGGGCCGCCGCCTCACCACCACGCCGGAAAACTGGCGCCGCATTGCCCACAAGATTGCCGACTCGATCTACACCCGCCTGACCGGCGAAGACCCGTATTTCGACACCCGTATCGTCTACATTGCCGAAACCGGCCCCAAGACCGAACGTGTGAAACGCCTCGCGATCATGGACAGCGACGGCGCCAACCAGCAGTATCTCACCTCCGGCCGCTCGACCGTGCTGACGCCCCGCTTCAGCCCCTCGGCCCAGGAAATCACCTATATGTCGTATGAAGGGGGCCGCCCGCGCGTCTATCTCTTCAATATCGAGACGGGCCGCCAGGAACTGCTGGGCAATTTCCCTGGCATGACCTTTGCGCCGCGTTTTGCCACCGATGGCCAGAGCGTGCTGCTCTCCCAAGCCCAGCGCGGCAATACCGACATCTACATCATGAACCTGCGCACGCGCGAAAGCCGCCGCCTGACCGACCATCCGGCCATCGATACGTCACCCTCGATGTCCCCCGATGGCCAGTCGATCGTGTTCAACTCCGACCGGGGGGGCACGCCGCAGCTCTATATCATGAACACCGATGGCAGCCCGCGCGCCTGTCCTTCCGGGGGGCGCGATACCGCCTGCCGCATCACCTTCGGGCGGGGCCGCTATTCCACGCCCGTCTGGTCTCCGCGCGGTGACCTGATTGCCTTTACCAAGCAGGAAGGCGGCAAATTCTATATCGGCGTCATCGGGATTGATGGTAAAGGCGAGCGCCTTCTGTCGGAATCCTATCTGGATGAAGGTCCGGACTGGTCGCCGAATGGCCGCGTCATCGTCTTCTTCCGCGAAAACCGCCCGGGGGCTGGTCCCCAGCTCTGGTCGGTGGATCTTTCGGGCAGGAACGAGCGCCGCGTGATGACCCAAACCGACGCTTCAGACCCTGCCTGGTCGCCAGTTCTGCAGTAGAGTCTGCCCCATCCTGGGGCACGAGCCCCGGGAATGTGGCCAAATGAGGCCATTTTGTGGCAAAAACAGCACAAGTAGCCGAAAATTCCACGGAATACCGATTGTCGCGATAAAATAGTCAGAATAAGGAAATAAAGGCCCGATAAGACGGCCGCCGACACACAGAAGCCGCGAAGCGGTCCGTAAAGTGCCAACTGAAGTAAACTTGGAGCCCCGACACATGCATATTCTACTGAAAGCCTCTGCCGCCGCCGCTCTGCTGGCCGCGACGGCTGCTTGCGCTTCCCGTCCCCCGCCGGCCGATGACACGCCGGTCACCCCTCCGCTGGTCCAGGAGACCGTGACGGAAACTGAAACCGTGCGCACCCAGCCGGTTCAGCAATCGACGATCACCCCGGGCTCGCTGGAAGACTTCCGCGTGAACGTTGGCGAGCGCGTCTATTTCGATCTCGACCAGTACCGCCTTGACTCCGACGATCAGGAAATCCTGAAGCGTCAGGCTGCCTGGCTGAACGCCTATCCGAACGTTCGCGTTCTCGTCGCCGGCAACGCTGACGAGCGCGGCACGCGCGAATACAACCTCGCCCTTGGCGAGCGCCGCGCTTCGGCAGCGAAAGACTACCTCGTCAGCCTCGGCGTCAGCGCTTCGCGCATCGACACCGTCTCCTACGGCAAAGAGCGTCCGATCGCTGGCGGCTCGAACGAAGAGTCCTGGGCTATGAACCGGAACGCCTGGACCCAGATCGTTTCTGGCGCAACCAGCTAAGCTGACTGCGTTTACGTGATGAAAAGGACAGCCGGGTGCCATAATTTGGCCCCGGCTGTTTCTTTTATTCCACCGGGCTGAAGTCTGCCCCCGCACCCCGGAGTACCCGTCATGCTGAAAGCCTCCCTTACTGGTCTTGCTGCCCTTGGACTTCTCGCAACGCCTGCCTTCGCGCAGACGCGCGGCGCCCCGATTGTGAAGGGCGTTACCACCGGCGACCTCTCCCAGCAGGTCGATCAGACCCGTCAGCAGACGGCAGATCTGATGCTCGAAATCAATCGCAATGCCGAACGGATCAACCAGCTCAATGGCCGGATTGAAACGCTCGAATACGAACTCTCCCGCACGCGCGATGGCGCCCAGCAGCAGATGCTGGATAATGAAACGCTCGCGCAGGAAAACGCAGAGCTTCGCCAGCAGCTCCAGGCTCAGGCGCGCGCCATCACCGCGCTGCAGATGGTTGTGGGCATCGAGGCCACCGAAATGCTCGATACCGGCTCGGGCCCGGCGGCCGCCGGGCCGCTGCCGTCGGCCTCGGCGCAGCTTCCCGTGGGCCCGTCGCCCAACACGCAGCCTGGTTCCAGTGGCGGCCCCTCCGTGCTGACCCCGGCGCGCAACGCGCAAGGCGGCCTGCCGGAAGGCTCGCTCGGCACGATCTCGGCCAGCCAGCTTCCGGGTGAGGCCGGCCCGCTTTTTGCCGTCGCCCGCCAGCGCCTGCTGGCGCTTGACTATGCCGGCGCGCAAGAGGCGTTCCAGGAATTCGTCACCAAGTTCGGCAACGATCCGCAGGCAGGCGAAGCCTATTTCTGGCTTGGCGAAACGCTGCATCAGCAGAATGCCTATGCCGAAAGCGGACAGGCCTATACCACGATGATCCGATCCTTCCCGGATGATCAGCGCGCGCCGGATGCGCTGGCCCGCCTCGCCCGTTCGATGCGTCTCATCGGGGATACGGAGAAGGCCTGTCAGGCCCTCGACACCTTGCCCAAGCGCTATCCCAACGCCTCCAAGGTCGTGCGCGATCTGGCCGCCGTTGAGCGCACCCGTTCCGGATGCAAGAGCTAGGGCCACAACCGGCGTTTGAGGCAGCGCTCGCCGCGCTGCCTGCTTGCCTGCTGGACGCGCCCATCGGGGTTGCCGTTTCCGGCGGCGGGGATTCCCTGGCGCTTCTGATCCTCGCCCAGCGCTGGGCGGCCGGGCAGGGGCGAACGCTTTTTGTCCTCACCGTCGATCATGGCCTGCGCCTGGAAGCCCGCGCCGAGGCCGAAGCGGTTGCCGCGCTGTGCCGGCAGTTGGGACTTGCCCATGAAACACTGCGCCTTGAGGGCGCTGCCCCGCGCCAGGCGTCGCTGCGCCGGGGCCGCCACGCCGCCCTCGCGCGTGCTGCCCGGCAGAGGGGCAGCCGTCTCCTGCTGACAGGCCATACCGCAGACGACCAGGCGGAGACTTTCCTGATGCGCGCCCGGCAGGGCTCGGGCTGGTATGGGCTGGCCGGGATGCGCCCGCTCTCGCTCTCGCCGGTCTGGCCGGAGGGGCAGGGGGTGTTCATCGCCCGGCCTCTGCTTGGCGCCCGCCGGCAGGAACTTCGCGTGTTCCTCCGGGCCGAAGGCGTCCGCTGGGTGGACGACCCGTCCAACGAGAATCCGGCTTTCGAGCGGGTGCGCATGCGCCGGCTGCTCTGTCCGAAAATGTCCGGATTTGTCCAGATCCTGTCCGTGATTGACCGGTTTCAGACATTAAGAATGATTGAGGATGCCGCTCTCTGGCGCTGGATGACTGCAAATGTCAGCGTTTCGGAGGGGGGGATCGAGGTGGCTTCCCTCACCCTGTTGCCACCCGAAAGGGCCGCCCGCGCCTTGGGTCTGCTGATCCAGATTGCGGCCGGCAGAGAGGCCCCGCCCCGCGGTGAAAGCCTCGCGCGCCTTGTGGAGCGCATTGTTTCAGAACAAGATTTTCGCGGCGCCACTCTGGGCGGCTGCCAGATCCGCCCCCGCTGGGGCCGCCTGCAGCTTGTCTCCGAAGCCGGCCAGCCCATCCCCGGCATCGCGGCCCGCCTCGCAGCGCATCAGGCCATCCTTTCCGGCAACACGCATGAAATTGCCGCAGCAGCAGGAAAGGAGTCGTTTTTAGAGGATTTGGTGCCTATCTTCTAAACTCAATCCCGTATGGTTGATCGAATAGTCTCTGACGGAACCTTGCTATGAACGTCCGTAATTTGGCGATCTGGGGCGCGCTCGCCCTGCTCGTAATCGGTATGGCTGTGATGATGGGCGGCAACCCCGAGGTTGCCCGTGCCCAGCCCACAAAGCTATCCGAGATCTATCAGCTCGCAGAACAGGGCAAGATTGCCGATGCGACGCTGGGGGATACCACCATCATCGCCAAGACGACGGATGGGCGGACGCTGAAAAGCGAGCTGCGCGCCCTCGACATGAAAACCGAGGACATTCTCACTCAAAACAATGTTCCCTTCTCGGTGAAGCCCGATACCGGCCGCAACAATGTGGCTTCGGTGCTCCTGTCGCTTCTGCCGATCCTGCTGATCGTCGGCTTTGTGTTCTTCATGATGCGCCAGATGCAGGGCGGGGGCACCCGCGGCGCGATGAGCTTCGGCAAATCCCGCGCCCGCCTCCTCACGGAGAAGCAGGGCCGTGTCACCTTTGATGACGTTGCCGGTGTTGATGAAGCCAAGGAAGAACTGCAGGAGATCGTCGAATTCCTGCAAGACCCCTCCAAATTCCAGCGCCTGGGCGGCAAGATCCCGAAAGGCGCGCTGCTGGTCGGCCCGCCCGGCACCGGCAAGACGCTGCTCGCCCGCGCCGTTGCCGGTGAAGCCGGCGTGCCCTTCTTCACGATTTCGGGGTCTGACTTCGTTGAAATGTTTGTCGGCGTCGGCGCATCCCGCGTGCGTGACATGTTCGAGCAGGCCAAACGCTCTGCGCCCTGCATCATCTTCATTGACGAGATCGACGCGGTCGGCCGCTCGCGCGGCGCGGGCCTCGGCGGCGGCAATGACGAACGTGAGCAAACGCTCAACCAGCTGCTGGTCGAGATGGATGGCTTCGAAGCAAACGAAGGCATCATCATCATGGCGGCCACCAACCGTCCGGACGTGCTCGACCCCGCCTTGCTGCGTCCCGGCCGGTTTGACCGCCAGGTGACGGTCGGCAATCCGGACATCATCGGGCGTGAAAAAATCCTGCGCGTTCACATGCGCAATGTGCCCCTCGCCAAGGATGTGGATTCCAAGACGATTGCGCGCGGGACACCGGGCTTCTCCGGCGCGGACCTTGCCAACCTCGTCAACGAAGCGGCGCTTCTGGCGGCCCGCCGCGGTAAGCGCGTCGTGGCGATGCAGGAATTCGAGGACGCCAAGGACAAGGTTCTGATGGGACCGGAGCGCCGCTCCATGGTCATGTCGGAGAAGGAAAAGATCCTCACCGCCTGGCACGAAGCTGGCCACGCCGTGGTTGCCATGAAGGTGCCCGCCGCCGATCCGGTTCACAAGGCAACGATCATCCCGCGCGGCCGCGCGCTGGGTATGGTCATGCAGCTGCCTGAAGACGACAAGCTGTCGATGTCCAGGGTCGAGATGACCTCACGCCTAGCCATCATCATGGGCGGCCGTGTGGCCGAGGAGCTGAAATTTGGTGATGACAATGTCACCGCCGGGGCAGCTTCTGACATTCAGCAGGCCACCCGTCTTGCCCGCGCCATGGTCACCCGCTGGGGCTATTCGGACATTATTGGACCGGTCGATTATGGTTCGGATCAGGGCGATGTGTTCCTGGGCCAGCAGTTGATGCAGTCCAGCCATATTTCGGAAGAAACCTCGCGCAAGATCGAGGAAGAAGTCCGTAAGCTGATCGAAAAGGGCAAGGAAGATGCCCGCGAGATCATGACGAAATACCGCAATGAATGGGAGGCGATTGCCACCGGCCTGCTCGAATTCGAGACGCTGTCGGGCGAAGAGATTGCCAACCTGCTGAAAGGCACCCCGCCCAGCCGTCCGGATATCTCGGATGATGATGCCGGGCCCGCCTCCGCTGTGCCCGTCATCGGCAAGCGCAAAAAGCCCAAGGATGACGGTATCGGCGACGTTGAGCCCAATCCGGCCTGACGATAACCATTCCCATTCCCATTCCCATTCCCATAAGGGCGCCGCAGATGCGGCGCCCTTTTTTCATGCGCTCATAAAAGATTGCGGAGATGCAATGTTTCTATCTTGACGGGTGCCCCGCGGCGCGCTTGATGTGTGGCGGAACGGGGGGTGTCTGGTGAAATCAAGATCTTATTGCGGGCTTGCGGCCGCCGCTGTTGTTTTTTGCTTTGGCAGCGCTTGCGCAGACGAGTTGGAAACTCTTGGTCCAATCGACATAACAGCGTTGAGCGTCGCTTCAAATCCTTCGGCCGGAAACTTCATGGTGATCGATTCCAGAATGACGGAAACGAGCACTGCTGCCGTCTTTGCAGGGGTGATCGGCGCGGCCGTAAGCTCTGCAGTCAATGCAAATGAAGATGAGGACAAGGCAGATCGCTATCGCGCGGCAGCCGGTCAGTTACAGCTTGGTTCAATCCTGGAAAAGGCCATCATCGAGACGCTTGAGAAGCGGAACTTTTCCTTGTCGGATCAGGGCAGCCACCAGCTTACTGTCGAGGTAAAGGATTGGGGACTCGCCCGAATTTCCTTTCACCAGCCGCAAGCCTCGGTTTTCATGAAGGTTCATGTCGTGATGCGCGATGGCCGCAAGGTGGTTTGGGATACGCACATGAAGGAATCCGGATCGCAGGCGGCTCTGCTTGCAGACATCTCCAGCGAGGAATTCGCCGAACAAATAACGGCGCTGGCCAATAAAACAGGCAAGCGCATCGCTTTCGAGATCATCTATCGCTGAGGGAGTGCAAATGAAACGCCTACTGATTATTCTGGCAAGCGCCATGTGCCTTACGGCATGCGCCACCGGTACCACCAATCTGACGCTGGGGCTGAGCGAGGAGGCGGTGAAGCCTGGTTTGCTTTCAGAAGTTCCGGCCAGCTCGCTCTATCTTGCCGAAGTGACCGATTCCCGTCCCGCCGGGGAAGCCGACCGTATTGGAAACAAGCGGAATGGCTATGGCATGGTCATGGGGGCCGTCGGGACGACCCAGCCCGTCACAGCCCTGGTCACCGACACCTTGACCAAGACGCTTTCTGCAAACGGTCATCAGCTCGTCAGCGATACCGCAGCCAGCAATCTGAAGGTTGAGGCTGATGTCAAACGCTTCTGGTTCGACTATAAAACGGGCTTAGTCACTGTCGAGTTTTTCGGGGATGTGCAGGTAGCTCTCAAGATCATCGATCAGGCAACGGGTTCGACGCTGTTTGAGGAAACTTTCAAGGGCTATTATTCGGACAAGACCGGGGGCGGGCTCAGCAAGACCTGGACCCGTGTAATGGACGCGGCGCTCGCAGACCTTTCCCGTGAGATCAGCCTGTCCCAGGAACTCGCTGAAGTGCTCGAATCCGCTTCCGCAGCGATGCCGGCGGCAGCTGCATCCGTGGCAGAGCCCACAAGCTGAACCAGTGGACGAAGTATCACACAAACCCTCCCGGACTACCGGGAGGGTTTTTTCTTTTTGTGGGCGCATTTTTGTCTGAATTTCCGGTAATCTGCCTTCTGATAAACCGGCAAGGAGGCTTGAGGGATGCGGTTCAATCTGGTGGCTGCGGGCTTGGTCCTGCTGATTGTGACGGCCTGCGCAACACATGTGCAGACAACGTCGGGGGCGGATTATCTGGCGCGGTATGACGGCAGCTACACGCCCGCAGCGGGCGCGGCTGGTTCGGAAGTGGATGCCCAGGTTCGCCAGATTGCCGCTGTGGAGCCTGACATCAGATTTCCGGCGCGCATCGGGCTCGCCCGGATCGAGCGGGGGCATCTTGCGGCGATCCCCGAGCGGGAAGGGGAGGCGTGGGCCGCCCTCACTGACGAGCTTGACGGCCTTTATGGCGAGTTCGTACCCGTCAGCCCGCTGATCGCCGCGATGGTGGCGCCGGAGAATGACAAGCCCCGCTATTCCTACACAGCCGCCGACACGATTGCTGAAATCCGCCGGGGCGCGGCGCGCCAGCATCTCGATTATGTGCTGGCCTATGAGGTTTCCACGAATAATCGGAGCAAAGGCAGCGCGCTTTCCTTTGCCGACCTCACAGTGATTGGCATGTTTGTGCTGCCGGGACGAAGCGTTGAGGCTGAGGCTGCTGCAAGCGGTATCCTGATCGATGTGCGCAATGGCTATCCCTATGCCACGCTGACGGCATTTGCGGACAAGAAGGGCCTCTCGCGCACCATCAACTCCTGGCAGGTGCGGCAGGACATGATGAAGGACGCATCTGCCAAGGCGGTGCTGGAGCTGGCCGGCGAACTTCACGGCGCTCTCGAGCAACTTGCCGTGAAAGCCCACAGCATCGCGCCGGCCTCTGGGGGCGGCGCGCCGGGAGGCCATTGAGCCAAGACTTGCCTTTCCGGGGGTGACCGGTAGGTTGCCTTTCATGATGCTGAGACTGGCAGTTGCCCCCGCTTTCGCCCTTGTTCTGGCCGCCTGCGCAACGGCGCCTGCCGGACCGCCTGATCTTCCGTTTGCGGAAGGCCTTGCCGCCACATGTGGGAAGGCCTTCGAAGGCCGCGTGGTGAGCCATGACGCGGCAGATGACGAGTGGCGGGAGAACCGTCTCGTCGTGCATGTGCGCGACTGTGAACCCGGTGTATTCCGTCTGCCGCTCAGCGTGGGCGAAGATCGCTCCCGCACCTGGGTGCTGTCGGCCACAGGGCCGGATGGCGGCTGGGAGCTGCGCCATATCCATCGCCATGAAGACGGCAGCCTTGACGCGCTGACCAGCTATGGCGGCTATTCGATTTCTGACCCTGCCGCTGCGCGTCAGGAATTCCCGGCCGATCAGTCCACAAAGGATCTGTTCGACCGTGAGGGCATACCGGTCTCGAAGGCGAATGTATGGGCCGTGGAAGTGCGTTCGGGCCAGCAGATGTTTGCCTACGAACTGAAAAGGCCGGAACGTTTCTTCCGCGTCGAAGTGGACCTTTCCAAGCCGGTGGAAATCCCGCCGCCGCATTGGGCGCCTCCTGCGCCTCCGATGTGAGTATCGCGGGCAACCGGTGCGGACGCCGGTCAGCCCATACGTTCACCGGCCGGTGGACGGGGCCTTTCATTCTGCGACAAAGTTTGAGCCGCCCTTTCCAGCGGCCGAACCGGGCAAGGGCTGGCCCATCTGGATCCTCGAGCACCGGGGACATGAGCTCTATTTTGCGAGCCCGGAAGAGATGGCGCATGTTGCCGGTGTTCTGGGACAGAAGATTTTGCCGGACCCGCGGGTCCTGGGGGCGGAGTTCAGCGCGGTCAATTCCCACTGGCTCTCCCGTATGGATAAGGCCTGGCTGAGCTGGAAAGTGCGGCAGGAGATTGTGAAACGGCTGGGTGAGGCGTTGAAACAGGTTTTGAGGTGATCGCACCGGCGCGGCTTCCCAAGCGCGTTTTGGCGCGATAGACACCGCCCGACACAGCCAGAAACCAGACAGTATCGAGGGGTTTTCCCATGGCCGGGCACAGTAAATGGGCCAATATCCAGCACCGCAAGGGCAAGCAGGACAAGAAGCGCGCGGTGCTGTTCGCGCGCCTGTCCAAAGAGATCACCGTGGCATCGAAGATGGGCGGGCCGGACCCGGCCATGAACCCGCGCCTTCGTCTGGCGATCGCCAACGCCAAGGGTGTTTCGGTGCCCAAGGACAATATCCAGCGGGCAATCGACAAGGGCCAGAGCGGTGGCGGGGCAGACTATGCCGACATCCGCTATGAGGGCGTCGGCCCCGGCGGCGTGGGCATCATCATCGAGGCGTCCACCGACAACAAGAACCGCTCGGCCACCGATATCCGCTCGGCCTTCTCGAAGAATGGCGGCGCATTGGGCACGACCGGCTCCGTGTCGTTCAACTTCGATCAGCTGGGCGAGATTGAATATCCCGTCAGCGCGGGAACCGCTGACGAGGTGATGGAAGCGGCCATCATGGCGGGCGCGCAGGACGTGGAATCTGACGAGGAAGGCCACTGGATCTATACGGCGCGGGAAGACTTTGCGGCCGTGTCCAGCGCGCTTGCCGAAACGTTTGGCGCCAGGGTGGAGCCAACGTCTGCCAAGATCATCTGGAAGCCGAAAGTCACCACGCCGGTTTCCGGCGACGCCGCCGACCAGTTGATGAAGCTGCTCGACGTCCTTGATGAGCTGGATGACGTTCAGAACGTCTATGACAACTCCGAGCTCTCGGAAGACGAGATGGCGCGCCTGGCCGGGGGTTGATCAGCTTTCGGCGCCGAGGCCAAGGCTTTCCAGAATGCTTTCGGTATCGGCGCCCGGGCGCGGCGGCGGCAGACGCAGGCTCGCCGGCGTTTCCGAAAAGTGGACCGGATGGCGCATAGTGCGATACTTTCCCGCCTCTGGATGCTCCGCTTCTATGAAGAAGCCGGTCGAGACGAGGTGGGGGTCGCTTAGCACGCCGGCCATCGTGTTGTAGCGCATGGCGGGAATGTCCGCCTTGTCCATCAGCTCCAGCCATTCACCGGTGGTCTTGGTGGCGCTGACCTGTTCGATCAGGGCGTAGAGCGCGCCGACATTTTCGGTGCGGGCCTGATAGGTTGAGAAACGCGGATCCTGGAAGATCTCGGGCATCCCGCCGATGGCGAAGAACTTCTCCCATTGCTCATCCGAGTACGGAACAAGGCCGATGAAGCCGTCCTTCGTGGGGTAGGGGCGGCGGTTTGGGTTGATGGAGCGGGTGTAGGCGAGCTTGCCATTGCCCGGCAGGAATGTCTCTCCGTAGAGGTTTTCCACCATGTTGAAGAAAGTGAAGCTTTCCAGCATGGGCACCTGCACGAACTGGCCCTTGCCGGTGCGGGCGCGGTGAAAAAGTGCCGCCAGGGTGGCGTAGGTGGCGAAGAGGCCGGCGGTCTTGTCGGCCACCAGGGACGGGGCGTATTCCGGCCGGCCGCCAGAACGCAGCGCATTGAGATCGGCAAAGCCCGACGCGCCCTGAATGAGATCGTCATAGGCCTGGCGGCGCTCATAGGCGCCGCCTTTGCCGAAACCGGCGCAGTGGACATAAACGATGTCTTCCTTCAGCGCCTTGACCTGCTCATAGCCAAAGCCGAGCCGTTCCATGCCGGCGAGGCGGACATTGTGGAAGAATACATCGGCGGTTTTCAGCAGCTCTGTCAGGGCGGCTTTGCCCTCCGGCGTCTTGGCGTCCAGCGTCATCGCCTTCTTGTTGCGATTGAGCGCCATATAGATCGGGCCGAGATCACCGGTGGGGGAGGCGCCCGCATACCGCATGGTGTCGCCCTTTTTGGGAGGCTCAATCTTGATAACCTCCGCCCCGAGATCGGCAAGGATCAGCGTTGCAAACGGCCCGAGCACCACTGAGCTCATGTCTATGATGCGGATTCCGGAAAGCGGGCCGGGGCGGGACTTATCGGTCATTAAGGGCCTCCATATTTTTTGGCTAAGTGCCCGCAGGGGGGGCCGAAGATCAAGGTATTCCCTAAGGTTAAACGGCCAGGGCGAGGCGGGCTTCCTCGATATGGCTCGTCTTTGCGTGGAACAGGGACCAGTCGTCCGCTTCAGCAATCGGCGCCCACAAGGCTTCAACTTCTTCAATGAGAAGGCTCACGGGGGCCGCTCTCTGGAAATAAGCGTGGCCGAGCCGTTCTGGGCGCACCGGGGCCCGCTCTGTCAGCGCAGTGCGGACGGGGGCAAACGCGGCGGTGGTGTAAAGGCTAGCCTGAGGGGAGGAGGCTGCGCGCGAGGCGCTGGCGCTGCCCCCAAACCAGTCGAAGAAAGTCTGCGGCCAGCTTGCCCCGCTTTCCGTCATCCAGGCATAGAACGCCTGCAGGAACGAAATGTCAGTATCCGTGTCATTTTCTGGCTCCAGCCCCAACAGATGATGGGTGTGGGCGATGAAGCTTTCCCGGTAGGCGGCTTCATAAGGCGCGAGCGCCTTGGCAAGGTCATCTGCCTCGGCAAGCAGCAGCATGGCGGAGGCGAGTTGCTGCAGCGCCCAGCCGCCCTGAACCGGTTGCCGGCCAAAGCGGTAAAGCCCCTGGCTGTCGAAATAGGCTGCAGTGAAATTCGGATCGGATACCGGCAGAAAGCGCCAGGGGCCAAAGTCGAAAGTCTCGCCCGTGATATTGAAATTGTCCGTGTTCATCACGCCGTGGACAAAGCCGGCTGCCATCCACTGGCCAATCATCCGGCCTGTGGCGATTGCAACAGATTCCAGCAGATTTTGTGTCCTTGCCGCAATCCCGGGCGCATCGGCGGCGGCGTAGAACTCGGCGATGCAATAATCGACCAGCCGCGCCATGCTCTCCCGGTCCTCATGCCAGGCACAGCGCTGGAAGGTGCCGAAGCGGACATGGCTGTGAGACAGGCGCACCAGCACCGAGGCGCGCGTGGGCGAGGGCTCGTCGTTCCGGCTGAGCTGCTCGCCCGTCTCGACGAGGCTGAAGGCCTTGGATGTGTTGACGCCGAGGGCTTCCAGATAGCTCGCGGCCAGAATCTCCCGTACACCTCCTTTGAGCGTGAGCCGGCCATCACCCTGCCGGGAGTAGGGCGTTTGGCCTGACCCCTTGGTGCCCAGATCGAGCAGGCGCCCGGCCGTATCGCGCAGTTGCGCGAAGAGGAAGCCGCGGCCATCTCCGAGCTGAGGATTGTAGGTGCCGAACTGGTGGCCGTGATACCGCATGGCCAGCGGCTCAGGGAGGTTTCCCGGCAGGGCGTCGAAGCGCGCGAAATGCCGGATCCACGCATCTTCCGAGAGATTATCGAGCCCGGTTTCGGCGGCCCAGCGCTGGTTGCGCCAGCGCAACATGGCGGATGGAAAATCCGCTGACGCCACTGCATCCGCGAAAGAATCCGCTATCCGCAGGAAAGGGGGAGGCGGGGAAGCGGATGGTTCGGGAGGAGGGTTCTGCATGAAATACACCAGCTTGTGGGTGAACGGACTAAGTTGAAAGGCGTGAAAAGTTCCTTTTTTGTATGCAGCGCTGCAGCACAAGTCACCCCTTTGCGACCCGGCAATACCGCATAAGAGTGAGATGAGTCCAATTAATGACAAGCGGCAAAAGCTTGCGCTTGGACCTCATAAAACGGGAGGAAACGAATGAAGTATTTCAAAGGAGCGCTTCTTTGCGCCTCAGCAATTGCGTTAAGCGGCGCAATGACGGCCCAGGCTCAACAGGACGACAGCGAACGAAAACTCAGCACGGTGACGGTCACGGGATCCTATATTCAGGGTAGCCCGGAGGATGCCGCGTTGCCAGTGGATGTTCTGACAGCGGCAGACCTTGTTCTCGAGGGCAAGCCATCGGTGACCGAGCTTATCAGGAACCTTGGTGTTTCCTCGGGCGTGGACGGGCAGACGAACCAGTTTGCCTCGAACGGTTTGGAGGGAACCTCAAACGTGAACCTGCGCGGCCTGGGGCCCGCGCGGACGCTCGTGTTGATCAATGGCCGGCGCCATACATTTCATCCCTACTCGATCGGTGAGCAGGCCCAGCTTTTTGTCGACACCAACAGCATCCCCTCGATCGCCATCAGCCGGATTGAAGTTCTGAAGGACGGCGCGGCGGCGCTTTATGGTTCAGACGCGATTGCCGGCGTGGTCAATTTCATAACGCGGGATGATCTCGACGGTTTCGAAATTGGTGGTTCCTATCAGACCTTCGAGGGTACTGATGGCGAATATGATATCTCTGCCGCATATGGCTTGCAGGGGTCGAACTTCAACTGGGTCACGTCGGTTGGATATCAGTTCCGCAGTGAGGTTGCCGTAAACGAGAAGGATTGGGGCGTTCAGCCCTATGCCAACAATCCGGTGGGCGGCTGGTCTGCGATTTCGAATCCGGGGCGTTTTGTCCCGCTCGGGGTCGGCGCAAACGGCCTCACGCCGCTGGCGGCCAACGTGAATGATGTTGGGTGCGAACCACTCGGCGGAACGCTGGCGCCAACATGCGTCTTTAACTTCACGCAGTTTGATAATCTGGTGGAAGAAGAAGAGCGGTTTCAGTTCCTGACCGAATATAACAGGCAGCTCGGCAACGGCGCTGAGTTGCATCTGGAGCTCATGTACGCGCAGACGGATGTGCCGACATGGAAAACCTCGCCCTCCTACCCGCCCCAGGTGCTCACCAACCAGGTCGTGCTTGCGAGCCATCCGGCGTTCCAGCAATACATGGCCGACAATCCGGGGGCATTCCCGGCGGGGACCGTTGCGGCGCTGTTTATTGGCCGCTCCTTCGGTCTGGGTGGCTTCCCAGGCACAGGCGGCGCGCAGGAAGGCAGCCGCGACTACAACACCTGGCGGGGATCTGGATCTCTGACGGGGAGTTTTGACAATGACGTCAATTATGATCTCGGGCTGTCCTACTCCACGACAGAGGGATATCGGTTAACGAACGACACCTATATCACCGGTCTGACGTCCGCGCTGCGCGGTTTCGGTGTTTGTACCGATCCAAATACTGGCTTTGACCCTGCAACCGGAACTGTTCCGTATGCTGCAGGATACACCGGATCCCTTGTGGCCGGGCAGGGGGCTTGCCAGTATTACAATCCGTTCTCGAACGGAATTGCCACAAATGCCATCACCGGGCAGGCAAACCCTGGCTATGTTCCCGGGCTTGAGAACTCGGCCGAGCTTGCTGACTGGATGACAGATGCAAGCGAGACAACCGCCACAACCGATCTGCTGGTTTTTGATGCGGTGCTTTCCGGCCTTAGCAATGTGCAGGCCTCCGGGGGCGCCATCGGTTGGGCAGCTGGGGTTCAGGTCCGCAGAGAGAGCTACAAAATCTCCATGTCGGATCTGACGAATCTGGAGGTCACTCCGGGGCCAGGGGGTACGGGACCCTATTCCTTCCTTGCTGGCACTGTGCCTGCTGACCGGGACCAGACGATTTACGCTGTCTTCGGCGAACTTCAGGTCCCGCTCTTCGACAATCTCGATATGCAGGTTGCCGTCCGCTACGAGGATTATGGCGGATCGACCGGATCGACCTTTGACCCGAAGGTCGCAGCCAAATGGCAGGTGAACGATAGCTTCGCTCTGCGCGGGTCGGCCCAGACATCCTTCCGCGGGCCCACGCTCAACCAGCTTGGCGGTGTTGGGACGACCTTGCAGTTCGTCTCTGCGGCGTCTGCCTTCAAGGCAATTGACCAGTTCGGCAATCCTGACCTGAAGCCGGAGTCCGCCTTCAGCTTCAACTTTGGTGGCCTGTTCGAGCGGGGTGGTTTCAATGCATCGCTCGACTACTACAATTTCGACTTTGACGATCCGATTATCGTTGAAGAACAATCGAACATTGTTGCGGCCGCGGTAACCGCTCTGCGGGCGGGCGATCTTTCCGCGCCAATCCTCAACCGGATCACTTTCAACGACCCGAACAATATCATTACCGGCACTGGCTCTCCGGCGGCGGGCTCAGATATTGCCCGTGTACGGACAGGGATTGTGAATGGTCCGAATATCCAGACCTCAGGCCTCGATCTGCGCCTCAGCAACACTTGGGGGGATGCGCCGATGGGCGGCGAGATCTCGGTCGGTCTCGATGCAACCTACATCATAGAGTACAAGGTTGCGCCGTACTTTGTCGAAGGTGTTTCGATTGGTGGGGGCGACTATGTCGGCCAGTTCAACCGGTCGAACTTTACCCGCTCGATGCCGCAATGGAAGGCGAATGTGTTTGCCAACTATGCGCTGGGAGATCACAACTTCCGCGCTGTGATGCGCCATATTGACAGCTACAAGGATGAGCGGGCTCCGGCCGCGCGGGGCGGCGTGGGAGAGAAAATCGATTCTCAAACCACGTTCGATCTGTTCTACAATTGGAAGGCTCCGTTCGATTTCGACCTTGGCCTCAGTGTGGTCAATGTCACCGATGAGGATCCTCCGTTTGCCGCGTTTGATCTGAACTACGATCCCTATACGCACAATCCTTTTGGCAGGACGTACAAGATCAGCCTGACCAAGCGTTTTGGCGCCGGTAGCTGATAGGCCTAAAACGGCTTTTGAAATCAGGGCGGCCCCCGGTATCGGGGGCCGTTCTTTTTTGTGGCACACCAAAGCAAAAGGGCGGCCCGTGGGCCGCCCTTCCGTTTTGTTCCTTGGCCGGATGGCCGGTGATCTTAGTAGACGTAGGTCAGTTCCAGGCCGAGCAGGCGGCCTTTCTTCATCGGCGAGAAGGTACCGCCGGCCGGAAGCGCCTGATAGGAATAATTCAGACCCGTCGAGTTGGGGCCGGGGAACGGCAGCTGCGTGTCGTTACCCAGTTGCACTTCGTCGAGCAGGTTCTTGCCATAGAGAGAGGCGGAGAGGCCCTGCACCGGCGTTTCCCAGGTCACGTTGACATCGACCATGTTCGCATCCTGGATCCAGCCGAAATTGCTGTCCGTGTACGCAATACGGTCGCGGTACTGGTAGTTCGCGCGAGCAACGACCGCGCCGGAAGTGCCCAGATCAAACTCCTTCATGAGGCCGAAACCATAGGTGATCGGCGGCACACGGGGCAGATCGAGGTTGACATCATCCTGATCGACAACGCCGTCATTGTTCAGGTCGTAGAAGACGTCGTCATAGCTGGCGTCCATGAAGCCGACATTGAAAGACGCCAGAAGCGTGTCCGTGAGCACAATGCGGCCGTCAAACTCCAGGCCGTAGATCGTGGCATCAGCCGTGTTGACGATGTTCTGCACAACAGCAGCGCCCGGAGCGGCGGTATTCACTTCACGCTGCATATCGCCGACTTCGGTCATGAACGCGGCGCCGTTCACCTGGACGCGGCCATCAGTGCTCTGAGCTTTGAAGCCGATCTCGTAGGAGTCCACTTCTTCCTCGTCGAAGCCTAGGCTGCCGGTCTGGTTCACGATGTTGGTGAAGCCGGCATAGTCGGTGATGCGGAAGTTGTAGCCGCCCGAGCGGAAGCCCTTGGTGTAGTGCGCATAAGTCTGCACATCGTCATTCCAGAAGTATTGGAGGCCGACTTTGGGCGTCCAGTTCTTCCATTCGTTGCCATCACGGAAGCCGTTGGGCTCCCCCGGGATGAATGGATTTGTGCCGTCGGGGCTGCAGGTGCCCTCGATGACGCTACAAGCAGGGCGGGGCCGGATGTAGACAACGGCAGCGTCCTTTTCTTCCACTGAATAGCGGACACCCACGGTACCGATCAGCTTGTCGGTGATGGAGTAGTCTATGTTGGCGAATGCGCCCCAGACTGTATGATCAAGCGTGCCGCCACCATAGAAGCCTGCGGCTGAAGCGGTCGGAAGGAAGCGGATCTCCGTGTAGTCGAGGGTCTGCTCGAAGTAGTAGAGGCCCGCGGTGAGGTCGAGCTTGTCGAACGTGCCAGCATAGCGCAGCTCGTTGGAGTACTGCTCCTGATCGAACTCGGCATTCGAGTGGAACAGGGTGAGAGGGGTCGAGTCGATATCGCTGGAGGAGGTCGACTCATACTTGCGATAGCCGAAGATGTTGGTGATCACGCCGTTGCCGAAGCCAACATCCAGATCGGTGCGCAGCGAGCCCTGAATCGTCTCAGAATCGCCAAAGCCCGGATTGTTGATCGAGAAATCGAAATTGTCGCGATCATAATAGGCGTGGTTTTTGCCCGAAGGACCATCGGAGCGCGAGTCAGTGTATTCAAGCTTGCCGAGGAAGGTCAGCGAGTCGGTCGGCATGAATTCCAGCGCGCCGCGATAGGTCAGTGCACGGAGCTGGCCGTGGTTCTCGCCATTGTAGAGGTTCTTGAAGTAGCCGTCGTCGTAATTGTAGGAGACGCCAAGCTTGCCGTTCAGGACGTTTTCGATCAGGGGGCCTGAGACGATCGCCTGAAGATTGCTGTTGGGGCCGCCGCGGCCGCTGTCGATGGGGCTTTCGATGCTGCTGCGGAGCTTCATCGAGAATTCATCAGTCGGGTTCGCGGTATTGACGACGATCGCGCCACCCGTGGTGTTGCGGCCAAACAGAAGACCTTGCGGGCCACGCAGGACTTCGATGCTGTCCAGGTCGAACATGTCGACGACAACGCCGTTGTTGACGCCGAGATAGACGCCATCAATGAAAACGCCGACGGCCGGGTCGATCGACGGGATGGAGGAGTTCACGCCAAGGCCGCGGATGGCGAAGTTGGCCGTGCCGCGCGCGGTGCCCACATCGTCGAGCGAAACGTTGGGCGCCGAATAGCTCAGGCTTTCGAGAGTCGTGACGTTGAGGGCGTCCAGCGTGTCCGCGTTGTATGCCGTCATGGCAACGGCGACCGTCTGCACGTCTTCGACATTTGCTTTCTTGGTGGCAGTCACGGTGACCGTGCCGAGTACGCGATCGATTGCGGATTCGCGCGCAGCCGTTTCTTCGGGGGTTTCCTGAGCATAGGCAGGGGCGAACAGGATGAGGGCTGCGGAAGCAGACGTCATCAGCATTTTGTTGAGCGTCATTTCTGGGAGTTTCCTCTAGTACTTATTCGGTGCCAGCGGTGTCTGGCCCTTGTGAACTAAATAGACGGTTATCAAGCATTTGAAATATTTGCTGCGGTGCAATAAATAGCTTTAGAGTCCAAGTGTTGCCCATGGGTCACGCAAAACAATAGTTCTATTTTGGAACTCAAGTTGATTTTTAAATTGCACCCAGTGCTTCACCCGTTACTTTCCCGACTTCGCGCGCGGCTGTTCTCGCCGTTGCGGAGATGTGAGTAAGGTTCAGAAATCCGTGTACCATTGAAGGGTATTCCTTCTCGCTCGCCTGAATGCCCATGGCGCGGAGCTTTGCGGCGTAGGCTAGACCTTCATCATGCAGCGGATCCCATCCGCATACGATGATATGGGCGGGCGGCAGGTTCCGAAGTTCTTCTGGAGGCGCAAACAATGGCGATATGCGGGGGTCCATGAAGGTTTCGGGGTCGGGCAAATAATGGCCCCGGAAGAATTCGAACAGGCCAACGGAAATGAAGAAGCCGCTTTCCTGCGGTGACATCTTTTTGCTGCGAATGTCCGCAAACTGCAGAAGCGGGTAGAGTAGCAGCTGGAACGCCGGCATGGGGCCGCGCTCGCGATTCATCTGTTGGCAGATGAAGGCGGCGAGGTTCCCGCCGGCGCTGTCGCCAGCAACGGCAATCCGGCGGCGGTCGATGCCGATCTCCTCGCCGTGATGGCTGATCCAGTGCCAGGCGGCGAGCGCGTCGTCATGCGCGCAGGGAAAACAGGTTTCCGGCGCGAGCCGGTAATCGATGGCCAGCACCCGGCACCGCGATCCCTCCGCCATCCGGCGGCAAATCATGTCATGGCTTTCAAGGTCGCCCAATACAAAGCCGCCGCCATGGAAAAACAGAATGCCCGGGCCGGGCGGAATGCCCGCGCCCAGAGGTACGTAGAGGCGCGCCTTGAGGGGGCCTGACGGGCCGGGGACAGTGAGCAGCTTTATTTCGGCCAGTTCCGGCGCATCGGGCTCTCCGGAATAATCCATCCTGAAGAATTGCTGGCGAAGCCGCTCGATCGGCAGGCGCAGATCAGGTGGCTGCATCTCAGGGAGGTGCAACTTTTCTCTGAAACTGCGGAAGGCATCATCAAATGTCATGCGCCACACACCTGCTCGGCAATTCCGGCGATGTGATGGCGCATGCGCGATGAAACAAGGGGCAGGGCGCCCTTGAACCCTTATAGCAGGATGACACCGGGGCCGGGCGGTTCTGCATACAGCGCCTGAACCAGGGCTGCCCGGCGGGAGATCACGAGGCGCTGGTTCACATAGCCTTTGTCAGTGATCTCGCCCGCGTCGATGCTTGGCGGTTCGGTCATGACAAGGACCCGTTTGATGCGGCGGGAAGTGCCCGGTTCGCCTGCGTTGAAGGCTGCGGCCTTGCGGGCAAGGTCTGCCATAAGGGCCGCAAAGCCCTTCGCGGGGTCGCCTGCCGCTTTGGCATATTGCTCCGCAGTAACCGGAGAGGGCCAGACCAGCGCGGTGGCGTAATCCTTGTCCTGGCCGCAGATCACGGCGTCGAAGATGAGCGGAGAGCAGGCAGCAACGAAGTCTGGCCGCAACGTGCCCACAGACACCCATGTGCCCGAAGACAGCTTGAAATCTTCGCCCACCCGGCCGTCGAAGATGAGGCCCTGATTGGGATCGTTCTCATCAACGAACTTCACTGCATCTCCGAGGCAGTAGAAGCCTTCCTCATCAAAAACTTCGGCGTTTTTCTTCGGATCGTTGTGATAGCCTGGCATGACGCTCGGGCCTTTGACGCGCACTTCCAGCTTTTCACCATTCGGGACCAGCTTGAGGGTCGTGCCGGGAAGCGGAAGGCCAACCAGGCCCACCCGCTCGGCTTCCCAGTGAACCACGGTGATGCCTTGTGTCTCAGTGGCGCCGTACATGGTGATGATGGGGATACGGCGGCCCGTCGCCTTGATCGAAAGCGCCTGCAGGCGATCATAGAGGTCGTCTGAAAGCGTGGCGCCGCCATAACCGATAGAGCGCATGTTCTTGAAGAAGGCCTTCAGGAGGGTTTCGTCCTGCTCCATCGCTTCGGCGAGCATAGCCAGCGCGATTGGCGCGGTCCCGAAGGTAGACGGGCTGCATTCCTGGATGTTGCGGAGGGTTTCATGGAAAAGGGCGGGAGTGGGTTTGCCGCCATCAATCCAGAAAGTGGCGCCATTCCAGAGGGCGCCGTTGAAGTTCACATTCGAGCCCGAGATGTGGTTCCAGGGAAGCCAGTCGAGCACATTGGCGACCTTGTCCGGATCATAGTCGGGGTCGCGCGCGTCATCCCGCAGGCCTTCCTGGCCGGCGATCATGGAGCACATGGAGCCTTGCGTCTGCGGAACGGGTTTGGGCAGACCTGTGGAGCCTGATGTGAACAGATACTTCGCGACCGTATCGTCGCCGAGCGTCGCCATAGCATCTGCGACAGCGGGGGTCGGGATGGTTGCGACAAGATCGTCAAACCGGCACACGGAATTGTCCCCGCCAGGATCGGCGCTGACAATGGTGCAGCTCTGGGCGCCGAGGGCGGCAATGCCTTTCTGGAAGGGGGCAAGCTGCTCAGCAAAGATGATGGCGGGCTTCACCATGTTGTAGCAATGCCTGAGCTTGTCGAAATCATTGGACATGGTGGAGTAGGGAACGGAGATCGGGGCGGCAGGCGCGCCGATCTTCTGGGCGGCCAGAATGATCAGGGCTGCGCGGATGGAGTTGCCCGAAAGGATCATCACGGGCGCATCCGGGCCGGCGCCCAGATCAAGGAAGGCCTGGGCCAGGGAATCTGTCAGCCGCTTTGCCTCGCCGTAGGTGACCTCGACCCATTGATCCGTATTCGGATTACGCTCCTTGATGAAGACCCTGTCGGGATGCAGCATGGCGCGTTCGTCCAGCGCGTGCGGGATGGTGGCGGGGCGAGCGCCCGGTGCCTGCCGGGACCTGATATAGATGGCGCCGCCCTTGCGGGTCATTTCGACATCAGGTGTCTTTTGCGGCAGGGGGCGAAACGGGGGAAGGGATTGACCCTCGGCCATTGGGAGTTCCTCCGGGAGTATGGATTATCTCTCCGGAGGATAACTTCCTGTTGAGCGTGCGCAACAGGTGACGCCGCGCCAAGAGCGGTCAGCTGACGCCGTCTTCGGCTTTCACCGCGCTTACCGCATGGTCGAGCGCTTTTTGCATCAGGGCCTCATCCAATGCTTCGGCCATGACGCGAATAAGCGGCTCGGTTCCGGATTTGCGCACAACCATCCGGCCACGGTCGCCGAGCATATCATCTGCCTCTGCCAGCGCGCCCTTGACCCTATCACTTTCGAGAGGGTTCGCGCCGGAATAGCGTATGTTAACGAGCTTCTGTGGCGCGGGTGTGAAGACGCGCAGCATGTCTGATGCCTTGCCGCCGCGGGCGGCGATCACTGACAGGACCTGAAGTCCTGCCAGAAGACCATCTCCTGTCGTGGAGACGTCTGACAATATGATGTGTCCGGACTGTTCGCCCCCGAGATTAAATCCGTGTGCGCGCATGTGCTCGCCCACGTATCGATCGCCGACCTTCGTGCGCGCGAGGGTAAGGCCCTTGGCTTTCAGAAACTCCGAAAGCCCCATATTAGACATGACGGTCGCGACCATGCCGCCGCCCTTGAGGCGGCCGGTGCGGTGCATTTCTCCCGCAATGAGACCCATTACCTGGTCTCCATCCGCTTCGATGCCTGTCTCATCTATCACGATCAGCCGGTCTGCGTCGCCGTCCAGGGCGATGCCTATATCCGCGCCGGTTTCCAGAACAGCTGCTTTGAGAGCGCCGGTTGCCGTCGAACCGACGCCGGCATTGATATTCACGCCATCGGGCGCGTTGCCGATGACTGTAAGCTGCGTGCCAAGTTCTCTCAGCGCTGCTGGCGCGGTCTCAAAACCTGCCCCATGCGCGCAATCGAGCACAACCTTGAGATTTGAAAAGTCCCGCGTTCCCGTCAGCGTGTCGAGGCAGCGCCGGACATACCGGGCCGGGGCGCCTGCAAGTTCGCGGGGGACGGCGATTTCTGCGGGGGCAGCGTAGTCTCCCTCGAGCGCTGTGCCCATGCTGGCCTCGAGGGCTTCTTCAACAGCATCATCAAATTTCACGCCATCGGGACTGAAGAGCTTGAGGCCATTGTCTTCGAATTTGTTATGGCTCGCCGAGACCATTACGCCGAGGGCGGCCCCGGTTTCGCGGGCCATTAACGCGACGGCGGGTGTCGGCACAACGCCCAAGCGCACGGGCGTTATACCCATGGAGGTAAATCCGGCGATCAGGGCTGCTTCGATCATTTCGCCGGACCGGCGCGTGTCGCGGCCGATCACCACTTCGCGCCCGCCTTGCGGCGCGAAGGTCCGCGCCGCCGCTATGGAGAGGCGCAGCGCTGTTTCGGCGGTCATCGGTTTCTTGTTGACGCGGCCGCGGATACCGTCCGTTCCAAAATACTGGCGTGCCATGCTTTCCTCCGAGGACGGCCGTTCAGCGCGGCGTCACGTCTCCAAAGACGACAAAACTGGGATTATCGTATCCGCGTTCTCTTTTGCCATAAAGAAGGGGCTCGCCAGTGATGGTCAGGACACGCCCGCCGGCAGCTTCCACAACGGCCTGGCCAGCGGCAGTGTCCCACTCCATCGTGCGGCCAAGACGCGGGTACACGTCCGCTTCCCCGGCTGCCACGAGACAGAATTTCAGAGCCGATCCGGCTCCCTTGATTTCGGCAATCGGATACCGCGAAAGCCACTCATCCGTGTCAGGGCTGCGATGGGATTTCGACGCAACGGCCGTCAGACCTGCCGCAGGGGCGGGCCGGATTCTCAGCGGTGCGCGTTCGGTGGGAACTGGGCCGTCGGGGGCGGCTTTTGCCTGCCAGGCGTGTGTAGGGCTTTCCGCCACGAACAGTCGATGCTGCGCGGGCACATAGACAACCCCCATGACCGGGCGGCCATGCTCGATAATGGCAATGTTCACGGTGAACTCGCCATTCTTGGCGACGAACTCCTTGGTGCCATCCAGCGGGTCGACGAGCGCAAAGCGGGCGCCATGTTCCGGGATATGGCCTCCGGCGACGGATTCCTCGGCAATGACCTGCAGGCTGGGATCTGCTTCAGCCAGGCCCTTCAGGATGACCGCTTCAGCGAGGCCATCGGCTTCTGTCAGGACCGAATGGTCATCCTTATGGCTGACGCTGAAATCCGTGCGGTAGACGCGCATGATTTCTTTTCCAGCGGCGAGAGCGATGGCGGCGAGAGTGGTGGCGTTGAGAGACATCTGTGAACTGACGGCCTTCAGCGCATCACATCAAGCAGTTCGACTTCGAACTGCAGGGCTGTGTTGGGCGGGATCGGGCCGCCGGGCGTGCCCTGTTCGCCATAGCCAAGCTCGGAGGGAATGTAGAGCATCCAATGGTCGCCAGGTTTCATCAGAGCCAGGGCCTCGACCCAGCCGCTGATCAGCTGATTGGAGGGGAACACTTCCGGATCGCCGCGCTGATAGGAGGAGTCGAACAACTCGCCGGTGTCTGCCAAGCGGCCTTCATAATGTACCACCACAAGTTGCCCGCCGACGGGCGGCTGGCCTGCGGCATCTCCGCTTTTCAGAATGATGTATTGCAGTCCGCTATCGGTCTTCTGGACTTCGGGAAGCTCCGGATTCCAAGGATAGTATTTCGCCCACGCGGCCGCGTCTGATTTCTTGGGTTCCACGATGCCGAGAAGCGACACGTAGAAAACAAGATCATCTCCGGCCTTGATGACATTCCCGCGTGCCTGCTGGCCGTAGGCGAGGCGATTGGGAATGTAGAAGACAAACTCGTCGCCTTCGCTCATCTCCTGAAGGCCGATGGTCCAGCCGGGGATGACCTGGTCCAGGCGGAATTCTGCGGGTGAGCCCCGATCCAGCGAGGAATCGAATTTTTCCCCGGTCGGCAGGCGGCCATCATAATGCACGCTGACCCGGTCAGACGAGACCGGCTTCTTGCCGTCCTTGGGGCCTTCTTTCACGACAATATACTGGACGCCGCTTTCCGTCGTCACGATCCCTTTGGCGTCAGGGTTCCAGGGAAGATATTTGTCGACAGGAGACGTCATAGCGGATTCCTCGGCTGCGCCTTGGGTTTGCGGAGCGCAAGCGGCCAGCGAAACGCTGAGAGCTGCGGCGATGAATAAGGCGCGGAACATGGCGCTAGCCTCCTGAAAGGGCAGAATTGTCGGGTGCTCTCTAGGCTGGTTTCGTGGGTTAGTCACGCGATCCGGACGGGTGCCCTAAATGGCGCGGGGCGGGTATCCGGCCTGCGCCAGGGCGTCGATGACTTCCTGCGTGTGCTGGCTGTCGCGCGTTTCCATGAGAATGTCGAACTCGGCCCCTTTGGCCGGCACATCCAGCGCGATCCGGTTATGCGCCACTTCCATGATGTTGGCGCCCTGATCCCCGATGATCTTGGACACCAGTGCCAGAAGGCCAGGCCGGTCATCCCCAACGATGCGGATACGGGCCAGGCGGTTCTCGCGGACGAGCGCGCGCGTCAGGACTGAGGCGAGAAGGCGCGTGTCGATATTACCGCCACAGAGCACCAGCCCCACATTCCGCCCGTAAAAGCGGGAAGGGTGGGCGAGAAGAGCGGCCAGGCCTGCGGCGCCAGCTCCCTCGGCAATGGTTTTCTCGACTTCAACAAACAGGGTGATCGCCCGCTCCAGATGCTCCTCCTCCACAAGAACAATGTCATCGACAAGTTCCTGGGCGATCAGGCGTGTCAGCTGGCCCACTTCTTTGACCGCGATGCCCTCGGCGATCGTGGCGCCGCCCATTTTGGGCGACTTGCCGCGCAGCGCTGCATGCATGCAGGGATACATTGCCGCTTCCACACCGATGATCTTGATATCAGGCTTCAGGGCCTTTGCAGCGATGGCGATGCCGCTGATCAGGCCGCCCCCACCGATTGGAACCACGAGCGTGTCTAGACCCGGATTGTCCGCCAGCATTTCCAGCGCAATGGTGCCCTGGCCGGCAATGATGTCCGCATCATCGAAAGGGTGGATGAAGGTCAGGCCTTCTTTCTCACCCAGCTTCAGGGCGTATTCCTTGGCCTCGTCAAAGATCATGCCTTCCAACACCACGCGGGCGCCATGGTCGCGGGTATGTTCCACCTTGTTGAAGGGGGTGGTCTCGGCCATCACGATGGTGGCAGGAATGCCGAGGCGGCGGGCGTGATAGGCCACGCCTTGGGCATGGTTGCCAGCTGAGGCGGCAATGACGCCGGCTTTCTTTTCCTTGTCGGAAAGCTTCACCAGCTTGTTCAGGGCGCCGCGCTCCTTGAAGGCGGCGGTGAATTGGCGGTTTTCGAGTTTGACCCAGACCTGCGCGCCTGTGATCGCCGAGAGGGTTTTGGAGTGAGAGAGCTCTGTCCGCTCAATCTGCCCTTCGAGCACTTTGGCGGCGGCCTGTATGTCGGCCAGGGAGACGGGCAGGGAAGAGGTCAGGGTATCAGGCATGGTCAAGGGTTCCGGCAAAGCGGCCGCACCCTATTCGGGCGGGGATTAATTTACAAGCAATCCTGCTGCGCCTGGGGCAGGGTCGTGCTCTGCCACCCAATGGTTGCCCGCCACCTGTACGAGTTGTGGCTGGTACTGATCCACATTCGGATCATCTACCAGCTTCGACTTGAGGAAACGGAGAGCGGCGCGGCTGTCGAGGGGGCTGGGCAAATCGCCAGTCAGTTTTACACGCTCCCGGGCGCGCTCGCCGCGCGGATCAGCATTCGGCACTGCGGCGATCAGGCCCTGCGTATAGGGGTGGCGGGCATCTTCATAGATTGCGTTCCGGTCCGCGAGTTCGACAATCCGCCCAAGATAAAGCACCATCACCCGATGGCTGATCTGGCGGACGACGGCGAGGTCGTGGCTGATGAAAATCATTGAGAGGCCGAACTCCTTCTGAAGTTCGATCAGCAGATCAACAACCTGCGCCTGCACCGACACATCCAAGGCGGAAACCGCTTCGTCACAAATGACGAGCCTGGGTTTCAGGATCATCGCCCGGGCAATCCCGACACGCTGGTTCTGGCCGCCGGAGAGTTCGTGCGGATAGCGGTTGATGAGGTTTGGATCGAGCCCGACACGCGGCAGGATTTCGCGCACTTTCGCCTCGCGCTCGGCGCGGGAGAGGCCCGGCTCATGCACCAGCAGAGGCTCGGCCACTGAGGCGCCGATGGTCATCCGGGGATCAAGGCTTGCAAGCGGATCCTGGAAAACGATCTGAAGGTCGTCGCGCAGGCCGTCCATCTCGCTGCGGCTGGCTTTGGCAATGTCCTTGCCGAGCCAGGCAACCGTGCCAGCCGTCGGCGGAATGAGGCGCAGCACACCCCGTGCCAGCGTCGACTTTCCGCACCCGGATTCTCCGACCACGCCCAGAGTCTCGCCGGGCTTCAAGTCGAAACTTACGCCGTTCACGGCCTTGAGGGGTTTGCGCTTTCCAAGCAGGCCGCCCTTGATCTGGATTGGGAAGTGAACCTTCATATCCTCGACCTGCAGGATGGGGGCGGCGTCTGCGGCGGGCGGGGCCGACAGCGGGGGACGCCCCGGCGGGTCCGGCATATCAAGGCGCGGCACCGCCGCCAGTAGCATTTTTGTATAGTCGTGCTTGGGCGAATAGAAGATTTCGTCAGTTGTGCCCTGCTCGACGATCTCGCCGTGGCGCATCACGATCACCCGGTCACACATGCGGGCAACCACCCCCATATTGTGCGTGATCAGAACAATTCCGGTGCCTGTTTCGCGCTTGAGCTCGTCCATCAGTTCCAGAACCTGGGCCTGGACGGTCACGTCGAGCGCTGTGGTGGGCTCGTCGGCAATCAGGACCTTCGGCCCGCAGAGCATCGCGATGGCGATCATCACGCGCTGCCGCATGCCGCCCGACAGTTCATGTGGAAACTGTTCCATGCGCCGGGCTGCCTCCGGGATGCGCACATGCTCCAGCCACTCGATGCAGCGGTCATTGGCTTCTGCGCCCTTGAGGCCCTTATGCAAC
Organism: Hyphomonas sp. NPDC076881; assembly: GCF_050269995.1. Taxonomy (NCBI): domain Bacteria; kingdom Pseudomonadati; phylum Pseudomonadota; class Alphaproteobacteria; order Hyphomonadales; family Hyphomonadaceae; genus Hyphomonas; species Hyphomonas sp. NPDC076881. The sequence goes on along the minus strand of NZ_JBNNJJ010000009.1, from coordinate 137,604 downwards.
GCCAATATCTCGCGCATCTGCGCGCCGACGGTCATGTGGGGCGTAAGGCTTGTCAGAGGATCCTGAAAGATCATCGACATTTCAGCCCCGCGTATATCGCGCAGCTGTGCCACGGAGGCTGTCAACATTTCGGTGTCACCAAACCGGATGCTGCCTTCGGCCCTGCCGTTTCCGGCAAGCAGGCCCATGGCCGCCAGGGCGGACTGGCTCTTGCCAGACCCGCTTTCGCCCACGATGCCAACGCATTCGCCAGGCGAAACGCCGAAGGAAATTCCCTTCACGGCGTTCACGGTGCCATCGGGCGTCTCGAAATCGACCTTCAGGCCGGTCACAGTCAAAAGTGTCATGACCATGACGAGTAACGGGCCGGGGCCGGGGCGCAAGAGGCAGCAGCAGATTCAGGATGCAGAAAACGCCGCGCCAGCTGATTAGCGGGCGCGGCGCTCTCGTTCAGGCAATACCAGTCTGGGGTTGGGATGGAAGGCTGGTATTGCCCCGATCTGATCGTGACCAGATCAGAACTTGTAGCCGAGGCCCACGCCCACGATCAGCGGGTTGATGTCCACGTCCGCATTCACCTTGGCACCGAGAGCCGTGGTAAAATCGACTGTCACATCGGTGTTGATCCAGACCTTCTTGATGTCGGCGTTCAGCGCCCAGCCACCTTCCTTGCCATCGAGATCATAGTCGAACCCGGCCTGAAGAGCAGGGCCGAAGCTCGGATCATAGTCGATCCCGTCCGCCACAGGGCCGGCATCTTCATTGAAGAAGAAGGTCGCATTGACCCCGGCGCCCACATACGGCTTGAAACGGGTGCCGTTCTGGAAATGGTATTGCAGTGTCAGGGTCGGCGGCAGAAGCCAGACATCGCCCAGATCGATATTGGCATTGGTCAGGGCGCCCGGCACCGTCACGCTGGTTGCTTTCACATCATGGGGTGTCACCCCGAGGATGAGCTCTGCGGCGATGTTCTTGGTGAAGAAGTAGGTGATGTCGAGTTCCGGGACGTACTGGTCGCCGATGTCCACGTCACCCTGCAGGCGCGTGTTACCTACGGACAGGGCGCCGGACTCGTCGGGCAGAACGCCGATGACGCGGGCGCGCACCATCCAGGGGTTGTCATCGGCCGAAGCCGTGCCGGCAAATCCCATCAGGGCGGTGCCTGCCATCAAGGTGGCTGCGAGGAGCTTTTTCATTGTCGAAACCCGCTGTTTCTGTGAGTGATGAGGAACAGGTAAGCCTCTGGAATTAAAGGTGAAATTGTCCAGTTTGCCGCGCGGCTCCGGGCCGCGCGTCACATGCGCTCATTTAGGTACTCGTCCGTATTGAGATAAAAATCAGGGGCAGCGATGCTGATTACTAACTGCGGCCTGCTGTCGTGGGAGGTGCGGCGCTGTGAGCAGCGTGCTGCCCTAGGGAAAGGCTTGCCTTGACGCAGCGCACTTGGGAACATGGCGCGTTTTCCGCCTTCTGGAGCTTCCCATGCCGGTTATGAACTTCCTCACGCAGTGCGTCTTCGATTCTGGCGCGCTCAAACAGCTTTCCAAACTCGCAAAGGCACGGGGTATCACGCGCCCCTTCATCGTGACGGATGCGGGCATCAAGGCATCCGGCATCCTTGCAAAGGTCGAAGACGCACTCGACGTGGCCCCTGCCGGCGTCTTTGCTGAAACCGTACCCAACCCCACCGAGGCGCAAACCAAGATTGCGACCGCGCTCTACAAGGAGTCCGGCGCTGACGGGATCATAGCTGTGGGCGGCGGCTCTTCCATGGACCACGCCAAGGCAATTGGCCTGATGGCGAGCCATGAGGGGCCTCTGGAAAATTTCGCGGCGATCGTGGGCGGCTCCAAGCTGGTCGGCAAGATTCCGCCGCTGATCGCCATCCCCACAACGGCGGGGACAGGCTCGGAAGTCTCCATCGGCATGGTCATCATCATGGAGAATGGGCGGAAGGAAACCTTTGCCTCGCCCAATCTCATTCCGCTTGTCGCCCTCTGTGATCCGGACCTTACCATCGGTCTTCCGGCCGGGCTCACGGCCGCGACCGGTATGGACGCGCTGACGCATTGCATCGAAGCTGTGCTCACGCCGGCAATTAATCCGCCTGCGGAAGCTATCGGCTATGACGGCGCACACCGCGCGTTCGGGATGGGCATGCTGAAGCGCGCGGTCAAGGATGGCTCGGATGAAGAGGCCCGCTGGCACATGATGATGGCGAGCTATGAAGGGGCGCTTGCCTTCGTGAAGGGGCTTGGCGGGGTTCATGCGCTCAGCCATGCCGCCGGGCGGCTGCATGAGAAGAAGCTGCACCATGGCACGCTGAACGCCGTTTTCCTGCCGCACATTTTGCGGTTCCATAATGGCGCGGCGGACGAAAAGTATGCCCGCCTGCGCGAAGCGATGGGGCTCAAGGCCGGCGCGGATCTGGCCGATGCCATTCAGGATCTCAACAATGCCATCGGCATTCCGCCCACGCTGAGCGCCATGGGCCTGACGGCATCGGATGGACCGGGGATTGTTGAATATGCTCTGGTGGATCTTGCCCATGCGGGCAACCCGCGTGCGATGAGCGCCGACGATTACGCAGCAGTTTATGAGACCGCGCTAAGCTGAGGAAACTTCCATGACGCGCCCCTTTGCTCCGATTCTCAAGATGGCTGGCGGCCATCATGGGGGAGAGCGGGCGGCGCTTGAGAAGTCGCGCAACACGCACGCAGTCATGCATCTGGAGAAGGTGCCGGCCAGCCGGCTTCTCTCGGTAATGACGCGCTGCGTCTTCAATGCCGGGTTCAACTGGAAGGTCATAGAAGCCAAGTGGCCGGGGTTTGAGGAGGCCTTTGAGGGGTTCGATCCGGGCAAGCTCGCCTTCTTCGGTGACGAGATGATGGACCGTCTGCTGGCGGACGAGCGGATTGTGCGCAACGGACAGAAGATCCGGGCAACGCTGGAGAATGCCAGGTTCGTTGCAGATGTTGACCATAAGGAGGGCGGTTTCGGCCGCTTTCTCGCAAGCTGGCCCGGGACCGATCAGCTTGGCTTACTTACGCTCCTGAGCAAACGTGGCTCGCGCCTTGGCGGGGCGACGGGACAGTACTTCCTGCGTTTCGCCGGATGGGATGCATGGATTGCGTCGCCCGATGTCTGCGCCGCTCTGGTGCGTGAGGGTGTTCTGGACCACCCGGTGGCCACCAGCAAGCGGGATCTCACCGCCCTGCAGGAAGCGATCAATGAATTTCATTCCGACAGCGGATTACCGCGGGCGCAGATCAGCCGGCTTCTCGCGATGAGTGCCGGCTGACACGGTAGCGGGCCTATTCGGCGGCCAACTCCGGCAGGCCGAGCGCGGCTTCCACATCTGCCCAGTTCACGACCTTGAAGTTCTGGTTCTCTCCAGACTTAGGATTGCCGTCATCCTGCACGATCAGAACCCCGCGGGGGAAGCCGGGCAGGGCGCCGGAAAAAACGTCCAGCCCGTCTGTATGGGTTACTTCATCTATGTCCAGCGCTTCATTGGCGATAATTGAAAAGCTGCCGCGCGGCGCGTGCGGCGCTTGCCGGTCATAAACTACGAAGCGGTTGGCTGCCTGCGCCGAGGCCACCACCCAGCCTGCGCCATTCGCGCCTCTCCAGATCGATACCCCTTCCACATCGGCCACCAGGCCAGCGGCGCCGCCGACCGTGTCGACCAGCATGGGCTGGGGCGCTTCTTCGCGATAGGCGACCGTCCACAGGCCTCTGTCTTCCTCTCCGACAAAGATGAGGTCATTGGCTTCGTCGAAGACGCAGCCCTCAAGCTGCGTCTCGAGTTTGACGGATTTCAGAAGGTCTCCGCTGAGATCATTCTGGCCGACCGAAAGCGACCAGATCTGCAATGTGCCGTCCTTGTACGTCACGCCTGCGAGATCGCTTTCCCCCTCGCGGGCCTGGCAAATGCCATAGGGCTCTGCTGTGTTTGTCGGAATGTCGCCGCGATGGCTCACCTCTCCGGTCACCCGGTCGATCAGGAAGACGGAGATGGCGTTGACCTGATCATTGCTGGCCACAGCAATGTCGAACGGCCGGTCCGTAGACTGACGAACATCCACATTGTTGATCAGGCCGATGGGCAGGCGCTGAACTTCTGCGCCATCGAGCCCGAACACAACTAGGCCCTCTTTCTTGTTGGTGCCCAGGATCAGGGACTGTGCGGGATCTGCCGGGTGTTTCCAAAGGGCCGGATCATCCGCAGCGTCGCCTTTGGCGCCGGCAGGGGCTGTTTCAATGCTGGCCATAACGAATTTCTGACCGTCGGTTACAGCCACAGGTGCAGACGCGCAGGCGCCGACCGTCAGGACAAGCGAGAGGGCAAGGGCGGGCCGGAAGAAAGACATGGGGGCTCCTGAAAAGCAGGCAAAACACGATTCGACGCCTTCTTTATCGCTGCTGCATGACAGTATCGCGACGAATCGGCGTTCAGGCCTCGCTGGTCTCCCAATAGGCGGCCCACCTGGCAGCAAGGGCTGCCGGCTTTTCGGCGGTCAGCAGACGCGAGATCCGCTCGGCCTTTTTCAGAAGCCTTTTCTGATCGCGTGCGGCCGCGCGGAGGAGTTTTTTCAAAGTGTCCTTGTCCAGCCGGTCATCAGGCAGGGCTTTCAGCGCGGCCACAAGCAGCCCGCTGTCACGCCAGTCTCCCAGGCTTTCGGAGAGCCGGTTTGCCATGCGGGCATGGCCGTCCATGGCATCCGGGCAGATACGTCCCAGCAGAAGCGTATGGTGCCAATGGCTCTTGGCGCTTTTTCGCCAATCATGGATGGTTTCTTCCTCCCCGGTGCGGATCGCCTCCGAGAAGTTTCGCCGCAGCTTCCTGTAGCTGCGCTTGAGGCCGGGCTGCAGGGCGGCGAACCCCTCCGTGCGAATCTCCCAGCTGGCGGCGCGTTTGGCCGCGCTCCGCATGTCGCGGCCGAAGGTTTTCAGAAGCCTGGCCGTCGCCGCGCCGCCTCCGGGCGCACCGGTATTGCCCGCGAGGGCCGCTTCGGCATCGGCAAGCGTTTCGGGCGGCAATTTCAGACGCCGCAGGCTATCCAGGATGGCGCCTGAGTCCCGTGCTTCAGAGAGCTGGCGGGCTGCGTCTCTCAGGGCTGCATTCTCCATCGGCGCTTCTTCAAACGCCGGCCCGATGAGGCGGATCACGGAGCGTAACCGCTTGGTGCACTTGCGCACCTCGTGAACTTTCCGGGGGGCGGGCAGATCCGCAGCGGCGATAACCTCCGCCATCCGCGCGAACTCTTCCCCGGCGATGCGCCGGATGCCCTCTTCAACGCGCTCACTGCCGGGCTTCAATCGATAAGCCATGGTGTGCGATCTGCCCTCCGTCCGTATTCGGCAAAGGCAAGCTGTCACAAGCTGGGCCAGGCTGCCAATCTGCTCGCCCTCAAGGCGAGTGCGATCCTACAGAAACTTGTCAAAAATCTACATGTCTTTGCCGCGAATCCAGCGATAAGGGATCATGCTTCAAAGCCTTCAGACCCTTTCCAACGGTATCGCCTTGATAACCTGCGCCATGGCGATTGGGGCCTCTTGGGTAGCCTCGATCGCCTCGCCCAATTGCAGCTTTGACAAGCTGACCGGGGCGCGGGCCGACACGCATGTCCGCGAATTGCTGTACCGGACGGCGACGCCGATTGCGGGCATGATGCTGGTGTCCGGCGCGCTGTTCCTGCTCGCCACCAGCTGGATTGCCGGCACGGTCGCCCTGGTGGCCAGCTTCGGGTTCTTCTCGACGCGGATGATGCTCGCGCCGAAGGAAGGCAAGAATCCCAAAGGCGTCCGCACGCGCCGCAAGGAACAGCGGGGCAGTTCGGTCATGCTGTCGTTGATGTTCACGGTCGCAGCCGTTGCCGCAGCCGTGCTGGGACTTTTCGGCCTCTAAGCCATTACCAGCCACAGACAGCCCATTTCATGCAGCTTCCGGAAGCTTTCCGATGATCGCTGCGCGGCAGATTTTGCCAGACGGCCGGCCGTTTTCCTGTTGGCGGCGAGCATCATCACACAGATGACCAGCCCAAGCCCGGCCATCCACCAGCCGACGACCAGGGCGGCAATGACACCCACCAGACAGGAAAGATATGCCAGCGCGTCCAGGATGCGCAGCCGGATGTCCAGCCACCGGCCGAAGGGTTTCAGGAGTTCCGGGTGGCGGTGCAGCGTTTCGGCATCAATGGCGAAACGGGTGCCTGGCGTGTTTTCGAAGATGAGGGCCCGGGTCATGCGGCCGTCGTCATGCGGGTTGGGCTGGCAGGTCAGAAACATCAGCAACGCTCCAGGCAGAATTCTCCCCTGACGAGAATACCTACCTGCCGGATGTTAACTCTGTACGGGCCGCAGGCCGGAAGTTTCAGTATTTTTCAAGACTTTCAGTTAACCCTCGCCTTTCCCTTGGGACAAGTTGCGGCTGGCGAAAACATTTGCCGGAGTGTTTTTTGAGGCGTACGCTGCACTGCAGCAAAGAGGGTTGCAACGACGATGCTCTATTCCCTTGTTGAACTGAACCGGGTGGCGATGGCACCAATGCGGCTTGCCGCGCGAGCTGGGCGCGCGGCGCTGAACTCTCCATTCAATCCGATGGGCCACACCAGCTATGGCAAATCCCTCGCGGCAATGGCGGACGTGTTCGAAAGCGCGACGCGCTATTATGGCAAGCCGGAATGGCGCATCTCGTCGGTTCGCATCAACAGCATAGATGTCCCGGTCGAGCCTCAGATCGCGTGGCGGTCTCCGTGGTGCGGTCTTGTTCACTTCAAGAAGGATGCGGAGAAGCTGGCGCAGGCGCGCCGCAAGAATGCCGCGCCATTGCCTCGCCTGCTGATCGTGGCCCCCCTGTCTGGCCACTATGCAACGCTGCTGCGTGGAACCGTTGAAGGTTTCCTTGAGACGCATGACGTCTACATCGCCGATTGGACGGATGCGCGCATGGCGCCGGTCTGGCTCGGCCGGTTCGATCTGGATGACTATATCGATCATGTCCGCAAGATGCTGACCCATCTGGGCGGCGGGGCGCATGTGCTCGCTGTCTGCCAGCCTGGGCCGCCCGTGCTGGCCGCCATCTCGATGATGGCCGAGGATGAAGACCCAGCGCTTCCGGCGAGCATGACCTTCATGGGCTCACCGATTGATGCCCGCCGTTCGCCGACGGTTCCCAACAAGCTCGCCGAGGAACGCCCGTTCGAGTGGTTTGAGCAGAACATGATCTACACCGTGCCGGCGCCCTATCCGGGTGTTCTGCGCCGCGTTTATCCGGGCTTTGTGCAGCTGGCTTCGTTCATGAACATGAACTGGGACCGGCATGTCGATGCGCACTGGAAATTTTTCAATCATCTCGTCGGCGGGGATGGCGACAACGCCGCCAAGCACCGCGAGTTCTATGATGAATACCTCTCCGTCCTTGATCTGACGGAAGAGTTCTACCTCCAGACTATCCAGCGGGTATTTCAGGAACATCACCTGCCGCGCGGTATCTACAAGTACCGTGGTGAGCGCCTTGTGAAGCCGGACGCGGTCCGCACGGTAGCGTTGATGACCGTGGAGGGTGAAAAAGACGACATTTCAGGTATCGGCCAGACGCAGGCCGCTCATGATATCTGCAAGAACATCCCGGAAGATATGCGTACGGATTATATTCAGCCGGGCGTTGGCCATTATGGCGTGTTCAACGGGTCCCGGTTCGAAACCGAGATTGCGCCGCGGGTCACTCAGTTCACGCGCCGTTTCACGGTGCGGGAAAAGGAAGAAGCCGCTGCGGATCCGGCTGCGTCAAAGCGCTAATAGGCGCGCCCTCAGGCGCAGACATTCGCTTCGAAATCCAGCAATTCGATTTCGGGGCTGAGATGGCCTTCCTTGTGGGGCTCTTCGCCGGCCAGCGCGGTGGAAAGATATTTTTTGTTGTCGTCGCAGAAGACGGTGGCGACACACACATCTTCTCCCAGCTTTTCTGCGGCGATCAGGGCGCCGATGAGATTTGCGCCGGATGAAATGCCTACGCCAAGCCCGAGTTCCCGCGCCAGGCGCTGTGCCATGCGGATGGCGTCGCCATCGGACACCGCAATCACCTCGTCAAGCTGATCCAGCTTCACCAGCGCCGGAATGAAATCATCAGAGATGCCCTGTATCCGGTGCTGCCCCACCTTGTAGCCGGTGGAGAGGGTGGGGGACTCCTGGGGTTCCAGCGGGTGAATTTTCACCTTCGGAAACGCAGCCTTCAGGGCGCGGCCAACGCCCATCACGGTGCCGCCGGTGCCGACACCGGCCACAAAAGCGCCGGGCTCTATGTCAAGGCAGGCCAGCTGATTAATCAGTTCACGAGCGGTTGTGTTGGTGTGCGCGGCGGAATTGTCGGCGTTGGAAAACTGGCAGGGGAGAAACACGCTGGCCCGGCTGGCGGCGAGTTGCTCCGTGGCTGCAATCGCGCCGACGAAGCCGCCTTCCTCGCGAGTGAGAAGATTGAGGTTCGCCCCCAGACTGCGCAGCAGGTTCTTGCGCTCATTACTCATCCAGTCCGGCATGAAGATCTCAACCGGATGGCCCAGGGCGCGGCCAAGCGCGGTGAGGGCAATGCCCGCATTGCCGCTTGTGGCTTCCGCAATCGTGTCACCGGGCTTCAGCGTGCCGGAGCGATAAGCGCAGGCGAGGATCGACAGGGCCATCCGGTCCTTGATCGATCCTGTCAGATTATAGTGCTCCGCCTTGGCGTGGATCACCCGTTCCCGGCCCCTGAAACGCACGCGGATGGAAAGCATCGGCGTGCGCCCGATCAGGGCGGAAAGCGCCTTCAGCCGCGCCTCCTGGCAAGCGGGCGCTGCGTGGGGAGACGTGAGGGCTGGCTGCTTAAGAGCGGAAGCGGACTGAGGCATATGAGGAGAATCTCATAGCGCTCGCGGAAATGCATCTCACCAATCTATCAATCTGAGCCATTGCGTGGTAAAAATTTTTGAATAATAACTCCAATTATGGAAAATGTTGATGATACTGATCGGGCTATTCTGCGTCTGCTGCAGTCAGACGGCAGCATATCGCTCGAATCGATGGCTGATCGCGTCAGCATCTCGGTGAATACCTGTTGGCGGCGGGTAAAGCGCCTGGAGGAGGCGGGCGTCCTTTCCCGGCGGGTGGCGCTGATTGATCCTGAAAAGGTTGGGCTGGCCCAAACGGTATTCGTGGCCATCCGCACCCGAGATCACTCTGCGGCCTGGCTCCAGCGTTTTGCCACAGCGGTTCAGTCTATCCCGGAGGTGATCGAATTCTATCGAATGGCGGGGGATGTCGATTATTTGCTGAAAGTACAGGTCAGCAGCGTGGCCGATTATGACCGCGTTTACAAAGCGCTGATCGCTAAGGTCGACTTGGCGGATGTCAGCGCGACTTTTGCCATGGAGTGTCTGAAAAACACGACCGAGTTGCCGCTCTAGTATGCTGCGGCCGGCACGGGCAGCATAAGTTCTGGCATCAGGCAGCTTGGCAAAGGCTCGCCGGGCGCCGTTTTCGCCAGCCCCGCAGGTTGACGCAGATAGCTGCGCATAGCCTCGGTTGCGGCCCGGTCAAAGCTCTCGATAGCGGCGGGCGCCGCCGTTTCCCGCAGAATGCGGGCATCTTGGCAGGTGCGCTGTTCCAGGATGGTCAGCGCCGAGGGGGGCCGGCCGGTGCGCAAAGCTCTCAATGAGGCGCGCATGGGATCAGGCCGCAGGACCGCCGCTGCCGGCAACCCCGGACCATCGGGCACAGCCAGCCAGAGCGCTTGCACGGAGGCGGCGGGATCCTGCTGAGGGAAGCTGACAGCCAGAATAACGCCGCCGCGTGATTTCCGGATGTCAAAATTGGTCATCCCGCGCGCGGTCAACGCTTCCAGCCACTCACTTATGGCAAGGTTGCGCGCTTCAAGTGCTTCCCGTTCCTCGCCTGCCGCAAGCAAGGCAACGGACTGGTCCAGCCGCTGAACGGGGGACAGACGCGCGCCTCGGGCAATAGCATGGTCGTAATGCGTCACTGCATCGGCAGCGATGCCGGCATCCATGGCGCTACGCGCTGCGATCAGATGAGCGTCGCGGGCTTCAAAACGGTCGGGGCAGTCGGCAATAAAGCTTTCTGCGGTACGTTTTAGATAGGCGGGCGTAGCCTCTTCTGCCGGTTGGAGAACGGCTGTCTGAAACCTCGCCACATCTCTGAGGCCGCACCCGTCCTGTGCTTGGGCCGAAAGCGATATCGCCGCCAAGGCCATGAAAAGAGAAGAGAGTTTCGTCCAGAAATTGAAATTAACCATACTCGGCCTCCCGCGCCTTGAGGCGCTGTTTGAGGAGTAACGGTGCAAGGCCTATGCCGGTTCCCTCAGTCGGACGGATGGATGCCGGAAGGGTCTTTCAGAAGGTGGATGTGGTCGTGATCATGATCATGGGTGTGATCATGCGCTCCATGGCCATGCAGCGGCGTCAGCAAGAGCAGCATGGCAATCAGTATGCCCGCGCCCAGTGCCGCCACGCCGCGGAGGGGCGGCTCTTCCTTCAGCGGCTGCATCAGGGGGCCGGTCGCCACATAGACCAGCAGACCTGCCGAAAGGGCGTAAAGCGCGGCGACAACATCCGGTCCGAGCCCATTGAGGAAAAGCCCGCTTACCAATGCCCCCAGCGGGGTTGTCGCTCCGGCTGCCAGGAACGCCCAGATCACCGCCTCCCGAACCCGGAAGCCGTGCCGGGCAAGAATTGCAAAGGCGATCACCCCTTCAGCAAATTCGTGCATGATAAGCGAGGTGGAGGCGTAGACGCCTGCCTCGAAACTCGCTGCAAACGTGACCGAGTAAATCACCCCGTCCAGGAAGGAGTGAAGCCCCACCGCCAGCAACGGCGTCAAGGCCTGGGATCGTCCTCCGTCTTTCTCCGGGAAGATTGTGCTGATCGTAGAACTCAGCAGTAACCCGCCGAAGAAGCCTGCGAGCATGAAATACGGCGCGCGGGCGTTCATCACCAGGGCTTCCGGCGCGATGTGCAGCAGCGTCAGGGAGATCAGCATTCCCCCGGCCGCCAGAGAGAACAGGCCGGATTGGCGCACGGTCCACTCACTGCGCACAGCGACGGCAATCAGGCCCAACGAAGTGACCAGAGCTGCGAGGAGTCCGAATAGGATTGGCGCCTGAAGAGAGAGGGGCATCCGGCGGCGTGTGTCCGATTTGCTGCGGCCTGAAAAGGGGGCAGAGGTTAAAGAAGGGCTGCGCTTGTGCGCTCGGGCACCTTGCGAAAAGTGTTATAATGTTTCACTCTGCCGCCTGCCAGTAATTTTTGCGGCGCGGGGCCGTTTTCCTTCGGGCCGCGCCGCCAAGTCCGGAAAAATCAGGAGCTGTTTATGACCCATCTTGCCCGTGTTTCGTTGCCATTGCTCGCTGGGGCTGCCCTGTCGGTGCTCGCAGCCTGTGGTCCAGGCACGCCGCCGCCGGCGCCTGGCCCCGTCGAGGCGGACGCTGCGCTGCCGGCAGAAGTTTCTGCTGAAGACAGCCATGACGTGCACGCAGAAGATCATGCCGAAGGCGAAGTCCATGACCATGAGGAGGGAGAAGATCACGACCATGATCATGCAGGCGGAGCGGCTCATGTTCACGGCATTGCGGATCTGGCCTTCGTCATAGAGGGCAGCAAGCTGACGGCAGAACTGGTTTCGCCGCTGGCCAATTTCGGCCTCTCCGAAGCAGACGGTGTGTTCACACCGGAAGTGATCGCAGCGCTGCCTGGCTTCATCACGCTGACCGGCGGAAACTGCACGGCCGAGACCCCTGCGGCCGAGGTAGACACATCCAGCGGTCACGCCGATGGCCATGTAAACTTCACCTGGACCTGCGCTAATGCGGGCGGCGTGACCGCTGCGCGTTTCGCTGGCTTCAGCGCGTTTCCCGGCTTCGAGAAGGTCAATGCCGTATTTGTGACTGACACAGCCCAGAAAGCCGCAGAGCTGACGCCTTCCTCCCCGGAGCTTTCCCTGAAATAAGAACGGTATGGCTGATCCCGTAATCGATATCGAAGGGCTGCGCTTTGCTTGGAAGAGCGGCCCGCAAGTGCTCGACTTGGATGTTTTCCGCGTCGAGGCTGGCGAGCGCGTATTTCTGCGGGGGCCGTCTGGCTCTGGCAAATCGACGCTTCTTGGCTTGATTGCCGGCGTGCTCCAACCCCAGGCGGGCCGCATCAGCGTTCTGGGCGAGGATATGAGCAAACTGCCGGCGGCACGGCGCGACCGTCTGCGGGCGGACCGGATGGGCGTCATCTTCCAGATGTTCAATCTGGTGCCTTATCTGTCGGTCACGGGGAATGTCCTGCTGCCCCTGCGTTTTTCTCCCGCGCGGCGCAAGGCAGCGGGAAATGATCCGCAGGCGGAGGCACGCCGCCTGCTTGCCCGGCTTGGCCTGACGGATGAGAGCTTGCTTGAGCGGCGCGTGTCGGATCTTTCCGTTGGTCAGCAACAGCGCGTTGCGGCCGCTCGCGCCCTGATCGGCAGCCCCAGCCTGGTGATTGCGGACGAGCCGACCTCAGCCCTGGATGCGGACGCGCGCGACCGCTTCATCAATCTGCTGTCTGAAGAGGTCGAGCGCTCTGGCGCTAGCCTTCTCTTCGTCAGCCATGACGCCTCTCTCGCAGGTCTGTTCACGCGGGCCGCCGATCTTACCGCAATAAACAGGGCAGGGGCGCCAGCATGACCGCTCTTTTCTCCCTTGCCTGGGCAAGCCTTCTCAACCGGAAGGGCTCGGTACTCCTAACCATCGTGGCCGTGGCGCTTTCCGTTGCGCTGTTCCTTGGGGTCGAAAAGGCCCGCAGCGGTGCCCGCGAAGGGTTCGAGAACACGATTTCCGGAACGGACCTGATCGTTGGTGCGCCGACGGGTACGGTCAATCTCCTGCTCTATTCGGTGTTCCGCATGGGCTCGGCGACAGCCGAAGTTTCCTGGCCAACCTATCGTCAGATTGCGGAGCGCCCGGATGTTGCCTGGGCCGTTCCGATCGCCCTGGGTGACAGCCATCGGGGCTACCGCGTGATGGGGACCAACACCGATTATTTCCAGCATTACAAATATGGCGGCGGGCAGCCGCTCGAATTGGCTGAAGGTACGATCTTCGATGATCTGTTTGATGCCGTGATCGGCGCGGATGTGGCGCGTGAACTCGGATACGAGATTGGCACGCCGCTCATTCTCACCCACGGCATCGGCGCGGCCGATCTCGGCTCGGGCCACGAGAATCGTCCCTTCCGCGTGTCGGGCATCCTCAAATCGACCGGAACGCCAGTCGACCGGACCGTGCATGTTTCGCTCGAAGCCATCACCGCTATCCATGTCGGTTGGGAAACCGGCGCCAAGAACCCGCTGGCCGATTCCATCCCGACCGAGATGATCCGCTCCTTCGACCTTACCCCCAAGACTGTGACGGCGATCTTCGTGGGTCTGGAGCGGAAAGGCACGATCCTGACCACACGCCGGCAGATCAACACCAATCGCGGCGAGCCGTTGATGGCGATCATCCCGGGGGAGGCGTTGCGCGAGCTTTGGGGCGTCACGTCGATTGCCGAGCGCGCCCTGCTGGCGGTGTCCGGTTTCGTGATTGCGGTCGGCCTTGTGTCGATCCTTACCTCTATCCTCACCAGCCTGAATGAGCGGCGGCGGGAGATGTCGATCTTACGCGCGACGGGCGCACGGCCGGGGCACATCTTTTCCCTGCTCGTGCTCGAATCTGGCCTGATTGGCTTCATGGGGGCCTTGATCGGCATCGTCATCGTCCATGGCGTGTTCGCAGCGATCGCGCCTATGTTGCAGGCCCGCTACGGCGTCGCTTTCGGGGCGGGAGGGCCCGGCCTGCTGGATATTTATGTGCTGGGCGCGGTCACGCTCGCCTCCCTCGTGATCGGCGCAGTGCCGGCCGTCGCGGCGATGCGCCGGTCTCTGGCAGACGGGCTCAGCGTCCGATTGTAACAGCATTGTGCTCTGGAACTGTGGGCGCGGGCGCTTTAAACAGGAGGTATGAAAACGACATCCCTCCCCGGTTTTGCCTTCGCCACCGTTGCCTTTGCGCTTGCTGCCGCCTGTGGCGGCGCCTCCAGTTCCGGCACAGCCGAAGCGGCCCCGGCAAAACCCGCCAAGGAAGCGCCCGCCGAAGCCAAGTCGGAAGGCCCCAAGGTTGGCGACAAGATCGGCCAGAGCGCCGCCGAACGCGCCGCGGCGCGGGCTGAAGCTGCCAAGAAGCGCGCCGAGGAACAGGCCCGCAAGGATGCCGAACTCGCTGCCCGCGGGGTGAAAAGGATCGGCTGGGAAGACCTGATGCCGGAAGGGGAGGAGGAACGCCTCGCCCAGATGTATCAGGCCCAGATGGCCATGCTCTATTCCGGCGCAGGGATTGCCGAAGGCTCTGCGGCCGATACGGCTGTCCAGATCGGGACATTCAACACAGTCAAGGAACTCAACGGCAAGAAGATCCGTATCCCTGGCTACACGGTGCCGTTCGAATATGGCGCCGATGCGCAGATCAAGGAATTCCTGCTCGTGCCCTATTTCGGCGCCTGTATCCATGCGCCGCCGCCGCCGCCGAACCAGACCGTGTTTGTGATGTCGGAGAAGCCGATCAAGATGAAGGATCTGGCCCAGGCCGTCTGGATTGAAGGCACTATCCACACCCAGACGCAGGAAAGCGAGCTGGCGGATGCGGCCTACACGATCACGCTGACCGCCATCGAGGAATACACCTACTGATGACATCACCGTTCGATCCGGCTGCGGTGCAGGTCATTGCTTGGGATTTTGACGGCGTTCTCAATAGCAATATCGAACAGGGTGTTTTTGCCTGGTCCCGCAATTTCGAACGGGATCTGGGGCTCTCACTTCACTCCTTCTCGAGTTACCTCTTCGCGGGCCGGTTTCAGAAGGCGATGGTAGGGCAGGCCTGCCTGGTGGAGCTGGTAACCGAATGGGCTGAAGCCAATGCTGCTGCCGGACGCGCTGCAGAGATCCTTGATTACTGGTTCGAGCGTGACGCATTGCCCGATCACCGCACCCTGGCGCTGTTCGAACCGCTCAAGGCGCGGGGCGTACGCCATGTGATGGCGACCAATAACGAGATCCACCGTACGTCCTATATCGAAACCGCAATGGGCTTCGGTGAGCGGGTGGAGCGTATTTTCGCTGCCGGCCGGATGGGGATCGCTAAGCCGGATACGGACTATTTCGCCCATATCGAAGTGGAGTTGAAGGTTGCCCCGGAAAGCCTCCTCCTTGTGGACGATATGGAAGAGAATGTTGCCGCTGCCCGGCGCCGGGGCTGGCAGGCGTTCCATTTCACCGAGGGCGCGCATGATCTTCTGGAGCAGACGCTCGGCTTGCAGAAGACATCCTAAGCCTGAAAGCAAGAAGGGCGACCCGACAGGCCGCCCTTCCGCACTCTACGCGGTACTCTACTATCCACAAAGTAGCAGCTGACTGCTTAATACTTTGCGAACCCTGTTTTCCGCGGATTCCTTACTGGTTTTTGGCCAGCAGGTTGCGGATTTCTTCCAGAAGCACTTCCTGACGCGGCGGTGCCGGCGGCGGGGCCGCAGCCTCTTTCTTCTTCAGCGTGTTCATGCCCTTGACCACGAAGAATAATGCGAATGCCATGATCGTGAAGGAGATGAGCGCGTTGATGAACTTGCCATAGGCGATCACCGGGGCGCCAGCATCCGATGCGGCGGCCAGAGAGGCGTAGGCTTCGCCATTGAGGGAAATGAAGAGGTCGGAGAAATCCGCGCCACCCATCAGCATGCCGAGTGGCGGCATCATGATGTCGTTCACAAGTGAGGTGACGATGGTGCCGAACGCACCGCCAAGAATAAAGCCGACGGCCAGATCGACCAGATTGCCCTTGAGGGCGAACTCTTTGAATTCCTTAAGCATATTAACCCCTTCCCTTTGGCAGGATGTAGCCAGAGTTTGAATTAGAGTTCGCGGGGTTTGGCCCGAGCGTCAAGGCGCTGCATCAGGCGCGCGAAACAGGCGCTGCCTATCTCGCCTCGGGGTCATTGCCGCCATTGACGCGGGCGCGCAGTTCCTTGCCGGCCTTGAAGAAGGGGACTGCCTTGGCGGGCACTTTCACGGGCTCGCCGGTGCGGGGATTGCGGCCCTTGCGGGCGTCCCGCTTGCGCACAGAGAAAGCCCCGAAGCCGCGCAGTTCAACCCGGTCGCCCCGAGCCAGCGCTTCGCCAATCTCGCTGAGGATAACGTTCACGACCTTTTCGACGTCTTCGTGACGCAGGTGCGCGTTTTCAGCCGCGAGCTTCTCTATGAGTTGGGACTTGAGCATCGCATTGATAATAAACGCATTTGCGGCGGGAGCGCTAGGCCCCCGCCGCAAACATTTCGGGAAATTTAGATGGCCGGTCCGGTTTCAGCCGGGCCAGCCCTCAAATGGGCTACCCTCAGGCGAGGGAATCAGCCTGATCTTTCCAGCCATCGCGCTCGAAACGGCCCTGGATTGCCAGTTCCTCTTCGAGGTCAGCGATCTGCTCGTCGGAGAGCGCAGCGATCTGCCAGAAGTGGTAGATACCCGCTTCGTTCAGCTTCTTCTCGAAAGCCGGGCCGAGGCCTTTCAGCTTTTTGAGGTCGTCAGCTTCGCCTTGCGGAGCGTCCAGACGGCCGCGCTCGTCCAGAGCGCCGGTGTCTGCGCCGGCTTTCGCCTTGCCTTTCGACGAGGCAAGCGCAGCGCCCAGAATGTCGCCCAGCGAAGCGCCTGCGTCTGCAGAGCCGTATTGTGCAACGGCTTCGGCTTCTTCGGCGATCTCCAGAGCCTTGATCGAGAGCGAAACGCGGCGCGTTGCGCGGTCCACGGTCACGATCTTGGCGTCGACCTTGTCGCCCACAGCGAAACGCTCGGGGCGCTGGTCGGCGCGGTCGCGGGAGAGGTCGGAGCGGCGGATGAAGGACTTCACTGCCGGAGTGCCGAACTCGACTTCGATGCCGCCCGAGGTCACTTCCGTGACGGTGCAGGTCACGGTTGCGCCGCGCTTCAGACCGCCGCCCCCGCCACCAGACTCGCTGGCTGCCGCTTCGATCGGGTCCCCGGAAAGCTGTTTGATGCCCAGCGAGATGCGCTCTTTATCGACATCGACATCGAGAACCTTCGCTTTGACACGGTCGCCCTTGGTGAAGGCTTCGATCGCCTGGTCGCCGGATTTGTCCCAGGCGATGTCGTTGATGTGCACCATGCCGTCGAGGTCCGGGCCGAGGCCGATGAAGAGGCCGAACTCGGTGATCCCGCGAACTTCGCCTTCGATTTCGGTACCAACCGGGTTGGCAGCGAGGAAGGCGCTCCACGGATTGTCCATGGTCTGCTTGAGGCCAAGCGAGATGCGGCGCTTTTCGCTGTCAACGTCCAGCACTTCCACATCGACTTCCTGAGAGGTCGAGAGGATCTTGCCGGGGTGGACGTTTTTCTTGGTCCAGCTCATTTCGGAGACGTGGATCAGGCCTTCCACACCATCTTCCAGCTCCACGAAGGCGCCGTAGTCGGTGATGTTGGTGACCGTGCCCTTGAGGCGCCCGCCGACCGGGTAGCGGGACGAGATGTTGTCCCACGGATCGGTGCCGAGCTGCTTCATGCCGAGCGAGATGCGCTGGGTTTCGGGGTTGATCTTGATGATCTGGACTTCGACTTCCTGGCCCACTTCGACCACCTGCGAGGGGTGGTTGATGCGCTTGTAGGACATGTCGGTGACGTGCAGCAGGCCGTCGATGCCGCCGAGGTCAACGAACGCACCGTAATCGGTGATGTTCTTGACGATACCCTTGCGGACGTCGCCTTCAGCCATGTCGGAAACGATCTCGGCGCGCTGTTCGGCGCGGCTCTCTTCGAGGATCGCGCGGCGCGAGACAACGATGTTGCCGCGAACGCGGTCGAGTTTGAGAACAGCGAACGGCTGAACTTCGCCCATGAGCGGACCGACATCGCGCACCGGGCGGATATCGACCTGGGAGCCGGGGAGGAAGGCGTTGACGCCGCCGAGGTCGACGGTGAAGCCACCTTTGACGCGGCCGGAGATGGCGCCTTTGACGGGCTCGCCTTTGGAGAAGCTGCGCTCCAGCTTGACCCAGCGCTCTTCGCGGCGGGCCTTGTCGCGCGAAAGAACGGCTTCGCCCAGCGCGTTTTCGATCCGGTCGAGGTAAACGTCGATCAGGTCGCCGGGGGCGGGTTGCTTGTCTTCAAGCAGGAATTCCTTGGTCGGGATGCGGCCTTCAGTTTTCAGGCCGATATCGACGACGACGGAGTCATTATCGATGCGCAGGACGGTGGCCGGGATAACCTGGCCTTCCTGCATGGCAGATGCCGCTGCCGAGGACTCGAACATCGAGGCGAAATCGGCCGAGGAGGGGTTCATTTGGTTGGTCATGGGGTCTCCGGGGGGAGGGCCGAATGGTTCAAAGGCAGGACCGGCACCATTGCCGCCTGCGCACATCCGACCCGTCGCGTGGTCTTTCAGTATCTGAAGCGGGCACCGCCTGTTTGGATTGAAGCGTCCCTTTGCAGGCGCCCCTCAGGCAGTCTTTCCCTTGGCGAGAGCAGCCTCAACGGCAGCCATCGCCCTTTCCACAGCCGCGTCTATAGTGAGATCAGTCGTATCGATCAAGATGGCATCGGCGGCCATCGCGGCGGGGGCGTCGGTCCGCCCCTGATCGCGGGCATCGCGGATCTTGAGCTGTTCGATGACTTGATCCAGCGTCACGTCCTCGCCATTGCCGACAAGTTCCTTCCAGCGCCGCTCCCCCCGTTGGCCCACATCGGCGTCCACCCAAAGCTTCACATCCGCGTCCGGCGCGATCACCGTGCCGATGTCACGTCCATCCAGCAGGGCCCCGCCCTCGCGGGTCGCAAAGGCCCGCTGCAGTTCGAACAGAGCCTGACGCACGGAAGGGATCGCGGCCACAACGCTGGCGGCCTTGCCAGCTTCGGCGGAGCGCAACTCGTGCTCCACGAAGTCGGTCAGGTCCAGCATCCGGGCAAGGTCGGCGAGAGGGCCGGCGGCGTCCAGGGGGACGCCCTGCTTGAGGGCGGCCACAGCCACAGCGCGATAAAGCCGGCCTGTATCCATGTGCGGCAGCCCGTAATGGGCGGCGAGGCGCCGCGCGATGGTGCCCTTGCCGGAAGCTGTCGTGCCGTCGATTGCGATGATCATAAGGCCGGGGAGTGATGCACGCCCGGCGTCAAGTCAAGCTATGGCTCAGGCAGTGGCCGCTTCGGCCACAAAGCCCTTCCAGGTCTTCATGTAATTCACAAAGACCGGGCCTAAGCCCTCTGCCACCAGATGCGCTTCGGGAACCGGCAGGGCGATCGGCTGGAAGTTTGCGTCTGCCGCCACCTTCTTCGGGAAGTCATGGTGCAGGATCGCGCCGCGCCCGATCACGACATAGTCGAGCCCGGCCTCCATCGCGCGCCGGCAGCTTTCGCCGGTCGTGAGTTTCCCGGCAGCGCCCAGGCGGCAGTTGCCACGGGGCAGGCCGGTGAACCATTCCACCAGCGGGCGGCCCTTGAAGCTTGGGTCTTCAGGTTCCTTGAATGTGTCCCACAGCGACATGTCGAGATAATCGATGTCACCGCTGGTCATCAGTTCGCTGGCAAGGCGGCGGATCTCGCCAATATCCATGCCGAACCGTTCCGGCGAGAGGCGCACGCCAAGGGAAAAGTGCGGCCCACATCCTGCCCGGACGCCCGCAATAATTTCCCGGAGCAGCCGGGTGCGGTTCTCGAAGGAGCCGCCATATTCATCCTCGCGCTTGTTGATGTCGGCGCTGATGAACTGGCAGAGCAGGTAGCCATGCGCGCCGTGCAGCTCCACGCCGTGGAAGCCGGCCTGTTCGCAGCGCTTTGCGGCTGCGATGAAATCGGCGGCCACCTGTTGCACCTCGTCCAGCGTCAGCGCGCGAGCGCCGGTTTCGGTGTCGCCCGAAGGGCAGAGCGGCGCGCGCCCGCCAATCAATTCGCGCGGGGTGCGCATTCCGGCATGGTGCAGCTGCACCACCGAATGGGTGCCCTGATCATTCAGCGCTTTGGCAAGGCGGATGAGGCCCGGCAGGTGTTTGTCATCGAATGCGCCGAGCTGGCCGGGAAAGCCCTGGCCGTCGGCCTGGACATGCGCCGCGCAGGTCATCGTCAGGCCAAAACCGCCTTCG
This sequence comes from Hyphomonas sp. NPDC076881, assembly GCF_050269995.1. Lineage (NCBI taxonomy): Bacteria > Pseudomonadati > Pseudomonadota > Alphaproteobacteria > Hyphomonadales > Hyphomonadaceae > Hyphomonas > Hyphomonas sp. NPDC076881. Next base: position 117,420 of record NZ_JBNNJJ010000009.1, on the reverse strand, counting down.
GCGCGTTTCACCAGCCAGTGAAACTCGTCATCGCTGAGCGTGCCATCGGCATGGCTCTGCATGTTGGTGAGCGGGGCGAGCATGAAGCGGTTCTTCATGGCTGGGCCGCGGGTGAAGGTCAGGGGATCAAACAGCGTTGTCATCGGCTGATTTTGGCGCGGGAATCCGATCCGTCAATTTTGCCCTCGCGGCAGGGGTCAGCCCCGAATGTCCGCCCCCAGCGCCTTCATATGGCCCATGAACTCCGGATAGCTCGTGTCGATCATCGAAATATCGTCGATGCTGACGGGGTTCTGCGCCGCTGTGCCCATCACCAGCGCGCTCATGGCGATGCGGTGGTCATGGCGGGTTTCGACGAGGCCGCCGCCGGGGGGCGGGCCGCCGCAGCCTTCAACGATGAAGCCGTCTTCGGTCTCTTCCACTTCAACGCCATTGACGCGCAGCATGGCGACAACCGCGCCGATCCGGTCGCTTTCCTTGACGCGCAGTTCTTCGGCGCCGGTGACGCGGGTTTCGCCGGTGGCAAAGGCGGCCAGCACGGCGAGAATGGGGAATTCGTCGATCATGGACGCAACGAGGCGCTCGGGCACGGCGATGCCCTTCAGGCCAGCATAGCCTGCATGCAGGTCGATCAGGCGCTCGCCGGCGGCTTCCCCGCGTTCCTCGGCGCCGAGGCCGGCGCCCATCAGGTCCACCGCGTCATAGAAGCCGGACCGGGTGGGGTTCGACATTACATTCTCAACGGTCACATCGCCCTGAGGCGAGAGGAGGCCCGCCACGATCAGGAAGGCGGCCGAAGAGGGGTCGCCCGGAATGGCGGCGTCGAGCCCATGAAGGCGCTGGCCACCCTTGAGACCGATCTCATGTGCCCCGCCCGGTTCCATGGTGAAGGAGAGCGTGGCGCCAAAGCCCTGCAGCATCCGTTCGGTATGGTCGCGCGTCGCTTTGGCTTCCACCACGACGGTTTCTCCCTCAGCATTGAGACCGGCCAGCAGCACGGCAGATTTCACCTGCGCGCTCGCCTGGGGCGGGGCATAGCGGATGGCTTTCAGGGATTTCGACCCCGTCAGCGTGAAGGGCAGTTTACCATCCGGCCCGGCAGTATCTTTCAGGCCCATCTGGCGCAACGGATTGAGCACCCGGTTCATTGGGCGCGAGCAGAGTGAGGCATCGCCCGTCAGCGAGGCGGTCAGGTCATAGCCCGCCATCACCCCCATCAGCAGGCGAGAGCCGGTGCCCGAGTTTCCAAAGTCCAGAACACCTTTGGGGGAGGAGAGGCCCTTTGCGCCCACGCCTGTCACTTCCCAGGCACCTGGGCCGGTCCGTGTCACGGTGGCGCCCATCGCCTGCATGGCATGGCCGGTGCGCAGCACGTCATCGCCTTCCAGCAGCCCGGTGAAGCGGCTTTCACCCTCGGCAAGGCCGCCAAAGATCAGCGCGCGATGGCTGCAGGATTTGTCTCCGGGCGCGCGAATGGCGCCGGCGAGGCGTTTGACCGGGTGGCTGGTCCATACCATTGGGGAAAGGTCTCGTCAGAAAGGCGGGTTGCAGATGTAAATTGGGGCTTTGACAGCGCGGGGCGTTCATGGCAAGCGCGCCGCCAACTTCCAATTGGCTTTTTGCCCCAAGAGGAGCGCGCAAGCCCCATGTCCAAGGACAAACTCGGAACCAAGCAGGTCTGCCCGTCCTGCGAGTCTCGTTTCTATGATCTGAACAAACGCCCGGCCGTCTGCCCCAAATGCGGCAACGAGTTCGACCCTGAAGACGAAGTGATCCGCACGACCATCACCAAGGTGAAGGCGAAAGCGGCCCGCGCTGCTGTGAAAGCGGCAGACGAGGATGAAGAAGACCTCGAGGAAGAGGAAGACGCCGTCATCCGGGATGACGACGAGGACGACGCTGTCGAAGCAGACGAGGAGGTCGAGGACGACGAGGAAGATGCCAAGGAACTTGGCGCTGAAGACGACGACATCGTTCTGGAAGGCGCTGAAGATGAAGACGAAGAAGGCAAAGTGCCTTCCGGCTTCTCCGAGGACGGCGTCGATGAGGATGAAGACGACGATATCATCATCGCAGACGATGATGAGGAAGACTTCGAAATCGATGATGACGAGGACGGTGATGACGACCTCGAAATCGCAGATGATGAAGACGACGATCGGTGAAAAAGGGGCTTGAAAGCGGATCAGCGCTCGTCTAGTGCATCCGCTTCCCGGTCCGGGGCCATAGCTCAGTTGGGAGAGCGCTTGCATGGCATGCAAGAGGTCAGGGGTTCGACTCCCCTTGGCTCCACCAGGACCCCTCTTTTCCACCACACGGAAAAGTGAACGCAAAGGCCGCCCCGCAAGGGCGGCCTTTTGTTTTTCGCCATACCCGACTCCAGGCCCGGACATTCTCGGACAAATCCGGACAGTTCCGGAAAATTCTGACCGTTTGGCGGGCAAGCTGGGCACATTTCGGGCAATGGCGCGGCCGGTAACGGTCCTTAAGGGGTTGCCGCTATGATGCCGCATCAAGGTGCTTGAACCGGCCACAATGCAGGCCCACCTTTCCAGCATGGCAAGGTGGCCAGTGAGCCCTCTGCCAGCGACCCCGCCGGGGCGCGGAAAGGAGTGGACTGATGACGACAGACTTCAACAAGACGAACCCGTTCGAGACCGAATCCTTCGTCTATATCCGCCAGATGGATGTGGGTGAGGTAAGCGGCCTTCTGCCGCCTGACGCGCTCGCGGACATTGATGACCCGCAGGACCTGTTCATCGTGTCCTCCGCCGATGGCCAGCGCCTCGCCATTGTGGAAGGGCGTGATGCTGCCTTTGCCGCCTGCCACGCCAATGACCTCCACCCGCTCAGCGTTCACTGAGTAGGGAACAGGCGGGCGCGAAGTTTTGCTTTGCGCCCACCTTTGCTATTCGCTGGCCTTGCTTTTCCCCGGATTGAAGATGACACTTGCGTCATAACAATTCCTGGGAGGGAACACATGTCCATTCGCTTGGGCGCACTGAGCGCTGCTGCCATTCTGCTGGCGCTGGCCGCCTGCACACCGGCCACAAACGACAAGGCGGGCGCTATCAATGATGTCCCCGCGCCCCTGTCTGCCGAAGGCGACTTCGGCGCAACGCTGCAGGCGGCGCTGATCGCGGCCAAACCCGGCGAGACAATCCTGCTGCCGGAAGGCACCTTCCAACTCGTCGATGGCCTGTCACTGGATGTGGACGGCGTTACCCTCCGCGGGGCTGGTCAGGAGAAGACCATCCTCGATTTCACTGGCCAGGAGGGTGCGGGCGAGGGCCTGCTGGTTACCTCTGATGATGTGACGCTGATGGATTTCGGCGTGCGCAACACCAAGGGCGACGGCATCAAGTCCAAGGGCGCCGATCAGATCATCTACCGCTATCTGACCGTGGAATGGACCGGCGGGCCGGACGAGAATAACGGCGCTTATGGTGTCTATCCGGTCGAGTCTAAGAATGTGCTGGTTGAAAATGTCACCGTGCGGGCCGCTTCCGACGCCGGCATCTATGTCGGCCAGTCGGATAATATCATCGTTCGCAACTCCGTGGTCGAATACAATGTTGCCGGCATCGAGATCGAAAATTCGATGAACGCCGATGTCTATGGCAACATTGCCCGCAACAATACCGGCGGCATTCTGGTATTCGACCTGCCCGACCTTCCGGTAACCGGCGGCAACTCCACCCGCATCTTTGACAATGAGATCAGCAGCAACAACACGCGCAACTTCGCGCCCGCTGGCAATATCGTGGCAAGCGTGCCTTCGGGCACCGGTGTCATCGTGATGGCCAACCAGAATGTGCATGTGTTCGACAACAAGTTTGACGACAACCGCTCAGCCCATGTGCTGATCATGTCCTATTCGCTGCCGTTCACGGATGAGCGGTATAATCCGCTGCCGCGCGATCTGGTGCTGCGCGACAATTTCTATGGCGCCGGCGGCAATGATCCGCAGGGAGACCTTGCGCCGCTGGCTGCCGCACTGGGCGGCACGCTGCCGGCAGTCGTCTGGGATGGGGTGGACCGGTGGGGCGAGGGCGCGGCGCAGGCCGTGAACCTTTCCGTGCTGGAGGGCCCGGAGGTGGGTTTCATCAGCTTCGGTCTTGGCAGGTATCCGATTGACCCGGCCGCCATGGCGCCCTCCCCGGAGCGCCCGGTTGCCAGCCCGGCAGCCGAGCCTGCCGCCATCGTTCTGCCGCACGCGGATCGCTGAGGCGCGTGCATTCATGAGATGGCTGGTCCTGCTTACCCCGCTTTTCCTGCTGGCGGCTTGCTCGCCGGCAGGGAAGGGGGCGCCGGGGCCTGATCTTGGTGTGATCCTGGCGGAAGATCCCGCCCGCAGCCTTTCCGATTACGGACTGTTTGCCGATATGGCGTCGGCCGCGCCTGCGCAAGGTGTCCTGCCGTACGATCTGATCAATCCGCTGTTTACAGATCACGCCGCCAAGCACCGCTTCGTGTTCGTGCCCGGAGGCGCGCGCGCGGCCTATAAGGAAAGCGATGTCTTCGACTTTCCGGTTGGTTCCGTACTGGTGAAGACCTTTGCCTTCGCCCCGGACATGCGCGCGCCGGAGGAGGGCCAGTGGCGGGTTGAGACGCGGCTGCTCATTCACAAGGCGGGCGGCTGGGTGGCCTATCCCTATATCTGGAACGAAGCGCAGACCGAGGCAGTCTATAGCCCCGCCGGGAAGCGGATCGGCATCGAGATCATCAGCCCGGATGGGGCGCCGCTTGAGCTTCGCTATGCCGTGCCCAATCAGAACCAGTGCAAGACCTGCCATCAGGCAGGCAAGGACATCGCCCCTATCGGGCCAAAGGCGCGCCACCTTGCCTATGAGGACCAGCTTGCGCGCTGGGCGGCGGCAGGCATCCTTTCCGGATTGCCGGAGGAGGTGACAGGAGAGCCCTCCGCCTTTGATCCGTCTGCGCCGCTGGACCTCCGGGCGCGGGCGTGGCTGGACGTGAACTGTGCTCATTGTCACAAGGCGGACGGATCGGCGTCCAATTCCGGACTCTGGCTTTCGTCCACAGAGACCGGGCCGGCCCGGATCGGTATCCTGAAACATCCCGTGGCCGCCGGGCGCGGCTCGGGCGGTTTGAAACAGGTGATCGTGCCAGGAGACCCTGATGCCTCGATCCTGCTTTACCGGATGGCCTCTACCGAGCCGGGCGTGGCCATGCCAGAGCTTGGCCGCAGCGTCACCGATCCTCACAGCCTCGCCTTGATCCGGGAGTGGATTGCGGCGATGGAGACCGAATGACCGTTCGTATCCTTGTCGATGCCGATGCCTGCCCTGTGAAGGACGAGATCTACACCGTGGCCCTGCGCCATCAGGTGGCTGTGACCGTCGTGGCCAATTCCTATCTGCGTATTCCCGAACACAAGCTGATCTCCCGCAAGATTGTCAGTGACGGGTTTGACGCGGCCGATGACTGGATCGCCGAGGCGGCCGGACCGGACGCGATTGTCGTGACGGCGGACATTCCCCTCGCCGATCGCAGCCTGAAGGCCGGGGCGCGTGTCATCAGCCCCTCAGGCAAGCCGTTTACGGACGACTCCATCGGCACCGCCATGGCCACAAGGTCGATCATGGCAGACCGGCGGGTGGGCGTTGCCGGGATCGGGGCAGGCGGGCCGCCCCCCTTCAGCAAGGCAGACCGTTCCCGCTTCCTTTCGGCGCTGGATGCAGCCATTGTGGCGGCGAAGCGCGCGCAGGGGTAAGCGTCGCCTTTGACTTGCGCTTAACGCGCGCCGTGATAAGGGCCGCTATATGAATCAGATCACCCTCCATAAGGGCGACCTTCCCGAAGGTCTCGACCTTGGCCCCGTGATCGCCGTCGATACCGAGGCGATGGGCCTGAACCCCCTGCGGGATAATCTCACCCTCGTGCAGATTTCGGCCGGCGACGGCAAGGCGCACATCGTGCAGCTGAGCCGCGATTATGATTGCCCGAACCTCAAGGCGCTGCTGACCGATCCCAAGGTGCTGAAGATCTTCCACTTCGCCCGCTTTGATGTGGTTATGATGAAGCGCTGGATGGGCATCACCTGCGCGCCGATCTGGTGTACCAAGATCGCCTCGCGCCTGGCGCGGACCTATACCGACAAGCATGGCCTGAAGGATGTGGCCCGCGAAGTGGCGGGCGTGGACATGTCCAAGGCCCAGCAGAGCTCCGATTGGGGCCAGGACAAGCTGACCGACGCCCAGATCCAGTATGCTGCCAGCGATGTGCTGTATCTGCACCAGATCAAGGCGGGTCTTGAGGCCATGCTGGAGCGCGAGGGCCGCAAGGAACTCGCCGAGGCCTGCTTTGCCTTCCTGCCGGTGCGGGCCGAGCTCGACCTGGCAGGATGGCCGGACGAGGATATTTTTGCTCACAGCTGAGCAAAGTCCCGCCAATACCTGCCTTCTCGTGCTTTCACAGCGCGGACATCACGGGTAAGACTCCCGGTTGACTGCAGTTTAGCCGGATTTTGCCCGCCTCCATGGACGCAACCCGCCACAATGATCCGATCTCGCTCTGGGCGCCCAGGCGGCAGCTGACGCTGGCGCAGGCGCGGCGCCGGTCTTCGCGGGTGAAGTATCTGCGTTATGTGCTGGTGGCGGCTGCCGCCATCTCCATTGGCCTGTTCCTCGGCTATATCGTGCGCAGCGCCATCAATCAGGAAAGCCGCCCCCCGCCGGTAGACGACACCCAGGCCGTGACCATGATCAATCCTCGCTTTACCGGGCGCGATGCGGCTGGCGAGATCTTCACGATCACGGCTGAAGCCGCCAAGCGCCGCCGCTCCCGCGAGGGGGCCGTTGACCTGATCGGCCCGGTGCTGCGCGATTCGAAGGGCTCTGAAGTTCAGGCCCCGTCAGGCTTTTATGACCGCGATACCGGCATTCTGGAGCTGTATGAAGATGTGCGGATCTCGGATGCAGCCGGTTACATTTTCAATTCGCAGGGCGCCCGGCTGCACGTCGCCGAAGACCGTGTGGAAGGCCTTTCGCCCTTGCAGGGCAGGGGCCCTCTTGGAGATATCCGGGCAGACTCGTATGAAATCCTTGATGGCGGTGACCGCATCGTCTTCATGGGCAATGTCCAGACAGTGATTTATCCCAGCAAGTCCGAACCATCGGCAGGAACGCATGAAGGTGAATAAGATGGCACTCCTTAAGGCAGCCGGTATCGGCCTTGTGCTTGGCCTTTTGATGGGCGTGCCAGCCCATGCGCAGATCTCTTCGGAGGGGGGGCCGATCTATATCAATTCCGAGCGGACCGAGAGCCTCGAGCGGGAGCGCAAGGTGCTGCTGGTGGGCAATGTCGATATCCGCCAGGGCACAGCGCGCCTGCGGGCCGATACCGTCACCATCCTCTTCACCGGCCAGCCGGCCCCCGGCGCCAGCGCCCAGGGCGTGGCGGCCGGTTTTGGCGAGGTCCAGTCGATCGTGGCCGAGGGGAACGTCTATTACGTCACCCCCGAGCTGAAGGCGAAGGGTGACCGCGGGGTTTATGAGCTGGCCACCGATACCATCACCATGACCGGCAATGTGGCCCTGATGCGCGACCGGGACGTGGCCGAGGGCCAGCGTCTGAAGATGGAGATCGGCAATCGCCGCACTACGCTGGAAGGCGGCGGCGGGCGCACCCGCATGGTGATCGATCCGGAGACCCAATCACAGGCGAACCGGTGAATTTTGACGGAATCCTGAAGCCGATCTTAAGCATGACGGTCTAGGGTAGCAGAGGGCGGCGATACCGCTCCACGTAAAGGGAATGACCAGATCATGAGCGAACCGGCCGAAGGCCTTGTCGTCAGCAACCTCGCCAAGGCCTTTGGCAAGCGTCAGGTTGTGCGCGATGTTTCGCTCTCCCTTGCGCGGGGAGAAGTCGTCGGCCTGCTTGGACCCAACGGGGCCGGCAAGACCACCTGCTTCTACATGATCATGGGGCTGATCGGAGCCGATTCCGGTTCCATTTCCATCGATGGCGAGGATGTGACCCGCCTTCCGATGTATCAGCGCGCCCGTCTGGGCGTGGGGTATCTTCCGCAGGAAGCGTCAATCTTCCGGGGGATGACTGTAGAGGAGAATGTGCTCGCCGTGGCGGAACTGGTCGAGAAAGACCGGGCGGCGCGGATGGCACAGGTCGATGGCCTGCTCAGCGAGTTGCATGTCGAACATCTGCGCAACCAGCCAGCCACCTCCCTGTCGGGCGGTGAACGGCGGCGCGTGGAGATCGCCCGCGCGCTCGCGTCTCGTCCAAGCTTCATGCTACTGGACGAACCGTTCACCGGCATCGACCCGCTCGCCATTTCCGACATTTCCGAACTAGTCCGCTATCTGAAGCAACGCGGCCTGGGTGTTCTGATCACGGATCACCAGGTGCGTGAAACGCTCCAGATCGTCGATCGGGCTTATGTCATGTATGATGGTGAAGTTCTGTTCACCGGCACGCCAGAGGATGTGCTGAAGAATGAGGATGTGCGCAGGGTCTATCTGGGTGAGCAGTTCGCCGCTTGATCTCAGGGGGCGCGGCCTATGGCCATGAAACAGTCACTCGACATGCGCCAGGGCCAGTCCCTGGTAATGACGCCGCAGCTTCAGCAGGCGATCAAACTTCTTCAGCTGTCGAACCAGGAACTTTCCGAATTCATCGAGGCCGAACTGGAGCGCAATCCGCTGCTCGTGAAGATCGAGGATGAAGGCGGCCCTGCCACCACCGAAGTGAGCGATCCCAAGAGCCGCGAGCAGCTGACGCTGGACGAACGCTCTGGCCTCGGAGAAGCGCGGGACCAGCTGGACGCGCCGGGCGAAGATGTGTTCGAGCCGGGCACCGGCTCTGATGCCGGCCTGGCCGCCGATGCGCGCGGGCCTTCTGCCACCACCGACTGGTCAGGCGCTTCCAATGGTCCGGCCTCTGAAGAATTCGACTATGCGGCCAATGTTTCCGGTGATGTGACGCTGCACGAGCATCTCCATTCCCAGCTCAGCTTTGCGGGCCTTTCGGCAGCTGACCGGCTGATTGCCGCGCGCCTGATCGATGAGATGGACGAGACGGGCTATCTGCGCGCGCCGCTGGAGGATGTTGCCAAGGCGCTGGGCGCTGACATTGCCAATGTCGAGGCGGTGCTGACCGTTTGCCAGGGCTTTGACCCGACCGGCGTGATGGCCCGCTCCGTGCCTGAATGCCTGGCCCTGCAGCTGAAGGATCGCGGGCGGCTCGACCCGGCGATGCAGGCGATGCTGGATAACCTCCACTTCGTTGCCAAGCATGACATGAAAGCGCTGATGGACGTCTGCGGGGTCGACAAGGCCGACATCCAGGACATGCTTCTGGAACTGCGCCAGCTGTCGCCCAAACCGGGCGCGGGTTTTTCCAGCGACACAACCGTTGCCGTGGCGCCGGATGTGTATGTCCGTGAACTGCCCAATGGCATGTTTGCCGTCGAACTCAATTCCGACAATCTGCCCCGCGTGCTGATGGACAAGGCCTATTATGCTGAGGTGACGGCCTTGCCGATGCGCGAGAAGGAGAAGGAATTCATCTCCGAATGTGCCGCTTCGGCCAGCTGGCTGGTAAAGTCTCTCGACCAGCGTGCCCGCACGATCCTGAAGGTGGCCAGCGAGATTGTCCGCCAGCAGGACGGGTTCTTCGCCCATGGCGTGGCGCATCTGCGGCCTCTCAATCTCAAACAGGTGGCCGATGCCATCGAGATGCACGAATCCACTGTCAGCCGGGTAACCACGAACAAATACATGGCCACCCCGCGGGGCCTTTTCGAATTCAAATACTTCTTCTCTGCCTCCATCCCTGCGACCGGCGGCGGGGAGGCCCATTCGGCCGAAGCTGTCCGCCACCGGATCAAGCAACTGATCGATGAAGAAGCGCCCGAAGATGTGCTCTCGGACGACCAGATCGTGGAAATCCTCACCGGATTCGGGATCGAAATTGCCCGCCGCACGGTGGCGAAATATCGCGAAAGCCTCAACATTCCCTCCAGCGTCCAACGCCGCCGCATCGGCAGGGCAGGCTAATTTCGGAAATTGCCCGGCGGGTCGCTGAGCCCTTCGGGCGCCGCCCCTCTGTGTCTTTGTTTTGCTCCGGGGGCGTGCGTTTTTTGAGCGCCGGATTTACCGCTCCCCCGCTCTCACGAAGTGGAAAAGAGGAGCGTTATTTCTTCTTCAGCCCAAAGCGCTTGATGAAAATTGCATCAAGCCAGCGTTTGGGCAGGCGGCTTGCGATGGTGAAGTTGGTCAGCTTGTCTGGGACCGGGGCGTAGCGGGCCTTGGGCCTGGGATTGCTGAGCGCGTCTTCAACGACTTTGGCGATCTTCTGAGGCGGCAAGCCCGTCTTGCCGCCTTTCAGCATGGTCTCTTCGAAAATTTCCAAAGGCTTTTCCCAATCGCTTCCGGAATAGAGGCCGCCTTCATTGTCCTTTTCGGCCTTGTCCCAGATAGGCGTGCGCACCGAGCCGGGGCCGACGGCGATGGCATCGATGCCATAGATCGCCAGTTCGCGGCGCAGCGTGTCGGTCATCGCCTCATTTGCATGTTTGGTGGCGGTGTAAGCGCCGAGAAAAGGCGCGGCGATCCTGCCGCCGACAGATGTGATCGTCACGATCCGGCCGGGCGGGCCTTCGCGCGCCGGATCGCTGCCAAGAAGCGGCACGAAGGCCTGCGTCACGCGCAGCAGGCCGAACACATTGACGTTGAAATGCGCCTCGAAATCCTCCAGCGGCTGGATCGCCAGCGGCCCCATCTTGGCAATGCCGGCATTGTTGACGAGGCCGGAGAGGCGCCGATTACCAAGGGCGGCGCTGATTTTGCCGGCCGCCGCGTCGACCTGTTCAGGCCGGGTAACATCCAGAATGACCGGGCGCAGATCGCCGGCAGCGCCTTGTTTCAAGGCGTCCGCGTCTTTCTGGCTGCGCACCCCGGCAAACACGGTCCAGCCTCTAGCGGCCATGTGGCGGGCGCAGGCCTCTCCGATACCGGTAGAGGCGCCGGTGACGAGCAGGCTGTGGGGGAGGGCGGGTGCGGTCAGATCGGTCATACCTGACTATACGTCTGAAACGCTGGTCAGTTTTCAGTTTTTTTTGCGCCGCCCTCGATCACCGTCAGGCGGGGCTTTGTCTGGCGCAGCCGGGTGATCTTGCCGGGCTCTGGCGGGGACAGGCTGGAGGCGGGCACGAGGGTGGGTTTCGGCTTGGCGGGCGGCTCGGGCGCCGTTTCAGGCACTTCGGCTTCAGCTTCAGGGTCGCGTGCGCGCGGGAAAGGCTTGCGCTTCATGCCCATCGGTTTGCGCGTCTGCAGGCCGCGGCTGGGCTTGCCACGGGCTTTCTTGTCAATCTCGCGCAGTTTTGCCTGCTGCAGGCTGGAGAGGGCCTCGCCTTCGGCGCCCTTCATGGGATCGGCAAAGGCGGAGCCGAATTTCTCGATCCGGCCTTCGACCTCCTCGAGAAATTCGCGTTCCCAGTCCGACAAGGGCGGCCCGAGGCCCTTTTCGGCCAGCATCGCGGCTTTTCGCAGCTTTCTCAGGGCCGCGCGCTTCTTGCGCTCATCGACTTCTCTGGCCATGCGATCACATCAGACGAATTTGCCCGTTGCCGCAATTGTCCCTCTGGTCTCAGGCCTCGCCAAGGGCAATGAGATAGGTTTCCAGGATCATTTCCTGTTCCTCGCGCTCGGCACGCTCGATCTTCCGGAGGCGGATCACCTGGCGCAGGGCCTTGGTGTCAAAGCCAATCGCCTTGGCCTCGGCATAGACTTCCTTGATCTGCTCGGCGACCTCCTTTTTCTCCTCTTCCAGCCGCTCGATCTTGGCGACGGTCTGGCGGAGCTTTTCCCGGGTGGTTTCGTCGATTTTGGTCAGCTCAAAGCTGTCGTCCATGGGGTGTCCTTTCCGGGCTGAGGCGAAAGGAAGGCTATTAGCGGGTCTGGCGGCTAAAGGCCAGCCGTCAGGCATGTGAAGAGCAGATGGCGAGTCATGTTCCATCAGATACTTGCAGGAACATGTCCACGAGCGGCTGATTCACGTAATAATGATTGCGGCCAGACTCATGCTTTGAGACAAATCCAGCCTCGGCGAGAAGCATCAGGTATCGTGTAGCTGTAGGCCGGCTGACGCCCAGCTCCTGCATAACATACTCGATCCGCGTATAGGGATGCCTGAACAAATTGTTCAAGAGATCCTGCGAATAGATTTTCGGAAGATTGCTTCGGATACGCTGTTTGTAGCTGGCCATCAATTGGTGCAGCCCCTCCACAAGTTTGAGGGTCGTTTGGGCGGTGTTCTCTACCCCTTGCAGCATATAAAGCACCCAGTCCTGCCATGCGCCTTCATTGCGGACAGCTTGCAGCAGCCGGTAATATTCCCCCTTTGAGCGGGTGATGTACCGGCTGAGGTACAGGATAGGGATGTCGAGCAAGCCGGTCTGCGTAAGGTAAAGTACGTTCAGTATGCGCCCTATTCGACCGTTCCCATCTGGAAAAGGGTGTATGCTCTCGAACTGGTGGTGAATGACAGCCATTCGAATGAGCGGGTCCAGCTCCGATCCGTCACCTGTGTTTATAAAGGATTCAAGGGATTTCATTTGTCTCGTAATCTCAGCGAGAGACTGTGGGGGAACGTAGACGGTTTGTCCCGTCAACTCGTTTCGGAGTTCTGTTCCTGGAGTTGCCCGAAATCCGTCTGATCTGCCCTTGAGAAGTTGAAACATCTCAATCAGGGATCTGTTTGTAATAAGACCATTCTCTAGCAGATTGTCGTACCCTCGCTTGAGAGCATCACTGTATAACGCGACCTCTTTAGCTGCCGGAGACCCAGGAGTTTCGGGAAACAAGCCAACCCTGAAAAGTTCATCATGGGTTGTAACAATGTTCTCTATTTCGGAACTTGCCTTAGCCTCCTGCAGAACAAGAGTATCGATCAGGATTCCCTGATTGGGGATTGCCTTGGCGGCCCCTTTTAATTCGGCAAGTGCGCGGTTTGCTTTTGCGAGTGCTCGCAAAATCGGAACTGTGTCAAAATTGAAGGGCGGGGGTAGGTCCGGAAGCGGATATGTCGGCTTTGGCACACGCCACCTCATGTAAAGAAATTCCGGATTTCTTTACATGATTTGTGCGTCAGGTAAAGAAAATCACCAAATAGGTGACAAGAGGGTCGGTCTTGAGCAGGTCATCTTGTCGAGCTGCTAAAGGCCAGCCGCCGGATGGCGCCGGCTACAGCGCTGCCTTCGCCATGATGGGGCATATGTCCCTCGTCTGGCAGGATCACTAGTTCGATGGGAACCTGTTTCTTGAGCCGGGCGGTATGAAGTTTTGGTGAAACGACCGTATCCTTGCTGCCGGAAAATACGGTGATGGGCACTGCAAGTTCGCCATAGCGCCGGGATTGTTCGGCCAGTTCCTGCTTCAGCCGGGTCATATCCTCGGCATTGGCGCGGAAGTTTGGCGGGCGCAGGAAAAGCCCGATGCCGGAGTTTTCAAAGTATCCAAGCGGGGTGGGCGCCGGGGCGAAGACGCCGGAAATGCCGTTTTTCATCTGCGCTGGCCCGGCTATCGGGGCAAGCTGCGAGAAGACCGGCCCGAACACCGGATTGGCGGCGAAGGAATTGTACCAGGCGGTGCCGCCTTCAGCTTCGCCCCAGTCATGGGTGACGGGCGCCAGCAGCACCAGGCCGGAGACAAGGTCGGGCCGGTCGAGCGCCAGCCGCAGGGCCACGGCGCCGCCGAAGGAATGGCCCACGATGGTAGCCTTGCCTCCCGGTGCCATCTGATCCAGCAGACCGGCCATCTGGCCTGCCTGGGCGGCAAGGGCATCGGCGCCGTCAAAGCGTTCGGAATAGCCATGCCCCGGCCGGTCTGCCATCAACACGCGCAAATCCATTTCCAGGCGCGGGGCCAGCGTCCAGGTGAATTCGCGGGCATTTGCGCTGGCGCCATGGATCATCAGCACAACCGGCGCGGTTTCTGGGCCCCGTGTGATGACGTGAACACCGTGACCCTTGACCTCGACCAGCTGCCCCTCAGCCGGGTAGGCCGCTTCAACCTTCGAGGTATAGGCCAGACTGGAGACACAGGCGCCAAGGCCGAGGCCCGACAGGGCCACGAGGGATACGGTGAGCATGGGTTTCAAAGCTCCAGGCCTTCGGCCTTCAGCGTGAGGCGTGCCTCGGCCGCCTTGGCCTGCGGCATCAGCGGATAGATTTTCAGCGCTTCCCGGTAGCTGTCGAGTGCTTCGGCTTCCCCGCCAAGTTGTTCGAGGACAAAGCCCATGCCGAGCCAGGCGCCGAAATGCCGGGGTTCTGCCTCCAGGGCCTGGTTCAGGTCCCGCAGCGCTTCGGAATAGTTTTCTTCCGACAGGAAGATGCCCGCGCGCCGGTGCCAGGCTTCGGCAAAGTCCGGCCGCATGAGGATCACCCGGTCCAGCAGGTCGCGCGCAAGCTCCGTTTCGCCATAGGCCAGCGCTTCGGCCGCCCGGCGCATCACGAGATCTGCGCTGGGCGAGCCTGATTCCAGCCAGCTGGCCCAGATATCGTCAGCGACATCGGCCGCGATCGCCTCATCCTCGGCCGCTTTCAGCTTTTCGAACATCTCGTCGGACGGAAAAGCCTGCGCCAGCGGCGCCAGCGCAAACAGCAGAAGGGCAGGGAGAAGCTGCTTGATCATGGTTTCCAATATGACGCGCCGGCGGCCGCCGGCAACGCCCACCTTCAGATCAACTGTCATGGAAGCCCCTGATGGTCAGAGAAGTCCCTGGCGGATCAGCTCGCTTTCAAGCCGCGCAGCGCCGGTAAACAGGTGGGTCTGGTAGCCCAGCGCGTCTGCCATCGCGATATTCCGGGGCAGGTCGTCGATGAACAGCACCTCACCGGGATCGGGATCACCCATGCGGGTGCGGGCATAATGGAAGACGGCCGGGTCTGGCTTGATCAGGCCGATCTGGCCGGAAACCACGATGTCGCGGAAACGATGAAGGGCCGGAAACATGTCCAACATCTGGGGCCAGATTTCCGCGGGCATGTTGGAGAGCCCATAAAGGGGCACTTCGCGGCCGAACAGCATTTCCACGAGACGGTCGGTGCCGGTGATATAGCCGCCGAACATGTCGCCCCAGCGGCTGTGCCAGGCGCGGATCTGGGATTCGTATTGGGGATATTGTGCGATCAGCGGGGCGGCATTGTCGGCAAAGCTGACGCCGCGGTCATGCTCGGTATGCCACGCCATGGTGCATACTTCGGCAAGGAACCGGTCCGCTTCAGCCGCGTTGCTGAAGATCTGGGAATAAAGCCGCGCAGGCGACCAATCGAGGAGGACGCCACCTAAATCAAACAGGGCGATGCGGGCTGTCATGGTGCCGCCTCAATCCCTGTTCATCTAAGGGTCAGCCTTGTTTCGCTTTGAAACGCGGGTCGGTTTTGTTGATCACATAGACCCGGCCCTTACGGCGCACGATCTTGCAGTCGCGGTGACGCGACTTGAGCGATTTGAGAGACGAGCGGACTTTCATGGGTCTGGCCTGGAACGTTTAGGAATTGGGAAAGCGGAGCGCGTAATGAATCCGGATAGCCGAGTCAAGGACGGTAACTGCGGCGAGAAGGCCGCCAAAGGGGCAAAGGCCATGATTATCACAGGACTGGCCCGTTCAAAATGGATGGGAATTGCCATTGTCTGCGGGGCGCTGGCCTCCTGCGCCGCCGGGCCTCAAGCGCCTTCGCCCAAGCCCCCGGTGACGGGAACGCCCTCTCCGGCGCCGGAAACCGGGCCAATTGTCTATAAATCTTCCGGCCATGCCGCCATGGATGCCTGGCGGGATGATTTTTCCGCCCGTGCGATGGCCGCTGGCAATGATCGGGCACTCGTGAAGTCGTTGCTGGAGAATATCAGCCCGATCACGATGTGGCTGGGCACTGCCGACACGTTGCAGACCCAGACGGCGCCGAGTGATCAGGCCGAATTTGCCAAGCCGATCTGGGACTATCTGGCAACGCCGCTGGGCAATACCCGGATCACCCAGGGCCAGCAGAAACTCGCCTCCACCCGCGCGACCCTGGACGCTATTGAGGCGGCCTATGGGGTCGACCGCTCGGCGCTGCTGGCGATCTGGGGGATGGAGACGAATTTCGGCGGCTTCATTGGCCGGGATGACGCGGCCAACGCGCTGGCCAACATGGCGGTGGAAGGCCGGCGGCGCAGTCTTGCCGAATCCGAACTCTATGCTCTGATGAAAATCCTGAAGGATGGCGATGCTCTCAGGGGTGATTTGATCGCCGGCTGGGCCGGGGCGATGGGGCAGACCCAGTTCATGCCGTCAACCTATGTGGCCCACGCGGTCGACTTTGATGGTGATGGCCGCAAGGATGTCTGGAAAAGCGAGGCAGATGCGCTCGCTTCAGCAGCCAATTATCTTGCCCGTTCCGGATACATGAAGGGCCAGCCTTGGGGAATTGAGGTGCTGACACCCGAAGGGTTTGATTTCAGCCTGGCGGATGGCAGTGAGCGCCGGATGGCGACCTGGGTAGCTGCGGGGCTTTCCCCGATCCGGGGCGGCGCTTTCGACACCGGAGGGGCCGATTTTGCCGAGTTCTGGCTGCCGGCCGGGGCCAGCGGGCCGAAATTCCTGCTGTTCAAGAACTTCAACGTGTTCAAGACCTATAACCGTGCCGACTCCTACGCGCTGGCAGTGGGGCTTTCCGGGGACATGATCATCGGCAAGGGTGGCCCGGTGGCCGCCTGGCCGAAACATCTGGCGCCGCTGACGGTGGTTGAAATCCGTGACCTCCAGGACGGCCTCAATGCCCTGGGCTATGATGCGGGCACCGCTGACGGGATTGCTGGCCGGCGGACCAAGACGGCGCTGCAGAACTTTCAGAAAGCACGCGGCTTCCTGGCAGATGGCTATCCCACCAAGGAAATGCTGGCGGCTGTCCGCTCAGGCGCGCCGGCCATCAATTAGGCTTGGGCACCGGGGGCGGCGTCAGTCGTCTTCCCGGATCTCGCCCAGCCCGTCTTTCATGCCGAACCGGGCATAGAGGAACATTGCGATCAGCATGCCGGCGCAGAGATAGAACGGCAGCTCGCGGCTGACATATTCGTAGAAGAACAGACCGAAAAAGGGCGTTACGATATAGCCCATGCCATTGGCGGAGATGACGAGGCCGGCGACATTGCCCTGAAGCTGGGGCGAGACGGCGAGGGAGGCGCCGCTGGAGAAACCGGGCCGGGCAAGGCCCTGGCCAAGGCCGATCAGGAATTGTGACAGGATGAGGCTCGCAAAATCATTGGCGAAGACAATCATCAGTGTGCCCATCAGCAGCGGCACACAGCCCACCCACATCAGCGTCTTGTTGCGCAGATGCAGGCGCGGAATGATCACGAGCTGGGCGAGCAGCACGGCTACCGCGCCCACGGTGAAGGCCGGGCCCGTGTATTGCGCCGCTTCCCGGCCCGCGACACCGAGCTTATCCATCACGGCGAAGACGAACACCTGGGTCAGCACGCCGGTGACCAGCGACATGGCTACGGCATAGACGAGGAAGGGCAGCACCCGGTCAGAGTGCCAGAGGCCCTTGGCGCTGATCTCCGCTTCAAGTTTCACTGCGTCGGCCACCGGCGCGCGGGTTTCCGGCAGGCGCCACCAGACGAGCGCGGCCATCGTGCCCGCCAGCAGCGCGGTTACCAGGGCAGGGGAGAGGATACCGACCCAGGCCACCAGCGCGGCGGCAAAGGCCGGGCCGATGACGCTGCCTACGCTGAAGCCGGAGGAAAGGAACGCAATCTCGCTTTGGCGCTCAGCCTTGCTGGTGCGGTCAGCCACATAGGCCTGCGCGGCGGGGTTTGCCGCCGAGCCGATCAGGCCAAACAGAGAGCGGGCCAGCGCGAGGCAAATGAAGACGGCAATGATGTTGGTCATGATGCCGGAAAGGGCGAGCCGTCCGGTCAGCCAGATGAAGAACATCGAGGCGGCATAGCCTGCCAGGCCAATGGCGGCGACCTTGCGGCGACCCCAGATGTTGGAGCGCTTACCCCAGAAGGGGGAAGTGAGCGACCAGAGCAGGGCGGAGAGTGAAAACACCGCGCCTGCCATCCAGTCCGGCATGTGCATTTCCCGCGTCAGCTGGGGCAGCACCGCAGCGAGCAGCATGGTGTTGCCAGCCCCGATGGCCATGAGCGCGAAGAAGAGAAGGATGAAAGCGCCCCGGCGGTCCGGGCGGGATTGATCGGGCAGCCGGTCATTTGTGCCTGGCATGAGTATGTTTCCCGCTCCCCATGGATTTTGCCGAGTGCGGTGCGCCCGAATATGCCCCTTGTGAACGTGGCTTTAAGACGCGCCGGGCATGAAGGGTAGGCTCAGCTTTTGAGTCTTGAAAGGGAAATGACGCGCGGTGCTCCAACTTGCCGGTCTTGTCATTGTGCTCCTGCTGGTGGGAGGCGGCCTGGCGCTGACGGGCGGGCCGGCCGCCATGCATGCGCTGCCGTTTGAGCTGGCGCTGATTGGCGGTGCGGCCATTGGCACGGTGATGTTGGCAAATTCGCCTGCGGTGGCGCGGGAGGCGTTTGCCGGCTTTGTGCGCGCCTTCAAGGGCGCGCGCTGGAAGAAGGCGGACTATGCGGACCTCTTCACGCTGACCGGCGCCCTGATGCGGGCTGTCAAGCGCCGGGGCTTTGTTGCTATCGAAGCCGATATCGAGATGCCGGAGGAGTCGGCGCTTTTCCGGGCGGCGCCGCGCATTCTGGAAGACGCCCCGGCGCGCACGCTGATCTGTGACGCTTTCCGCCTGATGGCGCTGGACCTCTCGGATCCTCAGCGGGCGGATCAGCGGATGATGGAGGCCATTGACGGGCATATGGCGCAGCGGGCCAAGGCAGTCGGCGCGCTGCAGACGCTGGCCGATGCGCTGCCGGCGCTTGGCATTGTGGCGGCGGTGCTGGGCATCATCCGCACCATGGGCGCGATTGATCAGGAGCCCGCCATTCTGGGCGCGATGATCGGGGCTGCGCTGCTGGGCACCTTCCTCGGCGTGTTCCTGGCCTATGGCCTCGTGGGGCCGATTGCCGCGCGCTATGGCCAGATTGTCGAGGAGGAAGCCGTATTCCTCGAAACCATCCGTGTTCTCCTCCGCAGCTTTGGGGAGGGCGCGGCGCCGTCGCTCGCCATCGAGATGGCACGCACGACCCTGCCTCTGGCGTTGCAGCCGGATGTCGCCGGGATGAGCGGGGCGCCAGTGACCCCGCTGGCAGGTGCGCGAAGACCAGCTGCCTGATTGGCGCCGGAAGGCATAGAGGCTAGGCTCGCCAGCGAACCGCTCCAATCTGCAGAATGAGGCTGTTGACCATGTCCCGCTTCGATGAACTTGTCGCCACTGTTGAGGTCTATCAGGCCCTGGCGGAGGAGAACTACAACCGTATCCGGCGCCTCGCGGAAGAGGTCCGTTCCGGCCTCTGCGACTATCTGGGCGCCAGCGATGGCGTGTGCGTGCATCTGGTGCCCCCGGCCGGTCCCTTTGAGCCGCGCTCCTATGGCGATCAGGCCTTCTCCATCCCGCCGCGCGGTTTTCGTCCGCTGGGACCAGTCTCTTTTGGCCTGGCCGTGCGGGTTACCAAATCGCAGGACTGGTTGCGGCTGGCGCTGCACTGCCGCAAGGCGGGCGAGAGCTTCATCGTGCATATCGAGGAGGGCGCCGAATACGAGTTCCACCTCCCGATCACGGAGGAAGATGCCCGGCCCTTCAATGCGCATATCTTCGACCATATCCAGGACTGGTTCAAAGAGAACATCGAACGCTATCGTGAAGGGGCCTATGGGGCCCGAGCGATCGGGTTTGAGTTCTCTCTTCCTGAGTCCAAATCTGAGCTCAAAAGCTGAGTTCTTAGAAAACACCCAGATGCTCAGAGTGTCCGGGGCGGGCTTCGGTATGGAATCGGTATTCTCCCTCTTGGGGAGAAAATTTATTTCCGGTTTGTGCAGAAAATCCGTCTTGACACGGATTATTCACCAGCGGCCTGAAGTTCTGCCCCATGAACGCGCAGCCAGGATCTGTGGCGCTTCCAGTCGGGGCAGCATTTTGCCACCAGAGACCAGAATTTGTTCGAATGGTTCATCTCTTTCAGGTGCGCACATTCGTGGGCGGCCACGTAATCGAGGACTTCCGGCGGGGCCATGATCAGGCGCCAGGAGAAGGAAAGCTGTCCATCAGAGGTGCACGATCCCCAGCGGGAGCGCGTGTCCTTTACTGAAATTCCTTTATATTCAACGCCGAGGGTCTCTGTGTGGCGCTTGACGGCGCGTGTCAGTTCGGCGCGCGCCTGCTTCTTCAGGAACCGCTCCACCCGCATGTGGATGGTTTCGGCATCCCCCGGAACAGAAAGGATTTTTGGCTCGCCTGCAGAAAGCTTGGCCAGCCGGCCTCCGCCCTCACCTGAAATCTGGCAGGGATGCCCCTTATAGTTGAAAATTGCGCCCTCCTCGAACCGCACAATTTCTGGAAGATGCTGAAGTCTTGAGGAAATCCAGTCCACGCGCTCAGCCGCGAAAGCGGCGGCGGCTTCCATCTGCCGTGGACTTGGCGCAATCGCCACAGCTTCCCGGCGGCGCTCGTCGAGCCGGATAATCAGCCGCCTGGCCTTGGCATTGACCTCAAGGCGTACTTTCACCCGCTGTCCGCCGGGTGCCTTCAATGTCATGGTCTGGCCATTGTTGTAGAGCATGTGTAAAGAATCCGCACTAAACACAGCGGCCACACCGCACCCCCCAAACCGAAACCAGAGGGACATCTTATGAAGTATCTGCTCACCGGCGTGATCGCTATAACTTTGCTTACGGCATGTGGGCAGAAAGACAAGCCGAGTGGTGAGGCTGCTCTCGCGGCAGTTGAATTTGATGTGTCTAAACTTTCGGATGTCTCGCTTCGGAAAGGAGATGCAGCTACCGCCTCCCAGGCGCTGGCAGCTTTCTCTCTGGCTGAGTCCGGATCCGGAATTCTGACTTTCGATAGCCGGGATATCAATGGCGACAAGGCGGTCTTCACCAATGTGATCCTGTCCATCCCCCGGGACGCGGGTTCAAGCGATCCGCTCTATACCGAAGAAGAGATCGCTGAGCTCTTCTCCTATATGGATTATGACGGCGACGGCATTGCCGATGATGGCTCGGAAATGACGCTGGAGGAGTACAGCGCCAGCATGAACGCAACCGAGCCGGCCGGCCCGCCGCCGGTGGTGAAGGCTGCCAAGCTGGAATTTGATGGCCTCGGCATGATCAATGGCGCGGCAAACTTCTCGCTGATGCGACTGTCGGACATTTCCGTGACCCCGGTTGAAGGCTCTGAGGATCAAAGCCGGGGCACGGTAGGCACCATCGAACTGATCAACCCGTCGCCGGAAACGGCCGCCTGGGTCGCCAGCCTGTTCGGGCAGGGCGAGCCGGCCGATCTTCCCGAAGGCGCCGCGCTGTCTTTTGACCGTTGGGCAATCAAGGATGTTGACCTCGATATCGTTGACGCAAGCGGGACGGGCGGCTTTGAGCTGGCCTCGTTCTATATCGACGGGCTGAAGGAAGAGAAGGCCGGCAAGCTTGGCCTGTCGAAGCTGAACTTCCAGTTCAGCGAAGAAACCTCCGGAGACGTGAACATCACGCTGGACGGCTTTGGTCTTGCCGGTCTCGACTACGGCCTGATCGCCGCGGCCGCCAACAGCTCGGCCGATCCGGCTGCCATGACCGAGGCGATGCAGGCAGACCCGGGCAATCCGGGCTTTGACGCAGCGCTGATGAAGGGCCTGAAGGCAGACATTGTCGGCGCCAGCATCGATATGGCCTCGTTCAATTCCTATGTTGGCCGCGATGGCCAGGGCCGCGCGACCAAGATCACCACCGACCCGTTCACGCTGACAGTGGCTGCTCGCGATAATCCCGATGGGGAGCAGTTTGCCGGCGCGCTGGCGACGCTGGGCTATGAGACGCTGACGCTGAGCGGCGCCGGCGAGCAGCTGTATGATCCGGACGCGGACGTCGTGACCCTGCCGAAGGGCAAGAACTACTGGCAGCTTAATGATGGCTTCAAGCTGGACGTTTCGGCCAAGTATGAAGGCTCCAAGGCACTTGCTGCTGCCTCGTCGGCCGCTCAGCTAGAGGCCAATCCGGACGCGATGATGGAAGCGATGATGAGCAAGCTGGCCTTCCACCAGTTTGAAATCTCGTTCGCCGACAAAGGCTTCTTCAACCGCGCCCTCAATGCCTACGCTGCCCAGTCGGGCGAAGACCCGGCCAATCTGCGCGCGCAGATTTCGGGCGTGATGGCCATGGCGCCGATGATGGCCGGCAGCACCGGCATCGATGTGGCCGTCGTTACCGAACTGGCAACAGCGATCTCCAGCTTCGTTCAGGATCCCAAGACCCTGACGATCAGCATGGCGCCGCAAACGCCGGTGACGGCGCAGACCTTCGTTGACGCAGCTTCCAACCCGTCTGACCCCGCCAAGAAGCTGGACAAGGCGAAGCTCGGCTTCTCCGCTGGCAACAAATAAGCGATTGCTGGCTGAGGCAAAACCGGAAAGGGCGCGGGGCTGGAAGGCTGCCGCGCCCTTTTCTTTGAGGGACAATGGAGTCATAGGCTTGAGCGCATGAGACTGGCGTTTTTTGGAGATGTAGTTGGCAAGCCCGGCCGGGCGGCGGTGCTGGAGCACCTGCCGGGCCTGCGCGCGCGGCTGCGGCTCGATTTTGTCGTGGTCAATGGCGAGAATGCCGCCGGTGGCTTCGGGCTCACACGTCAGATTGCGGAGGAGTTCTTCGGCGCGGGCGCCGACTGCCTGACGCTGGGCGACCATGCCTGGGACCAGCGCGAAGCGCTCACCTATATCGAGCGCGAGCCCCGCCTGCTCCGCCCACTGAACTATCCCGTGGGCGCTGGCGCGCCGGGGAAGGGGGCAGAGCTTTATATGCTGCCGGATGGGCGCCGGGTGGGCGTGGTACAGCTTCAGGGCAATGTCTTCATGCGCCAGGCGCTGGCCTGCCCGTTTGCGGCGGCGGATGCGGCGCTCGACCAGATGCCGCTGGGCGCGGTGGCCGATGCCGTGATCGTGGACATGCATTGCGAGGCGACCAGCGAGAAAATGGCCATGGGCCATCATTGCGATGGCCGCGCGAGCCTTGTGGTGGGCAGCCATACGCATGTGCCCACCGCCGACACGATGATCCTCAATGGCGGCACGGCCTATCACACGGACGCCGGCATGTGCGGGGATTATGATTCGGTGATCGGTATGCAGAAGGAAATGTCGATTTACCGGTTCACCACCCAGCTGCCCGGAGAGCGGTACCAGCCAGCCCTCGGCGAGGGCACGCTGTGCGGAACCTTTGTGGAAACGGATCATCGTACGGGCCTCGCCCTGCGCGTGGAGCCGATCCGCATGGGCGGGCGGCTCAGCGCGCAGGTGCCGGCGGTCTAAGCCTGTTCTGTTGTGGCCGCTTCAGGATGCGCGTTCGTGTCCAGAATGTCATGACAAAGCATTATATTACAATCCCCTCAGAAAGGCGCCTCAGGGGTTGAGCCGATGGCCCGCTTTTGTTTGGCTGACGCCAGACATTTGGAGAGACCTGAGAGGAGAACGTATCATGGCTCTACAGAAATTCCGGGCACGCACTGTTTCGGCAATGCTGGCGCTGGCCGCCATGGGCGGGGGCGCGGCGATTGCGCAGGGCACCGAGGCGGCGCCCGTTGCCATCGCGCCGATGACGGACGCTGAAGCCACCCAGTTCGTGGCCGCCAACAAGAAGGTGACTGAAGTGGCCAACAAGATGACGCTGGAGCTGCAGGCCGCCAAGAGCGAGGATGAGGCCGCCGCCGTTCAGGCCAAGGCCGAGCAGCAGATCACCGCCGCCATTCAGACAGAAGGCATCACGCTCAAGCGGTATACGGAGATTATTCAGCTGGCCGAAACTGACGAGGCGACGCTGGCCAAGCTGCGGGCCGAATTCGGCAGCTGAGGCAGGCGATAAGCAGCCATTTATGAGGGGCCGTTCCGGAAGGGGCGGCCCCTCTTGCATGGGAAAATGTGTTGGCGTAAATCGCGCCGCGCTGCCGGGAGCTGCGAGAGGCGCGGGCCGGGCGGTGGAGCCTTCTTTCGCAATCCCATGCCCGATGTGTCGTTTGACTGTGTGTCCTGCGGCGCCTGCTGTTTCAGCCGGAACCCCCGCTATCTCGAACTCCTCCCCTGGGACGCCGCCCGTTCCCTGCCACCGGAAAGTCTCTTCACAGAAGAGGGGCGCACCTTCGTGCGCTTCGACTGCGGCCACTGCATCCACCTTGACCTCTCAAACGGCAAAGCCGCCTGCAGCGTCTACGAAGACCGCCCCGAAGCCTGCCGCGCCTTCCGTGCCGGGAGCTTTGAATGCATCAAGGCGAGGCGCGCGAATGGGGTTATGGGGACAGGACGCGCACGCGCGGCAAGCCGCATAAAGTCAATTAACTCCGGCAGTCCTTAGGAGGTTGGTCGAAAATGCTCTCATAATTGTCGTCCAAAGACGAGCGCGAAACGCATCTATCGCGAATAGGAAGGTAAGAAAATTGCACTCAGTCGGAAATTGATGCCCTTCGAATGTTGGCAAGCAGTGATTAACCCTTGCGTGCGCCTAAACAAACTCTAAACTGAAAGTAATTTTTTATCTTGGATTGAAGTGAGCGATCGATGTCGTTACTCAGCCTTACGGCAGAAGTCGCTGAGCCGTTGGCAAGCATTCAGCGAGATCCACACTGGTGGGTAAATCCATTTGCCGCATTCGTGGGCGGAAGTATTCCTGGGGTAATTGCCGTCGCACTTTGGTTTGCTGAGCGGCGCAGGCAGTCACTTTCTGCCGCCAACGCTGCCAGCAAAGAAAGAGACGCTTTCCTAGCCACACTAGGATACTCCCAACGCCGTATTGGTCAAAGATGCAGAGACTTTGGTAGGCAACTCGAAACAGAGTTAATTCGTTTTGGCGCTAGCCCGAATTCCGACTTGCCAATCGTAGCTGCTGCGTTGGAAAGCGTCTTGGCTCGATATCGCATTGATATTCCAGAGATTATGCAAATCTCAGGCATCCATGTTAAGTTTTTGGAACAACCGGAGCTTGCAGATTTGGAAACAAAACTTGCGTTGTTGTCCGAATTGCGCTTTGACCAATTTGCACTAACCACAAGACTTGCAAATCCGTCTACGGTGTCCGATTTGCTAGCGCATGGCGAAGCGCTTCAGGAAGCCTTGGTTAAGGCCGCAGACGGTATTCATAAGGAATGATTGAGTTGAACTTCGCGGCGTCCAATATACCTTTTGCCATCCAAA
This sequence comes from Hyphomonas sp. NPDC076881, assembly GCF_050269995.1. Lineage (NCBI taxonomy): Bacteria > Pseudomonadati > Pseudomonadota > Alphaproteobacteria > Hyphomonadales > Hyphomonadaceae > Hyphomonas > Hyphomonas sp. NPDC076881. The sequence goes on along the minus strand of NZ_JBNNJJ010000009.1, from coordinate 92,098 downwards.
CTGAATATGAAGCCAAGGTTCTGCAAACCGAGGTTTTGAGTTCTGTTGCAGAAAAGTTGAACAAATTCAGTGTCGAGGAGCGCAATTGCTTTCACGATGCAATGCGAGGTGTTTATCTTCATATCCAATCTGGACGCGATCCCAACGATCTTCACAATCGTCCGTTGGCTGGCTGCGACATTTACTTCGAAGCGCCAGATCGACCTAGTCGCGCTGCACTAGTGTTGATTAAACGAAATGGAAACCAGATCAAAGGCTATTTGTGGCGCACTAGGCCGAATCTTCGATTCAGCGATTTGGATTAGGGATGCTATGGACTCCGCGCGCGAAGCACCCTTGTTTTTAAGCTCTGGAATGTATCTCCAGAGAGTTAGTCGTCCACACGGCAACGGGAATCGAGCGTCGAGCCGAAAAGCAAAACTTCAGAACAAGTGGTTGGCATTCACACGAGCTCCGGACGACTACGAGTTTGGAGTTGGCAGGGTCAAATTTGATTGCTCCGTTTCGCTAGGCGAAGCTCTGATTTACCCAAAGATCTATAAGGCAATTGTCTTTTCCGAGCGAAATGATCACTCGTTGATTGAGGACAGTTCGAAGTACCTTGATTGCAAATCTTCGGACATTGTCAAAGTCTCTAGAGGTGTGAATTCGAGTAGCTTGGTAACGCTTAGGCGTATTATTGTTGAGTTTTTTCCAGACTATTTAATATAGCCTGCTGCCAGATAAAAATAAACGGCAAAAGTGACCATTATCGCTCCACATAAATCTCCCCGCCTTTCTCCATGAACTCGCGGCTCTTTTCCTCCATGCCCTTGCGGGCTTCGGCGGCTTGCCGCTCCAAATCCAGACGTTCGTTCTCGGACATTCCGGCGGCGTAGTCGCGGACTTCGGCGGTGATCTTCATGCTGCAGAATTTCGGGCCGCACATGGAGCAGAAGTGGGCGACCTTGTGGGCGTCTTTCGGCAGGGTCTGGTCGTGGAAGTCCCGCGCGGTTTCAGGGTCCAGCGCCAGGTTGAACTGGTCTTCCCAGCGGAATTCGAACCGGGCGCGGGAGAGGGCATCGTCGCGCAGCTGCGCCGCCGGGTGGCCCTTGGCGAGGTCGGCCGCATGGGCGGCGATGCGGTAGGTGATCACGCCGACCTTCACATCATTCCGGTCGGGCAGGCCGAGATGTTCCTTGGGCGTCACATAGCAGAGCATGGACGTCCCAAACCAGCCGATCATCGCCGCGCCGATACCGGAGGTGATGTGGTCATAGCCGGGCGCAATGTCGGTGACGAGCGGCCCGAGCGTGTAGAAGGGGGCTTCGCCGCAGGCTTTGAGCTGCTTGTCCATGTTCACCTTGATCTTGTGCATCGGCACATGGCCAGGCCCTTCGATCATCACCTGGCAGCCCTTCGCCCACGCAATCTTCGTCAGTGACCCAAGGGTTTCCAGCTCTGCAAACTGCGCGGCGTCGTTCGCGTCTGCAATTGCGCCGGGGCGCAGGCCATCTCCCAATGAGAAGGAGACATCATAGGCGCGCATGATGTCGCAGATTTCCTCGAAATGAGTGTAGAGGAAGCTCTCCTTGTGATGGGCGAGCATCCATTTCGCCATGATCGAGCCGCCGCGCGAAACGATGCCGCAGACGCGCTTGGCGGTGAGGTGGATATAGGCAAGGCGCACGCCGGCATGGATGGTGAAATAGTCGACGCCCTGTTCACACTGTTCGATCAGCGTGTCGCGGTAGACGTCCCAGGTGAGGTCTTCGGCGACGCCGTTCACTTTTTCCAGCGCCTGATAGATCGGCACGGTGCCGATCGGAACGGGGCTGTTGCGGATGATCCATTCGCGGGTGTTGTGAATGTTGCGGCCCGTGGAGAGGTCCATCACATTGTCGGCGCCCCAGCGGGTCGCCCAGACCATTTTCTCAACCTCTTCCTCGATGGAGGAGGCGACGGCGGAGTTGCCGATATTGGCGTTGATCTTCACAAGGAAGTTGCGCCCGATGATCTGGGGCTCGAGCTCGGCATGGTTGATATTGGAGGGGATGATCGCGCGGCCACGGGCGATCTCTGAGCGGACGAATTCCGGCGTGATGAATTCGGGGATCTCCGCGCCGAAGGAATTGCCCTGGTCGATCTGCGCGCGGGCGTTTTCGAGGGCTTGCTGCCGGCCGAGATTTTCCCGCTCGGCCACATAGATCATCTCCTTGGTGATGATGCCGGCGCGGGCGAATTCATATTGCGTGACCATCTGTCCGGGCAGGCCGCGCAGGGGCTTGTGCTTTACGGGGAATTCGCGGGCGAGATATTTGCCGGTGGCGCCGCCATTGTCCTCCGGCTTCACATCGCGGCCTTCATATTCCTCCACGCCGCCGCGCTCGAGAATCCAGTCGCGCCGGGCGCGGGGGAGGCCCTTTTCAACGTCGATGATGGCCTCGGGGTCGGAATAGGGGCCGGAGGTGTCATAGACGCGGACGGGCGGTTCGTTGGCGGAGGGATGAAGGTCAATCTCGCGGTGGGGCACGGCAAGGCCGGGGGCGGGATGAGTGTAGACCTTGCGGCTGGCGGGCAGGGCGCCGGTCGTCACTTTGGGGGCGTCGAAATCGCCGGGCTTGGTGGGCTTGTTCATCTGGGTCTCCAAACATCTGTGAAGACCCGGGAGCGTTTAGCGTCTCGGTTTCCGTTCCTACGCCGGCGCGACCCGGATCAGGTTCAAAGGGTGCTGGAGCGGTATCGGCCCCATCTCAGCGCTTGCCTTGCGCGCCCCTCGGATGGCGGAACCATAGGGGAGAAGAGCGGCCGGGGAAAGGGGGGCGGGGAACCTTTGGCGCGGATGCGCATTGGTTAATTCAATAGGTTGAGCAGGGGCATCTGACACCAATGAAAGCGTTTCATGCAGTTGTGACGGCCATTCTGGTCTTGTTCTTCGCCATCATGGTGATTTTCCGCCTGGTGGATGGATCCTTCGAATCTGCCGGCGCGCGGATGGACCGGATGATGGGCGCGGCGGCGACCGAAGCGAGCGCGGCGGCTAATGAGGTGGTGGAAGCGACAGACGCGGCGGTTGAGGACATCGCCGCCGATATTGCCAGCGAGCGCGACGAGAACTGACGCTGCGGTTAGTTGAGGCTTTCAAAGAAGGCGAGCATGGCCTGCTCGATTTGATAGCCCTCCGCAGCGCGGGAAGCCCATTCGTGTCCGCCCGTCTCGGCGCTCAGGGCCAGCAGTGTTGATCCCCCGGCGCAGATGCGGCGTGTTTCGGTAAGGCCCGGCGCTGGCGAGGCGATTGCCGGCACGCCGCACCCTTTGAGGCGGGCCAGTTCTGCCTCTGCCTTCTCGAAGCCGAGATGCGGCGCCGTGCGCCAGCGTTCGGCCTTGTCGTCGGGGTTGCCGGAATAGCTCAGCACCTCGTCATCCTTGGCATGATACATGAAGATGGACGTGCGCGCGGGAAGGGCGGGCTGGTCGGCAAAGATGGCGCCGCTGATAGGGGCAATGGCGCGGGGGGCGTCTTTCATCTGTCCGGCGACCCGGTAGGACAGCATCGCGCCATTGGAATGGCCAACGAGGAAAATCCGTGCACGGTCTATTCCTATGTTGCGGTCGAGCGCGTCTATCGCCGTATTGATGTAGGCGGTTTCATCAATGTTCTGGCGCTGGGCATAGGCGCAGCAATGGGCGGCGTTCCAGGTCCGCAGCATTTCGCCATTCCGGCGCGAGGAGCCGTTCATATAGACCACCGCATAGCCTGCTTCGGTGAAGGTGTGGGTCAGCTTGCGGGATTTTGACGCCATCCATTCTGCGCCCCCGCCGCCGCCATGGAAAACCAGCACAACGGGCATACCTCGGCGGGTGTCTTGCGGGGTGTAGAGAATGAACTCGCGTTGGTCCTTGCCTGCCTTCACCGAAAGGGTTTCGGCTTTGGGGGAGGGGCCCGGCGCGGCGGCTGCCACCCCTCCGAGCAGAACGCAGTTTAAAATCAGGGTCGCGATCAAAGGGCGCATCACACGTCTCCGGCAGCCAGTCCGTGTTCAACGTATGGCGGCTTTATCATCCGTCGCGCGGTTTGGCCGAAATTTTGGGCGCTTTGCCCTCGTTGTTCTTGTCAGCCGAGCTTTGCCTTGGTTTCCGCAGTCCAGCCTATAAGCACCTCATTATCCGTCTCGATCACTGGCCGCTTGATCAGAGTGGGGTTACCCAGGAGCAAGCCTTCGAGGGTAACGCCGGAGGCGCGCGCTTTGTCCTCGTCTGACAGGCTGCGCCAGGTGGTGGAGCTGCGATTGACGAGTTTTTCGCCGACCGCTGCAATCCAGCGCGGCAGTTTGGAGGAGAGGTCGGCCTCAGCGCGAATATCGACGAACTCGGCGGGTTTCCCGGAGGCTTCGAGTTCCTTGATCGCTTTCTTGCAAGTGTCGCAGTTTTTCAGGCCGTAAAGCGTGCGCGTCATCGGGGCTCTTCCAATCGTGGTGCGGGTTCTGGGAGGCAGATATGGCCGTCCCGGCAGATCCGCAACCGGCTTATCGGACCTGTAAGGAACACTTAGCAGTCAGGCGGGATCGTCCACGAAAACCTCGCCATCGAGATCATCAAGACGGCGCTGCAGATGCAGACGCACATCCTGCACAGCTTCATTGTAAACTGCCGGACCGATCAGCGTGGTCATCCGGTCCACCAGTTCGCCCGCCTGGAACGGGCTTAGCGCGATGTCAAAATCCTGCGACAGGAGCTTGCAGAGCTCATCGACAAGGCGCTGGCGGCGTTCCGGCGAGAGGGCCAGCGTTTTCATTCCCGGATGACGCCAACGATGGGGCCCATGTCCAGCCCGGTCTCGACGCGCTCCAGTGCTGGCACATACACTTTTGAGACCGCCCCATCGAGATAGAGCGCGTTGGGCGTGCCAAGCTCGTCCCGGAAGAGGCGGGCGAAAGAATGGAAGTTCACGGAAACATCGCTGATGACGAAATAGACATGACGGCCATCTGCGCTGACGCCAACGCCGTTGCGGCGGCGCAGGCTGGTGCCGTCGGGGTTGAGCGCGGGGTGAAGCTCGCCATCAATCACCAGCATCGGGCCGGATTGGGTGGCAAAGCGCGGCGGGGCATCCTTGAACCGCTCATCGAAGACAAGGGTTTCGGAAACGCCCGCCCGGCCATTATCGATCCAGAAGACCCCATTGGGCAGCATGCCGAAATTGCCTGGCCCCGCCGAGCGTACCAAACCCATCTCCGCTTCGCCGTCCTCGATATAGAGGCCGACGGGCCGGCGGTCGTCATGATACATGCCGGCATTCATGGCGAAGACGAGGTTGCCCCCCTGAGAGGCAACGTGATTGGCCAGCCGGTCAAACTGGCCGAAGGGCGTGCCGGTCTCATCCCGCAGGAAAAGCCGGATTGTATCCTGCGAGGCATCAAACTCGCAGACAAGATACGGAAGGTTTTCAAAGGTTTGCGTCTTGCAGGGGCCTTCTTCCGCGCTGCCGCAGGCTGAAAGAACCGCGCCGCAGAGGGCCAGGAGAAAGGGAGGCAAACGCATCCCCTACAGGTTAATCATCGGCCGTGGATTCGCAACTGCGCCAAGTGTTTATGCTGTGAAAGCTGTCCTTTACCCCCCTTTGATAGTCTTGCGTTAAAGGGGTCCTCCGATGAACCAGCCTTCCGCCGCCCACGCGCCGCCCTCCGGTCCCCTCCTGCACAAATTTGCCGGCTTGCCCTTTGTCGTGACCGTGTTTCTGTCAGCGGCGCTGGTCTTCCTCGTCCAGCCGATGTTTGCCCGCATGGCAACGCCGCTGCTGGGCGGGTCTCCGAATGTCTGGAATGTGTCGCTGGTATGTTTCCAGGCCGCGCTACTGGCGGGATATGCCTACGCCCACCTGCTGACGCATCTGGTGAAGTCGCTTTCCCGGCAGGTGATGGTGCATGGCGCGCTGCTCGTTGTCGCCGCGCTTGTTCTGCCGTTTGAACTGACCGGCCTCTTTGGCGCTCCAGAGCCCGCGCGCCCGGCGCTCTGGCTGATCGGTGTCTTTGCCGTTTCGATTGCGCCGCCCTTCGCGATCATTTCGGCGACCGCGCCGCTGATCCAGGCCTGGTATGCACGCACGGGCCGGGACGATGCCCACGATCCCTACCATCTCTATGCCGCCAGCAATGCCGGCTCTCTCCTCGGGCTGGCGGCCTATCCGTTGCTGCTGGAGCCGCTCGCGCCGCTGGCGGGGCAGGCGATGGCCTGGTCGGCCGGGTATGGCGTGCTTCTGGTGCTGCTGATCGGCTGCGGCCTGCTGACAATGCGCGCGCCCGCCGAGGGGGCCCCAACCGCTGCTGCAATCGATACGGCAGCCAGCGCCGGGCCTGTCCGGAACCTCTGGCGCCAGCGCCTCTGGTGGCTTGTTCTGGCCTTTGTTCCCTCCAGCCTTCTCGTTGGCGTGACCACGCATATCGCTACGGATGTGGCCAGCGCGCCCTTTCTCTGGGCGCCTCCGCTGATGCTCTATATCGGCAGTTTCATCGTCGTCTTCGCCAAGCGGCCACCGATCAGCTTGCCGGCCGCGATGTCCATCCTGCCGGTATGCGCGGGGCTTGCCCTCTTTGTGCTGACGAAGGTGTCGGGTGTACCGACACTGCTCAGCTTCGTCGTCCATCTGATGGCCCTGTTCTTCGCTGCCGTTGCCTGCCACGGCCTTCTGGCGAATGACCGGCCGGAGACTGGCCGCCTCACCGAGTTCTATCTTCTGATGTCGCTGGGGGGTGTCCTGGGCGGCGCGTTCAATGCGCTGCTCGTGCCTGTCATCTTCACCACGGTCGCCGAATATCCGCTGATGCTGTTGGCGGCGCTGCTGCTGATGCCCCAGCGCTACTGGCTTGGGCCGACCTGGATGATCGTGGTGGCGGCGGTTACTGGCGGTCTGGCGATCATTGCGCAGTATGTGTACGAAGTCCCGGCGCTGGCGCGGGAACCGGAGCGATCCTTCTTCGTGCTTCTGGTCCTGGCGCTCGTGGCGCTTTACGCGGTGCGCCGCTCCCGGCTTGCCAGCGTCGGCGCCGCCGCTGCAATCTGGGCAATAGCCGCCGCGACGAGCCCGACGATTGGCGCTTATTCAGAGCGCGGATTTTTTGGCGTAGTGAAGATCCACGACCGGGACGGCTACCGCGTCATGGTGCATGGCACCACGCTGCACGGCGCGCAGGCTCTTGGTGAAGAAGCCTGGCGGCCGGCTACCTATTATGCGCCGGAAACACCCATCGGCCAGGTCTTTGCAGGCCATACGCGCCCCGGCAGGGTCGGCGCGCTGGGCCTGGGGGCGGGGTCTGTGGCCTGCTATGCCGGGGAGGGGCAGCACTACACCTTCTATGAGATCGACCCCATCGTCGCCCGCCTCGCCAGCGATCCGGACCGTTTCACATACCTCTCTGAGTGTACGCCTGATGCGGACATTGTTTTGGGCGATGGCCGGCTCACCCTGGCATCAGAGCCGGAAGGCGCGTTCGACATTCTGCTGATCGACGCCTTCTCATCAGACTCCGTGCCCGCCCATCTGATGACGCGGGAAGCCATTGCGCTCTATCTGTCCCGCCTGAAGGAAGACGGCGTCCTGCTGCTGCACGTTTCCAACCGCTACATGGCGCTCGAAACGGTGGTTGGCCGCGTCGCCGGCGAACTCGGCGTGCCCGCCCGCATGCAATATCACACCGTACGGGAAACGGGCTATCGCGCTCAATCCAGCGCAGTGGTGGCCATTGCCCGAAATGATCTTGCGCTGGCGCCTCTCGATTCCACCGGCGCGTGGAGTGTTCTAGAAAGCGATGGGGGCCGTGCGTGGACGGACGACTATTCCAATATCCCCGGTGCCATCTGGGACCGTCTGGCCCACAGGCATCGCTGAGGCAGCGGGCGCTAGCCCTGCGCTTTTGAGCCTTCGGCCTCCAGGCGCTGCTTGCGCAGTTCGCTGGCGCGCACCTTGACGCTTTCCGAACGCAGCTGCCCGCAAGCGGCCAGAATATCCCGGCCGCGCGGTGTGCGGATGGGGGAAGCATAACCGGCGCGGTTCAGCACTTCAGCAAACGCCTCAATCGTCTCCCAGTCCGAACACTCATAGGGCGAGCCTGGCCAGGGATTGAACGGGATGAGGTTAATCTTCGAAGGCACGCCTTTCAGCAGTTTCACCAGATCGCGTGCTTCTGCGAGCGTGTCGTTGACGCCCTTCAGCATGACATATTCAAACGTGACGCGCTTGGAATTGCCAAGGTCCGGGTACGCGCGGATCGCTTCGAACAGTGTCTTGATGTCGTATTTCCGGTTCAGCGGTACGAGTTCGTTGCGCAGATCGTCATTCGTGGCATGCAGCGAGATAGCTAGCATCGCGCCGGTGCGTGCGCCAAGCTCCGGGATCTTCGGGGCAACGCCTGCCGTCGATACCGTGATCCGGCGCCGGCCGATGGAAATGCCATCGCCATCGGAAATCGTGTCGATCGCCTCGGCCACATTGTCGAGATTGTAGAGCGGCTCGCCCATCCCCATGAAGACGATATTCGTCAGCCGGCGGTCTTCATTGGAGGAGGGCCATTCGGTGAGGGCATCGCGGGCGATGATGACCTGCTGGACGATTTCCTGCGCGGTCAGGTTGCGCACCAGAGCTTGTGTGCCCGTATGGCAGAAGGTGCAGTTCAGCGTACAGCCAACCTGCGAGGAGACGCACAGCGCGCCCGCTTTTCCGACATCCGGAATATAGACGCTTTCGCCTTCAATGCCGGGGGCGTAGCGGGTCAACCATTTCTGGGTGCCATCGCGGCTCACCTGATGATCGGCAATATCCGGCCGGTCGATCTCGAACTTCTCGGCAAGCTGCGCGCGCAGATCCTTGGCGATGTCGGTCATCACCGCAAAGTCGGTCACCCCGAAATGGTGAATCCAGCGGCGCAGCTGGCGCGCGCGCATGCTGGCGGGTTTGGGTTCCAGGCCGAGGGCCTCCAGCTCCGCTTTGAGCGCGGGAACTGAAAGGCCCGTCAGGCGTTTCTTGCCAGGCACAGCGTTATTACGGCGGCTGAGGTCGAGGGTTATTGTCATGGGCGGGCCTATAGCATGAGCAGGCGCATAAGGAAAACGGCGCGAACATGGACAGAGTTTAACGCGCCAGAGTTCGAAAATCCCTTCATTTCAGAGGGGAAATAGAAAATTCACCGCCCAGTTGGCCAGCGTTCATATTGGTCATGGCACAGGCGGTAACGCAACTTCATCCACAGGGAGTCCTTCTCATGAAGAAATCAGTTCTTATCGCGGCTGCACTGATGCTGCCGATCGTTCATGCCTGCGAAACCGGGCCGAGCCAGCGCGTTCTTACCACGGGCGCCGCCGGCGCAATCCTCGGTGCAGGCGCCGGGATGATGGCAGGCGGTGACGACAAGCGTAACGCCGCCATCGGCGCCGCTGTTGGCGCCATCGCCGGCGCCTCGGTTGGCGTCTACATGGACAAGCAGGAAGAAAAACTGCGTCAGCAGACCGCGGGCACCGGCATCGAAGTCGAGCGTCAGGGCGACCAGATCGCCCTCACCATGCCCTCGGGCATCTCTTTCCAGCAGGGCAGCGCTCAAATCCAGCCGGCCTTCTTCCAGACGCTGAACCAGGTTGCGGCCACGCTGAACGAGTACCCCTCGACCGCCGTTGACATCCGTGGCCACGCCTCCTCGGAAGGCGCCCGCGATTTCAACCAGCGCCTGTCGCAGCAGCGCGCTGACGCTGTGCGCAGCTACCTCGTCAACCAGGGCGTCCAGTCTGTCCGTATGTCGGCTATCGGCATGGGCATCGACTATCCGGTGGCTGACAATTCGACCGAAGCGGGCCGGTCTCAGAACCGCCGCGTTGAGATCATCCTGACCCCGGTTACCCAGTAATCGCAGCAGGTTCAGGAAACTGAGCAGTCAGGCGGCGGTCTCCTTCGGGAGACCGCCGCTTTTCGTTTGGCCGGTCAGCGGCAGGCTTCTTCGGCCTTGGCAATCGCATCGGTAGAGCCGCTGAGTGAGAAGCGGTACGTAACATTCGTTCCGCGCGCCGACTGGGCGGTGACGGTCAGGCTGGAACCTTTCTTCAGCGCGTCGACAATGCGCGGATCATCGGCATCGTCCGCAAAACTCTCGCGGCCGGCGACAAACATCTGCCATGAGGACCGCCCGATGGTGGTCTTGGGGGCTTTATCGGCCTTGAGATCATAGGTGACGCGGAAGCTCGGCTGGTTCCTGGCCTGGCCGGACTTCCAGCTGGTCACATAGTACCAGACATCACCATGCTTGACCGAAGAGGGGGCCTTGGAGCTGGCCTCGGTGGCGGCATAGCAGATCAGATCACCGCCTTTTTCCTCGGTGAACACCGCCCAGTCCTTGAACCGTCCGAGCGCTTTTGGCTCGGCCGCCGAGATCCCCGAAAAGGCGGCCATCAGAATCACGAGACCGAGAGGCCGCGCGATACGTGTCGTTTTCTGTTGCATGTTAGATAAAATACTCACACATTACCTCCGACGCTCCCAGACCCATACACCGGGGGCTATCTCAAGCAAAACACCTGACGCGGGCACAACAGGGAAATTACAAGCGCCATGGTTGCCTTACGGTTTCTGAAGACAGACAATGCGCGTTCGTATCCCCGAAAGGCCCGGCGCGTGTTCGACCATACCGTCCGCATAGCAGACCCGGTCATGCGGGAACGGCATGCAGACCAGATGGCTGCCATTGCCGAACGCCGGTGCCGCAACGCCTTCTCCGAACTGTTCAGCTACTATGCTCCGCGCGTGAAGGCGTTCATGCTGCGCCTTGGGGCAGGGGACGCCGAAGCCGAGGAACTGGCGCAGGAAGTGATGATCACCGTCTGGCAGAAGGCGGGAATGTATGACCGCCACCAGGCTTCCGTTTCCACGTGGATTTTCAGAATTGCGCGTAACCGCCGGATCGACGCCCAGCGGCGCCAGCGCCGCCCTGAACTCAATGCAGACGATCCGGTGCTGCAGCCGCCGGAGATCCAGACCCCAGATGAAACGGTATCCCGCGAGCAGCTGGACGCCGCCGTGCGCCATCGGTTGGCCAGCCTGCCGCAGGATCAGCTGATCCTGGTTCAGGCCGCCTTTTATGATGGTCTCTCCCATTCGGAGATCGCCAGAGCTTTCAATCTACCGCTGGGCACGGTCAAATCCCGTATCCGGCTGGCATTCATGCGGCTGAAAGGAGAACTGGAAGGCGGTATCTGACCCGGCAACTGCAATCTCCGGCTGTGTTTCCTTGACGAAATATCAAACCGGACAATGTTTGCTGAAAGGAATAGAGATCCCCTGACGCCAATGACCGCTGCCCCGCAAAACTCCTTCAGCGAACTTTACAGCGCCTATGCAGCAGGATGTATCGATCCTGCCTTTGCCATGATGCTGGAGGCACAGAGCCTGATGCGCGCCGATGTGCGCAGCTCGGTTGCTGTCAGTGAGATGATCGCTGGCAACTTCCTTGAAGCGGCGCCTGCGGCCCGGATGAGCGACGGCGCGCTGGAGCGCACGCTCGCCCTGATCGACGCCCTTGAGTTTCCGGCTGAGGTTCAGCGCGCTGCCGGAAAATCGGCCGGTGATGCAATTAACGAGCTGCTCAGCCTGCCGGAGCCTGTGCGGTCTGCGGCGCTCGATGCAGCAGGCCGGCAGGGCTGGCAGATGCTGGGTCTGGGCCTGAAGCGGCTGAAGCTCGATGTGGGCTCTTCCATGGATGTGGAGCTTTACCGGATTGCGGCCGGCTCCAGGATCCCGCGGCATTCGCATGGCGGGAACGAGTTTACCATGGTGCTTGCCGGCGGCTTCTCTGATGAGCGGGGCTCTTACGGGCCTGGTGATGTCAGCATGAAGGGCCCCGACGATACACATCAGCCTGTCGCGGATGCGGATGAGGTTTGCTACGCTCTTGCCGTGCGGGATGGCGGCCTGCGTTTCACCGGTGTCATGGGCATGGTGCAGAAGCTGCTCGGCGTCCGCTGAGGGCTCAGCTGCCGGCTTTTTTTCTGTCCGGCCCCTGAACATGTTTGCGGCGCCCCCCATCCGGGCCGCCCGGCATGATCGGTTTGGGGCCATAACCGCCCATTGACAGATGACGGTCATACATCACGAGGGCGCCGGCCAGGCTGACATTGATGCAGAAACGGGTAGGGATCTTCACCACATGCGCGCAGCGTTCGAGGGCGGCGGCCGAGAGGTTTCCCTTTTCCGGCCCCAGAATATAGGCCGCCTGCGGAGGATGCCGGAAGACCGGCAGCTCCACGGCGTCATCGGTCAGCTCGATCCCGACCAACTGACAGCCTTTGGGCAGCTGCATCTCGTCCAGCGAGTCCCATTGGTAATAGGGGAGCTGGCCTGCGGATTTGGAGGTGTCCGAAGCGTAGGCTTCCTTGAGATTGCGTTCGGCATCAATCGAGAACACGAAGCTCGCGCCAAAGGCATGGGCCGTGCGCATCAGCGCGCCGAGGTTCATCGGCTTGGAGATGCGCTCGGAGCCGATAGCGAAATAGCCCCGCATCAGAATGCCCCCAGCCAGAAGCGGCCGATCGCGACAACAATCAGCAGGGCGAGCGGGCCAGCCAGGGAGACGCGGCGGGCGAGCTTCATATGGGCAAGCGGTTTGGGATAGTCCGTCTCCAGATATTTTGCCGCTTCGGTGTCGGCAGGCCCCCGGCCCAGCGACAGGATGGCTGCGCGGTATTCCACATCGTTCGGGCCACCGCCAAACTTTGCGGCCAGCGCCCGGCGCAGAACCATGGAGATCATCATCCGCATCTGCGCGGCCAGCGCGATGGCAAAGATGATGATGACGGCGAGAGCCCAGAAAAGTACGGTCATAGGAAGGTTGCCACTTCAAAACGGCCTTTCCAGTCAGCCAGGCCGCGTTTCAGTCCGCTGGAATTGAACCCAGCTGCGAGGTCGCCATTGGCGGAGACGCCGATCATGCCGCCATTGCCGCCGAGACGTTTGACATCATCAAGCGCCCCCCTGAGGGCAGGGGCGAGCGTGTCGCCGCCATAGCGGATGCGGGCGGAGACATCGGCAGCGGCGTTCGCCCGGATGAAATATTCGCCAAGGCCGGTGCAGGAAATGGCGCAGCGTTCGTCCGCCCAGGTGCCTGCGCCGATGATCGGTGTGTCACCGATCCGGCCAGGGGTCTTGGAGAGAACACCGCCGGTGGAGGTGGCGGCGGCCATATCGCCATAGATATCCAGCGCGACGGCGCCCACGGTGCCCATCTGGACGCTGCCATCCTGGACGGTGTCTTCATCCACCGCGCCGTAATAGTTGGCCGGATCAGTGACGCGGGCAAGGCCTGCGGCGCCGGCGATGGCGGCCGCGCCCTTGCCGACGATCAGGACGTTGGGGGTTTTTCCAAGCACGACCCTAGCGGCGCGGATGGGGCTTTCAAAGCCCTGCAGCGCGCCGACAGCGCCAGCATTGCGCGTGCGCCCATCCATGATGGCGGCGTCGAGTTCCCACTCGCCTGCCGTATTCGGGCTGGCGCCCTTGCCGGCGACATAGAGACCAGAGGCTTCCAGATCGATGACCATGGCTTCGACGACATCGAGCGCGGCTTCGCCGCTCGCGAGCGCCTCGGCCCCGCGTTTCAGCAGGCCCGCGATGTGGGCTTCTTCCGGGGCGTAGTCGCGGCCGGGGATCGGTCCGGCGCCGCCATGGATGGCAATGGCCCAGATTTTCGACATCGTTACGGGTCCTTTCCCCTTGCGTAAGGCTTGGCGCCTGCTCGCGGCATGGCTACCGTCTGAAGGTCGAAACAACAAGCTTTGAAGGGAGAGGCATATGAAAGCCGTACTGTCGAAAGTGGTCGGTGGGCCAGAAACACTCGTGATCGAGGATGTGCCGGTGCCAACCCCTGGCAAGGGGCAGGTTCTGGTGCAGGTGAAGGCGTGCGGGGTGAACTATCCCGACGTGCTGATCATTCAGGACATGTACCAGTTCAAGCCGCCGCGCCCGTTCTCTCCGGGCGGGGAAGTGGCCGGGATTGTCTCGGCTGTGGGCGAGGGCGTTGCCCATGTGAAGCCGGGCGACCGGGTGCTGGCTTCCACCGGCAATGGCGGCATGGCCGAATATTGCCTCGCGCCGGCCCATGGCGTGATGCCGATCCCGGAAGGGATGCCGTTCGAGGAGGCTGCAGCCTTCCTGATGACCTATGGCACCTCCTATTACGCCATCAAGGACCGGGGCGATCCCAAGCCCGGCGAGAAGCTGCTGGTGCTGGGCGCTGCCGGCGGGGTGGGTATTGCGGCGGTGGAACTTGGCAAGGCCATGGGCCTGGAAGTGATCGCAGCGTGCTCCAGCCAGGAGAAGGTGGATTTCTGCCTGTCCAAAGGCGCGGACAAGGGCCTTGTCTATGAGCGCGAACTGGACCGGGACGGGCAGAAGAAATTCTCAGACGACATCAAGGCCGTTTCCGGCGGCGGGGTCGACATCATCTATGACGGCGTGGGCGGCAATTATGCCGAGCCGGCCGTGCGCGCGATGAACTGGGAAGGACGCTTCCTGGTGATCGGCTTCCCGGCGGGCATTCCGAAACTGCCGCTGAACCTGACGCTTCTGAAAAGCTGCGATGTGCGCGGCGTGTTCTGGGGCGCGGCAGTGGCGCGAGACCCCAAGGCCCACCAGCAGAACGTGAAGGAACTGTTCGACCTCTACAAGGCCGGCAAGATCCGCCCGCACGTTTCCAACACCTATCCGATGGAGCGGGCCGCCGATGCCATCCGTGAACTGCAGGACCGCAAGGCGCAAGGCAAGGTCGTCGTGACGATGTAGCCAGCTGCTTTGCCTAGGGCAGCGCAAGGTTGGCCGGTGGAAAACACATCTCCAATCATCCGGGGACGGAATGAGCGCGCGGTCTGGCGTGAAGGCATAACCCAGCCGCCCGGTGTGGATAGGCGGCGCTCGCCTCCGGCCCTTCCACCGCTGGAAAGCGGCGAAAAGAAAAACCCCGCCGGAGCGTTCCGGCGGGGTTTTGTTTGTGACCGGATGACCGGGGATTACTTGCGCTCGTCGACTTCTTCAAAGTCGGCATCGACCACATCGTCATTGCCCGAGGCCGGAGCGTCACCCCCTTCGGCGGCGCCAGCACCCTGGGCCGCATAGATGGCTTCGCCGAGTTTCATCGCGGCGTTCATCAGGGCCTGATGCTTGGCCGAGATGTCGGCGGTGTTGTCGCCGGCAGCGGCTTCTTTCAGGTCAGCGATGGCTTTTTCGATCTCGCCCTTCACCGCGTCGGAGACTTTCGAGCCATGCTCGACCATCTGCTTCTCGGTCTGGTGGACGAGGGCTTCGGCGTGGTTCTTGGCTTCGACCAGTTCGCGGCGGGCCTTGTCACCGGCGGCGTTGGATTCAGCTTCGGCCATCATCTTCTTGATGTCGGCTTCGGAGAGGCCGCCATCTGCCTGGATGGTGATCTGCTGTTCCTTGCCGGTGGCCTTGTCCTTGGCCGAGACCGAGACGATGCCGTTGGCGTCGATGTCGAAGGTGACCTCGATCTGCGGCAGGCCGCGCGGGGCCGGGGCAATGCCTTCGAGATTGAACTGGCCGAGCTGCTTGTTGTCAGCGGCCATTTCGCGCTCGCCCTGGGCAACCTTGATGGTCACCGCAGGCTGGTTGTCCTCAGCGGTGGAGAAGACCTGGGACTTCTTCGTCGGGATCGTGGTGTTACGCTCGATCAGGCGGGTGAAGATGCCGCCAAGGGTTTCGATGCCGAGCGAGAGCGGGGTCACGTCGAGCAGGACAACGTCTTTCACGTCGCCTTGCAGGATCCCGCCCTGGATCGCGGCGCCGATGGCGACGACTTCATCCGGGTTGACGCCCTTATGGGGCTCACGGCCGAAGAATTTCTTCACCGCTTCCTGGACGGCCGGCATGCGCGTCATGCCGCCGACGAGGACGACCTCGTCAATGTCGGAAGCAGACTTGCCAGCATCCTTCAGAGCTTTCTTGCACGGCTCAATGGTGCGCTGGACGAGGTCTTCGACCAGGCTTTCGAACTTGGCGCGGGTCAGCTTGATGTTGAGGTGTTTCGGGCCGGTGGCGTCTGCCGTGATGAAAGGCAGGTTCACTTCATACTGGCTGGCCGAAGACAGCTCTTTCTTCGCCTTTTCGGCTTCTTCCTTGAGGCGCTGGAGGGCCAGCTTATCAGCCTTCAGGTCGATGCCCTGTTCCTTCTTGAACTCGGCAGCCAGGAAATCGACGACGCGCAGGTCGAAGTCTTCCCCGCCGAGGAAGGTGTCGCCATTGGTGGAGAGCACTTCGAACACGCCATCACCGATTTCGAGCAGCGAGACGTCGAAAGTGCCGCCGCCAAGGTCATACACGGCGATGGTCTTGTTGCCGCCTTTGTCGAGGCCATAGGCGAGGGCTGCGGCGGTCGGCTCGTTGATGATGCGGAGCACTTCGAGGCCGGCGATGCGGCCAGCATCCTTGGTGGCCTGGCGCTGGGCGTCGTTGAAGTAGGCCGGAACGGTGATCACCGCCTGGGTGACCTTGGAGCCGAGATAGGCTTCTGCAGTCTCTTTCATCTTGGTGAGGATGAAGGCGGAGATTTCCTGGGGCGCGTAGTCCTTGTCACGGCCTTTCACCCAGGCGTCGCCGGCGGGGCCTTTGACGATGGCGAAGGGGGACAGTTCCTTGTCCTTCTGCGCGGTGGGGTCGTCAAAGGTGCGGCCGATGAGGCGCTTGATCGCGTAGAAGGTGAAGTCGGGGTTGGTCACGGCCTGACGGCGCGCGGGCATACCGATGAGGCGTTCGCCGCTTTCGGTGAAGGCCACGACCGACGGGGTTGTGCGGGCGCCTTCTGCGTTTTCGATAACCTTGGCCTGGCCGCCTTCCATGACGGCCACGCAGGAGTTGGTGGTGCCGAGGTCGATACCGATGATCTTGCTCATATATGTCTCTCTCTTTCGTCAGCCGCCACTGGCTTCGTTTGGGTTCGGTCTGCTCAGCAGCCCCGCGCCGCCAATGGCTCTATCAAGGGTTCAGTTTTTGAGCAGCGAGTTGGGTGGTTAAATCCGCTCGCTTCTTTGGCCCTCGATATGGGGAACTGTGGGGCAGGCTCAAGAGGCCATGACAGATTTGCCCCATAGGCGCGCTCTATGACGCGGGCAACCCGTTCCAATTTGAAAATGATTCTCAAAGGGAGCATATGTCCTCTCATGAGAATGAGGTTTCCCCCCATGCCGCGCCCTGCCCTGAAGACCCTGACCTATAGCGCCATGCACTTTGCCGTGGCGATCTCCGTCGCTTTTGCCCTGACCGGCAGCTGGCACGCCGCGCTGGCGATCGGGATGATCGAGCCGCTGGTGCAGACGGTTGCCTATACACTGCATGAGCGCGCATGGGCTAAGGCGGAGCGTCCTGCAGGGCCGGCCACGCCGGACCCTGGCCCGGATCAGGAAATCTTAAGCCCGGCCTGATACACCCGGCGGCAGAAAACAATAAAACGGCCGCTGGGTGAAGAGATGTTGCAATATCTGCAGGGGATAGCCTGGCAGGTGGGCTTTCTGGCCGTTTTGACGGCCGTGTTCACGGCGCTGGCCTTCTTGTCTCGGGGGCGGGGCGCGCTGCACTGGCCCAAATCGATGCGCCAGTCGGCGGTTACCAACTTCCTGCTGCTACAGTTCTCCAGCCTCAATGGCGCCCTCTATCTGGTGCTCATCGCGCCGCTGAGCGTTGCCTACGCCCAGCTTGGCCTGCCGGTACTGCAGGCGGAGGTGTGGCAGGATCAGCCCATCTGGCTGAAAGCGCTTGTGGCGCTGCTGGTCTATGATTTCGGCATCTACTGGGTGCACCGCTTCCTGCATACCAGCTGGCTCTGGCCCTCTCATGCGGTGCATCATTCCGATCCGGAGCTGCACTTCCTGTCCTGGTCGCGCGGGCATTTCACCGAGCAGCTGGTGATTGCGGCTGCGCTGGTCTTTACCTCCTCCTGGCTGGGCTTCCGGCTGGAAGAGATTGCCGGCCTGGCGCTGATCAAGGGGCTGCACCAGTATTATGTTCATTCCCGGCTGGACTGGGATCACGGCATCTTCCGCGATGTGATCGTCTCGCCGCAGTTTCACCGTTGGCACCATGCGAATGTGCCTGAGGCGTATGACAAGAATTTTGCGTCGATCTTTCCATTCTACGACCGGATTTTTGGAACCTGGTACAATCCCGGTTCGGCGATCGATGTGCCCACGGGTATCAGCGATAATCCGCCGAATGATTTTGTCACGCAGACGCTCTACCCGTTTCGGACCTGGGCGCGGATGCTGAAGGCGTATCGGGCGCGCCCGCGCGCCAAGGCCCGCAGCCGGGCAGCCTGAGACGGCGCCCGGCCGGCGGGTTCGCCCTCGGGGCAGGGCTAGCTCGCCCCCGATCACGACGATGACCGAGCGCTATCTGATCGAACTGCGCAGCGCTGACGCCGAGGATATCCTGGCGCGCGGCATGAAGGATGCTGACGGTGTGGGCCTGGTGCCGGGCGGCGGGTATCTGGTGTCGAGCTAGCCGGGGCAGATCCATTATGTCAGCGAAGACGGGCAGGTGACTACGCTGCTGGATACGCAGACCGGCGGCATCCTGCAGAGTGACCTGTCAGTGTTCGGCGATGTGGTGATCGTGCCCAACTGGCTGCCGGGCACGATTACGGCATGGCGGGTGGTGTGGGACTGATCCCGCACCCTCGCCCTTATCCCTCTCAGTTCGCCGGGCCGGTGCTGACGGCGACCATGGCGGCGCGCAGGGTGCGCTCGCCGATGCGCCAGCCGGGCTGGAAGAGCTGGGCGATGGTGCCGGAGGGTTGCTCTGAAGGGATCTGTGCCACAGCCTGATGCACGTTGGGATCAAACGGCGCGCCGGGATCGGCCGCCACAGGTACAACGCCGTGGCGGGAAAGGGCGGTGTTGAGTTCCTTGGCGGTCATCTCAATGCCGCCGAGGAGGTTTTTCCCGGCATCGGTAAGCCCGCCGCGCTCGCTTTCGGGCAGGGCATCAAGGGCGCGGGCGAGATTGTCCGACACGCTGAGCAGGTCGGCGGCGAATTTCTCGATGGCGTAGATGCGGGCTTCGCTGACCTGGCGGTCAGCCCGCTTGCGGGTGTTGTCGAGGTCGGCCAGCAGGCGCAGGATCTGACCGTTCATGTCGGCCTTCTCTGCCTCGAGGCGGGCAATCAGCTCCTCGGCCGTAACCGCCTCTTCGGCCTTAGCTTCAGGGTTTACACCGGCGTCGATTTCAGCGGCTTCACCCGGTTTGTTTTCGTCGCTCATCACTTCCCATCCTTTCCGCGCCGGGACGAGAGAATCTCCCCCACGACCTTTGCGGTATAATCGACCATCGGGATCACCCTGGCATAATTGAGCCGTGTTGGCCCGATCACACCGAGTGCCCCGATCACATGTTTTGTGCCGCCCATATAGGGTGCCACGATCACACTTGAACCAGACAACGGAAAAAGCCTGTTTTCCGACCCGATGAACAAGCGCACGCCGCCCGCTTCGCGCGTTGTGTCAAGAATTTCAAGCAGGCTTTGCTGACGTTCCAGCTCGTTGAACAATTGCCGCACCCGGTCGAGATCCTGGGCGGCCTTGGCATCTTCCAGCAGATTGGCGCGGCCCCGCACGATCAGGCTGCGGCCGCGGCCCGGCGCGTCTCCGCCCCATTCGGCCAGGCCTGCTTCGACGAGGGCTGTGGTCGCCGCGTCCAGCGCCGCGCGCCGGTCCTGCAGTTCGGCGCGCACTTCGCTGGCCGCCTCGGCCAGGGTGCGGCCCTTGAGGCGCGTGGAGAGATAGTTTCCCGCCTCGATCAGCGCGGTGGCAGGCAGGCCATCGGGCACCTTGAGGATGCGGTTTTCAACGTCCCCGTCTTCGGTGACGAGGACGCAGAGGGCGTCTCCGCCGGCAAGGGGGACAAATTCGACATGCCGCACCGCCGCGTCGCGCTTTGGCGAGGCGACGAGTCCTGCCCCCCCGGCAAGGCCGGAGAGGATGTCGGAGGCTTCCCCCAGCACCGCTTCAAGGTCAGTGCCTGCCGAGGCCAGCCGGTCGTCGATCTGTTTCTTGTCTTCCCTGGAAGGGTCGCCGTATTCGAGAAAGCCGTCGACGAAGAGGCGGAGGCCCTTATGCGTGGGCGCGCGGCCGGCAGAGATGTGGGGGGCGTCGAGCAGGCCGAGGTCTGTCAGGTCTGCCATCACATTGCGGATGGAGGCCGGGGAGAGGGCAATGCCCGCCTTGGAAAGGGTGCGCGAGCCGACCGGCTCGCCCGTTGCCAGATAGCCCTCGACGATCTCCCGGAAAATGTTCCGGGAGCGCTGGTCGAGCCGCTGCATGAGGCTGAGGATGTCTGACTGGTCCGCCATGTCTCTGGATTAAGGGCGGTGCATGCGCGGTTCAATAGTGTTGATGGGGCGGCCTTAGATGGTGAGGCCGGATCCGGCATCCCGGTCGTCAGCCTTGCGCCAGACGAAGTAGGAATAGACGGCGGCGATGAGGGCAGCGGAGACCACTAGGACCGACAGTTGCAGGCCCAGCCAGATGCCGCTGAAGAGGAAGGCGCCCGCCATACCCAAGGCGCCGGCGGCCATGAACAATGGGCCCGCCAGGCGGTGGGTCTTCTCCCAGGCGATGTCCGAAGACAGGGTCCAGGGGGTGCGGATGCCGAACATGAAGCTGGAGCGGGTTTTCGGCAGGTAATTGCCGATAACGATGAAAAGGGCGCCGCAGGCGGCAATCACCAGGCGGACCATCGTGTCAGAGTAAAGGGTTTCCTCCCCGGTTCCCAACATGCCGAAGGCGATGCCGCCTTGAACGAAGGTCAAGAGCATCATGACGCCGATCCATGTCGCCAGATAGGCCCGCCGCCCGGTATCGATATTGCGTTTGCGCGGATCAATCGCCGGGACGAGCGCGAGGAGGAGGCCGGTCAGAAGTACGGTGCCTGGAAGGATCAGCAGGTAGACCCATGCCCCGCTCTTGCTCGCAAACTGATCTGCCTGTCCATCCGGGCCCCAATGAACCGGAATATCGCCGGTTTCCGGCAGGGCATTCCAAGTGGTGAGCGCGATGCCCGAGGTTAGCAGAAACGCAATCGCCGATGCGATCAGGCCGGTGCGGATAAAGGGTTTCATTCGGCTGCCTCCTTAAGGTCGTCATCGCCATTGTCACGGCCAAGCAGCCCGAGCAGGGCGGTGGCCGCGTCTTCCAGAACGCTTGTGTTCACGCGGTAGAGGATCTGGTTTCCCTGCCGCTCCGCCGTGATCAGCTCGGCCTCCTTCAGCACCGCCAGATGGCGGCTCATCGTCGGCCAGCTGGCCTCGAACTCTGCGGCGAGGTCTCCGGCGAGACGGGGACCTTTACGAAGCAGGGCGAGAAGCTGCCTGCGGGCCGGATGGGCCAATGCTTTGAAGACGTTGTTTTCCATGTCTGCTAATTAGCAATTATGCTAATATCGAGTCAAGCGCTATTTTTGGGTTTAGCTAAATAGATTTGCGGCCGTGTCAGTTCAGCCCTTCGATCTGGCCGTGGGCATTGAGGTGGATGTGCTCGGCGGCGGGGCGACGCGGCAGGCCCGGCATGGTCATGATGTCTCCGCAGATGGCGACGACGAAGCCCGCCCCGGCAGCGAGGCGCACTTCCCGAAGACGGACCACATGGCCTTCCGGGGCGCCCAGAAGGGCAGGGTCTGTCGAGAAGCTGTACTGCGTCTTGGCCATGCAGACGGGCAGGTGGCCAAAGCCGGCCTTTTCCCAGGCCGCGAGCTGGTTTTTCACCGCCCGGGTCGCTTCCACCCGGTCTGCCCGGTAGATGGATTTCGCCACGGTTTCGATCTTGTCCAGCAGGCGGAAATTGTCCGGGTAAAGCGGCTTGAAATCGGCGGTGCCGTCTTTGATCAGCTTGACCACACTGTGCGCAAGATTTTCGGCGCCTTTGCCGCCTTCGGCCCAGTGGGTGCAGAGCGCGACGGGTACGGAGAGTTTTTCGCAATAGGCCTGCAGGGCGTGGAGTTCGCCTTCGGTATCGGTGGTGAAGCGATTGATCGCCACGACGACCGGCAGACCGAAGCTGCGCAGGTTTTCTATATGGCGGGCGAGATTGGCGAGGCCTTTTTCCAGCGCTTCATAGCTGACCTTGCCCAGCTCATTCTTGGCGAGGCCGCCATGCATCTTCAGGGCACGGATGGTGGCAACGAGAACGACGGCATCGGGCGCAAGGCCGGCCTGGCGGCATTTGATGTTGAGAAATTTTTCGGCGCCGAGGTCTGCGCCAAAGCCGGCCTCGGTGACAACATAGTCGGCCATTTTCAGCGCAGCCCTTGTGGCCATTACCGAGTTGCAGCCATGGGCGATGTTGGCGAAGGGGCCGCCATGCACGAGGCAGGGATTGTTCTCCAGCGTCTGGACAAGGTTTGGCAGCATCGCGTCGCGCAACAGCGCCATCATGGCGCCGGTGGCCTTGATGTCAGCGGCGGTAACGGCTTCTTTCTCGCGTGTGTAGCCGACGATGATACGGGAGAGGCGGGCCTCCAGATCTTCGGCATCGGTGGCGAGGCAGAGGATGGCCATCACCTCGGAGGCGACGGTGATGTCGAACCCGGTTTCGGAAGGGGCGCCATTGCCGGGCCCGCCAAGGCCGGAAACGATATTCCTCAGGCTACGGTCGTTCATGTCCATCACACGGCGCCAGCTGGTTCGCACGGCTTCGAGCTTTGGTTCGCCGCCCCAATGGATGTGGTTGTCGACGAGGGCGGAGAGGAGATTGTGCGCCGAGGTGATGGCGTGGAAGTCGCCGGTGAAATGCAGGTTGATGTCTTCCATCGGCACGATCTGGGCAAGGCCGCCGCCGGTGGCGCCGCCCTTCATGCCGAAACAGGGGCCGAGTGAGGGTTCGCGCAGGCAGAGGAGGGTCTTCGTGCCGATCCGGTTCATCGCGTCGGCCAGGCCGATGGAGGTGGTGGTCTTGCCTTCGCCGGCGGGGGTGGGGTTGATGGCAGTGACGAGGATCAGCTTGCCATCCGGCCGGGCGGACTGGCGCTGCAGGAAGGCTGCCGAGAGTTTTGCCTTGTCATGGCCGTAGGGGATGATGTCTTCCGGGGCTGCGCCGATGCGGGCGGCGATGTCCTGGACCGGCAGTTTCTTCGCCGCGCGGGCAATCTCGATATCCGTGGCCATCGCTCTTCTGCTCTCCGTTGACAGCTGCCGGTGTAGACAGGCGCAGCAAAACCCGCAAATCAGGCCATCAGCTAGAAGGATTCCCGAAGATGCCAAATCTTGTTCGCCCCTCGGGCCGCGCTTTTGACCAGCTGCGCCCGATTTCGCTCGAAACCGGCGTCACGCGCTATGCCGAAGGATCGTGCCTTGCCAAGTTCGGTCACACGCATGTGCTATGTACCGCTAGCTGGGAAAAGGGCGTGCCCGGCTGGATGAAGGGCAAGGGCGAGGGCTGGGTGACCGGCGAATACGGCATGCTGCCGCGTGCCACGCACACGCGGGGGCGCCGGGAGGCCGCCGCAGGCAAACAGTCTGGCCGCACGCAGGAAATCCAGCGCCTGATCGGGCGTTCCATGCGTTCGGTGGTGAACCTGGCTGCTCTCGGCGAGAACACGCTCACCATCGACTGCGACGTGATCCAGGCCGATGGCGGCACGCGCACGGCGTCGATCACCGGTGGCTTTGTGGCCCTCGCCATGGCCTGCCGTTATCTTCAGACCGAAGGCGTCATCAAGGCTGAGCCGATCCTGAAACAGGCCGCCGCGATCTCGGTGGGGCTCTTCCAGGACATGCCGGTGCTGGACGTGGATTACCCCGAGGATTCGGCTGGTGAGGCGGATATGAATGTCGTGATGAGTTCTGATGGCGGCTTCATCGAAGTCCAGGGTACAGGCGAATCCCGCCCCATGTCGCGCCCGGAACTGGATGAGATGATGCGTCTGGCCGAGAAAGGCTGCGGCGAACTCTTTGCTGCGCAGCGGGCTGCGCTGGGGCTCTAAGCAGGCGTCAACCGAATTAGATTGATTTTGGATAATCAATCTAATTCCATTGATCGCTATTCAGCCGCGACCTGGCGTTCGTCTTCTTCGCCTTCGGTGTCGAAGACGAGCAGGTCGCCCGGCTGGCATTTCAGCTCGCGGCAGAGGGCCTCCAGGGTCGAGAAGCGGATGGCCTTGGCCTTACCGGTTTTCAGGATGGAGAGGTTGGCGAGGGTAACGCCCACGCGCTCGGAAAGCTCGGTCAGCGACATGCGGCGTTCCAGAAGCACACGGTCGAGGGTCACGCGAATGGTCATGTCCGTCTGTGCTCCTCAGATCGTCATTTTTTCTTCGTCGCGAAGGCGGGTGCCTTCCCGGAAGACTTGGGAAAGGATGAACAGCGCCGCCACGGAAATCCACAGTATGAGCTGGGTTGAGAGCTTTGGTGGCGCGTCTCCGACGAGGCTGGGCATGGCGCGGACCACCAGGAGGGTCGCAATCCGGATGATTTCCATCGCTGCAATGGCAATGCCAATGCGCGACAGGCGCCCGGCATTCTCCGGCACGAAGGGATCGCCCTCCACCAGGGTCAGCAGGATGCGGCGCATCTGGATGCAGATGAAGATCACGCCCGGCACGATGACGCAGAGCAGGCCCAGCGCGATGACGAAGCTGCCCGGCGAGACACCGTCCGCCAGCGCCTCGATGCCGGGCAGGGAGGCTTCGCCATTGGAGAGGCTCGCGATCAGGCCCAGAGCGAGTACGGGAATGCCGATGACACCGAAAGCGCCTGCAATCCACATCGCGACAGTGACCAGCACTGTCATCGCCTCTGCCATGGAATTCCGGCCTGTCTTTGTCATACCCGGCCTTTTCACCCTGTTCGGTTGATGGTTTATGAAGAGGAACTTTGCCAGTGCGCCGTCCCGTTATTACCGAATAACGATATATGCATTCGCGCATAAAGCAAGAATGGAGCCACATATCTGTGAATAAAGCTACGGCTATGCCCCGCCTCGTGCCCGGAAAACTCGTGGCAGCTACACACAACAAGGGCAAGGTGTCCGAACTGAAAGATCTGTTCGCGCCCCATGGTTTTGAGGTTGTTTCTGCTTTGGAACTCGGTCTGGATGAACCGGAAGAAACCGAGAATAGTTTTCCGGGCAACGCCCTGCTGAAAGCCCGCGCCGCCATGAAGGCAACGGGCCTGCCGGCGCTGTCGGATGATTCGGGCCTGTCGGTGACCGCCCTGGGTGGCCAGCCGGGCATCTATTCGGCGCGCTGGGCCGGGGAGCCGCGCGATTTCTACAGGGCGATGGAAAAGGTGGAGGCAGAGCTCAAGGCCTCAGGATCGGCAGACCGCTCAGCCAAATTCGTCTGCGCGCTGGCCGTTGCCTGGCCCGATGGCACGGAAGCTGTCTATGAGGGCGAGGTGCATGGCACGCTCGTCTGGCCGCCGCGGGGGGAGAGGGGCTTTGGTTATGACCCTGTCTTTGTGGCCGATGGTGAAACGGAAACCTTCGGCGAAATGGAGCCCGAGCGGAAACATGCAATGAGCCACAGGGCGCGGGCGGTTGAAAAACTCCGGGCCGCGCTGCTCGCATGACCCAGGTTTTTGCCCCGTTCGGCCCGCATTTTGGTTTTGGCCTCTACGTTCACTGGCCCTATTGCGCGCGCATCTGCCCGTATTGCGACTTCAATGTCTATGCCGCCAAGGACCGGGTAACCGAGCCGCTGGTGTCAGCCATCGTCGGCGATATTCATGCCCATCGCCGCAAGGTGCCCGAGCATGGGGCGCTCGATACAGTGTATTTCGGCGGCGGCACACCCGCCCTGCTGCGGCCCGAGCAGGTGGCCGAAATCCTGAAAGCGGCGTCTGACACGTTCGGCATCAAGGAAGGCGCAGAGATAACGCTTGAGGCCAACCCCAACGATGTTCTGAGGGCGGACCTTCCGGGGCTGCGCCGGGCGGGTGTGACGCGCCTGTCGATCGGCGTGCAATCGATGCGGGACGCTGCGCTGGCTTTCCTTGGCCGCGATCATGATGCCGAGGCGGGCGCGGAAGCCGTGAAGCGGGCGCTGAAAGTGTTCGAGTCCGTTTCCATGGATCTCATCTATGCGCGCCCTGGCCAGTCGCCCGCCAACTGGGAGGCAGAACTTGCCGACGCGCTCGCGCTAGGCGCGCCCCACCTGTCGCTCTATGAACTGACTTTCGAGCCCGCAACGGCCTTCGGAAAAGCGGCCGCACGCGGCGATATTGTTCCGATGCCGGATGATGCGCAGGCAGACCTTTATGAACTCACCCAGCAGATGACGGCCCGGGCCGGGCTGCCGGCCTATGAAGTCTCAAATCACGCCGCGTCGCCGGCACATCAGTCCCGTCATAACCTCATCTATTGGCGGGGCGGAGACTGGATCGGGGTTGGCCCCGGCGCGCATGGCCGTCTCTCGGTCAGCGGCAACCGCTATGCCACCGAGGCCGAACGGCGCCCGGAAGCCTATATAGCCGGCGTGCAGATGCTGCAGGAAGGCTGGGCGGATGCGGGCAAGCTGCCCCCGCTCGACATTGCGCGCGAGTTGCTGGCCATGGGCCTGCGGGCAGCAGAGGGGGTGGATCTGCGCCGTGTAGAGCTCGTTTCCGGCAAACAGGTGCCCCGCGACAAGCTGGCGGTGTTTGCCGAGCAGGGCTGGGTCAAAATGCAGGGATCGGAGCTTTCCCTCACCGAGAGCGGGCGGCTGCTGGCGGACGCTTTGACCGCGCAGCTCGCGCCCTGAGGCGGCCTCAGGCGCGCGGGTGAGCAGCGGCGTGAACTTCGCGCAGGCGCGAGGAGTCGATGCCGGTATAGACCTGCGTGGTGGAGAGGGAGGCATGGCCCAGCAGCGTCTGGATCGCGCGCAGGTCTGCCCCGTTCGCCAACAGATGCGTAGCGAAGGCGTGGCGCAGCGCGTGGGGCGTGGCCGTTTCCGGCAGGCCGAGATAGGCGCGCATGCGCTGCATCAGGCCCTGGATCAGGCGGGGGTTGAGCGCGCCGCCCTTGGCGCCGCGGAAGAGGGGCTTGTCCCGCGTCAGCGCCCAGGGGCAGATTTCCGCATACGAACGGATCGCTTCGCGCACCGCAGGGATCAGCGGTACGATCCGCACCTTGCCGCCTTTGCCCTTGATGCGCAGCCGCTCCGGGGCCGGAAGGTCAGCGCCCGTCAGGCTGAGGGCTTCTGAGATACGAAGGCCTGCGCCGTAAAGCAGGGAGAGTACCGCGGCGTCCCGCGCGCTGATCCACGGCTCCTGATCGGGCTCACTCTCGGCTTCGGAGATGAGATCGCGGGCCGCATCAATGGAAACCGGGCGAGGCAGGCGCTGAGGCCGGCGGGGGCCCTGCAGATAGCCCACCTCGGCATTGTTGATGCCATGGGCACGGTCCACCCAGCGGTAAAGCGCCTTGATGGAGGAGAGGATGCGCGCCACGCTTGCGTCGGACAGGCCTTCGCGGCGCCGCTCGGCCAGGTAGGCGCGGATATCGCGCGCGCGTACATCGGCCAGCATGGCAAGCGATGGCTCTCCGCCCATATGCACACGCAGGAAGGCGAGGAAGAAGGAAAGGTCGCTGCCATAGGCTTCCACCGTCTTGGCGGCCGTGCGGCGCTCACGGGTCAGATGGTCGAGGAAGGCGGGCAGAACGTCCATCCCGCGAGAGTGCCACGGCGCCGTTAAGGATGGCTGAAGGGGCGTCTAGTCCGGCCGGGCGGCGATGGCTTCGATCGTATCGATCATGCGCGGCCAGCCGGCCATTGCGCCGCCATAATAATGCGGCTGGCCCTTCCGGAAGCCGCTTTGTTCCATGCGCAGGCGGGTGCCGGTGGGCGTTGGCGTGAGGGTCCAGGTTACGGTGCTGCGCAGCCCGTTGGCGTCATCTCCTGCATCCCATGTGTAGGCCAGTTGCCGTTCGGGCTCGATGGTCAGGATCCTGCACGTCACGGTGCCCCAGCCGGCGCGCAGCTCGAACTGATGTCCAGTGGCCGGGACAAAATCGGTTTTCATCAGCCATTCTTCGATCAGGTGGGGCGTTGTCAGCGCCCGCCAGATCTTCCCGGGAGGATGCGCGATGTCACGTTCGATAAGGAGGGAGCGCGTTTCGGTCATATTGGAGGCCCTATAATTTCTCACCGGGAAGCTGGCTTGCCTGCTTCACCCAGTCCGTAAACTGATCTTCGTCGAGACCGCCTTCATGGATGTTGAGATAGCGCACCTCCGGGTGTTTTGACGTGCCTCCCGGGATGGGCGTCAGCGACGTGCCCCGGAAGAAGGTGACTTTGATGTATTTGGTGAAACAGTGATAGCTGAGGAACCAGCTGCCTTCTTCCGTCCCATAGAAGGGTGAATTCCATTTCACGGCCTTCCTGACGCCCGGCACAGCCTTTTCTATGAGGGCGTCGAGCCGTTCTCCCACGCCGCGCTTCCATTCCGGCATGGCGGTAATATAGGCCTGCACCGGCGCGTTCCCGAACCCTTTCGGGATCTGTGGATTGCCCCCGGAGAGGAGCGCGGGCTTGCCACTCATTGCGGAGAAGGTTTCCGGCGGCGCCCGCCCATCACATAGGGCAGGACGAAAAGATAGAGACCGGACAGCACCAGCAGTGCAAGCGGCGCCAGCGGGGTTAGGAAAACCCATTCCGCAGGTTGATATCCGAAACCCTGCGCTGCAAAGAGGCCCGCTACCAGCAGTGTAAAGATTATAGACACCCAGCGATGCCCCTGCCGGATCAGCTTGTTCCAGTTCATTGGTCCATCCTGTTCAGGAGATCTTCGAGATTGTCGAAACGGTGTTCCCAGAAGGCGCGCATCTCCTGCGTCCAGTCGATGAGGGATGCCAGCGCGCCGATTTCGGGGCTGTAATGCGTCTCGCGTCCCTCCTGCTGGCCGGAAACGAGGCCAGCTTGCCGCAGCACGCTGAGATGCTTGGACACTGCCGGTTGGGAAATGCCGGCGCCGGCGGTGAGCGCATGCACCGACTGTTCGCCCTCCCGGCACAGGCGCTCAAAGATCGCCCTGCGGGTAGGATCGGACAAGGCCCGGAAGATGTCGCCGTGCTCAACCATATCAACCCATAACCAGGTGATTATGGGTCTGTCAACAACTCATAGCCAATCAGTTATGGCTCGGTGCCTTCCCAGTCGATCACCCAGTCGATCTCGTCTTCCTCGAAGACGGTATCCTCCGAGACGGTCTGACCACGGACGGAATGGCCGAGTTCGTGGATACGCTCCCGGTCACCGCAGACCAGGTGGTGCCAGGCGGGCAGGGGCTTGCCCTCCTGAATCAGCCGGTAGGCACAGGTGCGCGGCAGCCAGTCCACCTGCTCGACAACCACGGGCGTGAGCTGCACACAGTCGGGAACATGCTGCCTGCGATTGGCGTAATCCGAACACTGGCAGGTGCTGCCGTCGAGCAGCTTGCAGTGCAGGCGCGTATAGGCGAGCGCGCCCGTATCTTCATCCTCCAGCTTGACGACACAGCATTTGCCGCAGCCATCGCACAGGCTTTCCCATTCCTCCGGGGTCATTTCCTCCAGGGTCTTGGTTTTCCAGAAGGGTTTGGGTCTTGGCATCCCGTCAGGCTTTCAGGGCGGCCCATTCGGGCGTCTTGTCGATCACGCCGCTGGCATACCAGCAGGTGGAGGTGACACGTTCGCCGCCCGCCTTGATGTCGTTCATGATGGCGGTGACGAGCTTCTTGCCCAGGCCGCGTCCGCCGATGGCATCCGGGACGATGGTGTGGGTGATGTGGCGCACGCCCGGCTGACGGCGCTCATAGGTGAGGTAGGCTTCCACACCGTCAACCATCAGGCTGTAGCGCTGGCGCGCCGCGTCATGGGTGATGTCCTGGCTCATGCGAAAATATCCGTCTGTTTGCTGGCTAGCTGTTTACGGATCCAGCCGGGCAGGAGGAAGAAGGCAATGCCAGTCAGCCAGACGGGCGTTATCACCAGCCCCGCCCCAATGAAGGCGCCCACAATATAGGCGCCACCCGCCTCGGAGCCTGCCTCCGCCGTGACCCCGATGACCGCGGCCACCGTAAAGATCAGGCCGGCGAGAATCCAGATCACGCCCAGTATCCTCAACAGAACACCCATCGCTTCACCTCCCTCAGCCCGGCGTGCCTAGGCCAGCACATCCTGCCATTCGGGGTGTTTCCCGATCTGCGCCTTGGCGAAGGGGCAGAGGGGAATGATCTTGATGCCGGCCGCGCGGGCGTCTTCCACTGCGCGCTGCACCATTGCCTGGCCAGCGCCCTTGCCCCGCAGAGCGTCGGGAACGCCGGTATGGTCAATGATCAGGCGCGTGGCGCCAGCCTTGGAATAGGTCATCTCGGCGGTATGGCCATCGATGGTGACGAGATAACGCCCGCCGGTTGGGCCGTCCTCGCGTTTGACATCCAGGTCGCTCATGCCGGGGCTCCTTTTCTGGCTTTGGCCGAAGGTGGGGCAGGCGTGGCAAAAGCGCAATGCCTGGCCCCGTTTCCATTTCCGGCCCGGCGGGCTAGGGCAGGGGCATGACGCGGCTGCTGACCCATCCGGATATCGAGTGGCGGGAGGATGGAACTCCCGTCGCCACGGCGTTCGGAGATGTCTATTTCTCGGTGGAGGACGGCCTTTCCGAGACGCGGGCGGTATTTCTGAAAGGCTGCGGCCTGCCCGGTGCCTGGGCGGGGCGGCGCCAGTTCACGGTGGCCGAAACCGGCTTTGGCACCGGCCTCAATTTCCTCGCCCTCTGGCAGCTCTGGCGGCAGCATCGCCCGCACCCGCAGGCGCGGCTCAGCTTTGTCAGCTTTGAAGCCTTCCCCCTGAAAGCCGAAGACGTAGCGCGCGCGTTTGAAACCTGGCCGGAACTTCGCCCGCTGGCAGATCAGTTGCTGGCGCGCTGGCCGGGGCCGGTGCGGGGCGTGCGCCATCTCCTCTTTGAGGAAGACGGCATCGACCTCATCCTGCATCTGAGCGAAATTTCTCAGATGCTGCCTTTCAGCCATTTTCAGGCAGATGCCTGGTTCCTCGATGGGTTCAGCCCGGCAAAGAATTCCGGCATGTGGGCCGAGGAGATTTTTCCGCTGATTGCGGCGCGCTCGGCGCCCGGCGCGCGGGCAGCGACGTTTACCGTGGCGGGCGATGTGCGGCGCGGGCTCTCGGCAGCCGGGTTTGAGGTGCGCAAAGCCGAAGGCCATGGCCGCAAGCGCCAGCGGCTGGAAGCCTTCTTTCCGGGTGAGCCGGCCGCGCCGGCCCCGCCGCGAAGGGTGGCGGTGCTGGGCGCGGGGATTGCGGGGGCCTGCGTCGCTCACCGGCTGGCGCGGGCGGGTGTTGAGGCTGTCGTATTTGATCCGTCTCCGGAGGCAGCGTCAGGGGCAAGCGGCAATCCGCTGGGCCTGATGATGCCGCGCCTGGATGCGGGCGAGACGGCCGAAGCGCGCCTGTTGATCGATGCCTATCTGGCCGCGCGGGATTTCTATTCCGGCCGTCCCGGCGCCGCGCTGACCGATGTGCGCCAGCCGCCGCGAAACGAGACCGAGGTGAAGCGGTTTGAGAAGCTGCTGGCCGATCCGCCTTTTCCTCTGGAAGACCTGGAGGCGATAGCCGGCGGCGGTCTGCTGCACAAGCGCGCGATGATCCTCCGTCCAAAGCAGATCGTCTCATCGCTGCTGGAGGGAATCGAATTGCGCCTGGGCGCCTCGCCCGAGGTGGACCTTGCCGCGCGGCGCGTGAATGGTGAGGCGTTTGATGCCGTCGTTATCGCCAGCGGTATGGCGCTGCGCACGCTGCTGCCTGGCATCGACCTCACCGGGCGGCAGGGCCAGGTGGAGCATCTGACAGGCGCCGTTGAGGCTCCGCCCTCGGCAATTGCTTCGGGCACCTACTGTATCGCGCTTGGGCAGGAGCGCCTCTGGGGCGCAACGTTCGAGCCGGCCGGAGAAGACGGCAGCGCTGCCGTCAGCGAGGCAGCTCGGGCGGAAAACCTGGAAGGGATCAAGGCGCTTTCCCCCTGGTGGGTGCATGAAGCGCAGAGGGGCGGGGCCGTGTCGCGCGCTTCTGTGCGGGCGACCACGCCAGACCGGCTGCCACTGATTGGCCCGGCGCCGGATGCCGAAGCGATGTCAGCGCTCTGGGATGGCGGGAGGGGGCCGGAAGCCTGGCCGGTTTTGCCGGGTGTCCATGTGGTGGGGGGATTTGGCAGCCGGGGCTTTACCTGGGCGCCCTGGGCCGCGGGAATTGTGGTTTCGGCGCTCTGCGGAGGCCCGGCGCCGGCGGATATGCCTTCTCTCAGCGCGGTCAACCCATCGCGGCAGATCCTCCGGCGTCTGAAGAAGGCGCGCTGAGCCTCAGGGCGCCTGGACGAAGAAGACCCGGACGCCGCCATTCTCGTGGCGTTCGAGGTTCACCGAGAGGCCCGCCACTTCCAGTGACATGTTGCCCGCGAGGGAGCTGAGGATGACGGTGGCCGCCAGGATTGCGACGGCCAGTCCGCCGAGTAGCCAGTTGTTATGCACGAGATGCCCCTGTTTCATTGATCCGGTCCTTAGACGGAGTAGGTGTGGGTGGGCGATAAGCCCGGTCAGTTGCCTTTTTCGAGGTCGCGGAATTCCTGGCGCAGGCGCCATTCATCCGAGGTAACGGCGCGCTCGAGATTCTTGAGGCGCTCGTCGAGGTCCATGAAAGTATACTTGATGGTGCCGAAGGTTGCGCGCGGGCGGTCCTGCACGCCGCGCCAGAAGGCGTCTTCATCCGGGCTCATCGAGCCATACCCGATGGGCATGCGTGGCGTGATCATCCAGACGACAACATAGGTCACGATGGCGATCGGGCCGAGGCCGAATAGGGTCAGCAGGACAAACAGTACACGGACGAGGATGGGTTCCCAGCCGAAGCGCTCGGCGATGCCGCCGCAGACGCCGGCAATAACCTTATCCTGGCGGGAACGGTAGAAGCGTTTCGGGTTCGGGGAGTGGTAGGGGTCGTAAGGGCGGGACATTTCCTGTCTCCTTATTCGTCAAAGGTGGTGCGGCGGGGGCGAGGAGGTGGGCGAGGGCCTTCTGCGTTGCGGGCTTCGAGCAGGGATTCCAGGGTCTCGATGCGGCGCTCCATTGCCTTGGCTGAGCGCCAGAGATCCTCGAGCATCCGCTCATCGTCCGGCTGCAGGGTCTTCTGGCGCCGCCAGAGCGTGATGTAGTGAAACACCATGCCCGGCAGCACCACAAAGATGGCGATGATGGCAAACAGAGGGATGAGGTTCTCGTCCATGTTTACTCATCGCCCCCGGCAGCGGCGCGTTCCTCACGCGCCTGGGCGATCAGGCCCGGCGTGCAGATGACGGCCAGGAAGCCAAAGAGGCAGACCAGTGAAAAGACCATTGATCAGCCCTCCGACTTCTTCGCCGGTGCTTTACCTTTGCGGGCTTTCAGCGCGGCGAGTTCTTTCTCGATGGACTCGTTCTGCTCAAGCTCGGCAAATTCCTGCTCCAGGCTCGGCTCGCGGCCGCGGATGGTGTCGGCATAGGCTTCCATCTCATCGACCTTGCGCTCCAGCTGGTTGTAGCGGAGGATCGCCTCGTCGGCGCGGCCATCATACATCTGGCTGCGCATGCGGATCCGCTGTTCGGCGGCTTCGCGGCGCATCACCAGGGCGCGATGCTTGGCTTTGGCTTCGTCGAGTTTGGCCTGCAGCTTCGTCAGGTCTTCCTGGCGGCGGTCGAAGGCTTCCTCGGCGACTTTCATCGCATGATGACGGCGCTCGATTTCGGTGTCGCATTTCTGCTTGGCGATCAGCGCGCCGCGGGCAAGGTCTTCACGGCCCTTGTCGATGGCAAGCTCTGCCTTGGCGGCCCAGTCGTCGCGGGTGGCGGTGAAGTGGGCGATTTCGCGCTCCATTTCTTTCTTGTCGGCCATCGCGCGGGCAGCGGCGGTGCGCACTTCCACCAGCGTGTCTTCCATTTCCTGGATGATCAGGCGGGCAATTTTTTCGGGGTTTTCGGCGCTGTCCAGCATCGCATTGAGGTTGGAGTTGATGATGTCGCCGAGACGGGAGAAGAGACCCATTGGAATTTCCTTTCGTGACTGGAGATCAGAAGAAGAGGCCGCCGAGCAGCACGCCTGCGGCAAAGAACATCCACGTCTCCGCCCGGCGCGAGGCGAGCCAGCGGCCAAAGCGGCCAGCATCGGTGCGCGGTGTGTAGGGATCGTCCTGGTAGCTCATTTCTGGTTCGTCCTTGGTTTTCAGTGGTTGGCAACGCCCGTCGCCCTGATGCCAATACCATTTCAAGAGCCGTGCCAGTTTGGGATTAATTTCATAGTGCCTTGATATTTATATTAAAAAATCTTTTTGCCGCTACTGTCTTAAGAGTTTCCAGATCTATTTTGCCAAAAAGGTGGTGGAAACAGCCAATTATATTGGCTATTTTGACCAAATGGAGCAGCGCACAACGCATCTGATTGGCGAATCTGCCGCCTGGCTCAGCGCGCTTGAGCAGGCGAGCCGGCTCGCTCCGCTGGACCGGCCGGTGCTGGTGATCGGGGAGCGCGGCACCGGCAAGGAACTGGTGGGCGAGCGATTGCACTTCCTGTCCAAGCGCTGGGAAGGCCCGTTTGTGAAGGTCAATTGCGCGGCGCTATCGGAAACCCTTCTGGATTCAGAGCTTTTTGGCCATGAGCGCGGCGCTTTTACCGGCGCGACCGAGATGCGGCGCGGCCGGTTCGAGATGGCGGAC
The DNA here is from genome assembly GCF_050269995.1 of Hyphomonas sp. NPDC076881. Lineage (NCBI taxonomy): Bacteria > Pseudomonadati > Pseudomonadota > Alphaproteobacteria > Hyphomonadales > Hyphomonadaceae > Hyphomonas > Hyphomonas sp. NPDC076881. Next base: position 57,394 of record NZ_JBNNJJ010000009.1, on the reverse strand, counting down.
GGGGGCACGATCTTCCTCGACGAGATCGCCACAGCCTCGCAGCAGGTGCAGGAAAAGCTGCTGCGGATCGTGGAATATGGGGAATTTCAAAGGGTTGGCGGCTCCAAGGTGCTCACCACCAATGTCCGGATCGTGGCGGCGACGAATGCCGATCTGCCGGCGCTGGCGGAGGCGGGGACGTTCCGCTGGGACTTGCTGGACCGTCTCTCGTTTGACGTGGTGACGCTGCCGCCGCTGCGGGCGCGGCATGGCGACAAGACCCTGCTGGCGCAATTCTTCGCCCGGCGCATGGCGGTTGAAATGGCTCAGGATTTTCCCGGCTTTGCCCCCTCTGCGCTTGAGGCGATCGAGGCCTGGCACTGGCCGGGAAACATACGCGAGCTGCGTAATTTCGCCGAGCGGCTGACCCATCGCGCGCTGCTTTCGGCCCCGCAGGAACAGGTGCGGTTTGAGCCTTCGGCGCTCGACCCGTTTGCCTCTCCCTGGCGGCCGAAGGAGGCGCCGAAAAACTCCAACCATTCCTCCAATGAGGGGGCAAAAAACTCCAACGGTGTTGGCGTTTTCATCGGTACCTCCACCCCTGCGGGCCCCGGCGAATTTCAGCCTGCCGAGCGGCCGGCAACACCTGCGCGCGGGTTTGAGGATGCCGTCCGCCTTTTCGAGATGCAGCTGATCGACGGCGCGCTGGCAGACGCCGGCGGGCATCAGGGCCGGGCGGCAGACGCGCTCGGCCTCACCTATCACCAGCTGCGCGGTCTGCTCAAAAAACATGGCTATGCCCGCCGCGCCGAATGAGCCGGCATCGCCCGCTCAGGACAATTGCGTAGAGCCGCGCGACGCTAACACATTAGATTTCAGACAGATGTGGCGGCGCATTACGGAAGTGAGTCGCCACTGGCAGCTTCCTGAGGCATACTTATCTTCAGGATAGCTCTTATGGTCACAAGCAAAGGAGACGCCCATGCAAATTCAGATCACCGGTCGGCATATGGAACTGGGTGAGGCGTTGCGAGGGCGGATCGAAGAAGGGCTTGAAGCGGCCGTCTCCAAATATTTCAGCCGCACCGGCGATGCCAATGTCTTCGTGTCCCAGCAGGGCCCGTTTGTGGAAGTGGACTGCAATGTCCACCTGCCATCGGGCATCATCCTGCAGTCGACCGGCAAGGCCAACGACCCCTATGCGGCGCTGGAAGTCAGTCTCGACAAGATGGAAAAGCGGGTGCGCCGCTACAAGCGCCGCCTAAAGGATCACCACACCAATGGCCAGCCCGCCCTGCCGGCGGAAATGGCGCCTGAAATCCTGTTCCAAGCCGCTGACGACGACGCCGAAGATTCGGTGGATACGGGAGTCGAGATCGGCGAGGCACCCCTTACGGTTGCAGAAACCAAGGTTCAGATCCGCACGATGACCGTTTCCGAGGCAGTGATGCAGTTGGAATTGCAGGACGTTCCGGCGCTGATGTTCAGAAATGCTAGCCATGACGGCCTTAATATGGTCTACCGCCGCCCCGATGGGCACATTGGTTGGGTTGACCCTGCCAACACGCCCCGGAATTAACGCGACGCGCCACGGAAAGTTGTTTGATGGCCACCGATCTGAGTGCTCTGCTGCAAGGTGGGGTGATCATCCCCTTTCATGAGGCGACCAGCCGGAAACAGGCCATCCACGTCCTGTGCGAGGCGCTGAGCGAGGCGACCGGCATCGGTGCGCGGGCCATTGAAGACGCCGTGATGGAACGCGAACGGCTCGGCTCTACGGGGGTGGGGGAAGGCGTTGCCATCCCGCATGCCCGCTTGGCCGGGCTTGCCGCGCCTGTCGGCGGCTTCCTGCGGCTCGCTCATGGGGTCGATTTCGAAGCGATCGATGACCGCCCCTGCGATCTCATCTTCATGCTGCTGGCGCCTGATGGAGCGGGGGCAGATCATCTGCGTGCCCTGGCCCAGGTCAGCCGGTTCTTCCGCCAGAGCGCGGTGCGCGACGGCCTGCGCAAGGCGCGTAATGAAAACGAGATCAAGGCGCTGATCTGCAAGGATCCTGTCACAGGCAGTTGACCTGTCTTTCCCATGTTCCGGATACAGAAAACCCCGCCTCGAAGAGGCGGGGTTCTTTGTTTGCGGGCTGAGCGCCGGGATCAGCCTTCGGCAGGGGAGGGCTCACCGAAGCCGCGATTGCGCAGCAGCGGCTCAATGCCCGGATCAGAGCCGCGGAAGTTGCGGTAAAGCTCGTCCGTCTCGCGCAGGCCGCCGGATTCGAACACCCATTGTTTCAGCTTCGCGGCGATCTCCGGATTGAAGATGTCGCCGGACTGTTTGAAGGCGTCAAAGCCGTCCGCATCCAGAATTTCTGCCCACAGGTAGGAGTAGTATCCGGCCGAATAGCCGCCGGCGAAGATGTGGGAGAAATAGGTCGAGCGGTAACGCGGCTCGATGATTTCGGGAATGTTGTACTTGCGGAGAACTTCCAGTTCAAAGTCGCGCGCGCTGGTGATCTTCGCGGCTTCTTCCGAAGACAGCATGTGCCAGTGAAGGTCGATCAGCGAAGCGGCGATGAACTCGGTGGTCTTGAAGCCCTGATTGAAGGTCGAGGCATTGTTCATCTTGTCGACGAGTTCCATCGGGATCACTTGGCCAGTCTGGTGATGGCGCGCATACATCGCCAGCACCTGCGGCTCGCTCCACCAGTGTTCCATCACCTGGGAGGGGAACTCCACATAGTCAGGCCCGCCATAGACGCCCGAGAAGCTCGGATAGCGGATCTGCGTCAGCAGGCCGTGCAGGCCATGGCCGAATTCGTGGAAGAGGGTTTCCACCTCGGTCGGCGAGAGCAGGGTGGGCTGGCCGGCGGCCGGGGTCACCAGGTTCATGTTGTTGGTGATGATCGGGCGGATGCGCTCGCCGTCCATGTCCGAGGAAGACCGGTAGGAGCTCATCCAGGCGCCGCCGCGCTTGGAAGACCGGGCATACATGTCCACCATGAAGAGGCCAAGATGCTCGCCGGTGGCAGCATCCTTGACTTCATAGGACTTCACGGCCGGATTCCAGCCCGGCACGCTGACTTCTTCGATGGAAATATTGAAGAGGCGCGAGGCAACTTCAAATGCGCCATCAAAGGTGGCGTCGAGCTGGAAGTAGGGGCGCAGCTGGTTTTCGTCGAAGGCGTATTTGTCCTGACGGACTTTCTCCGAATAGAACCACCAGTCATGGCCGAGGATTTCATGGCCGGCGATCTGCTCCATGTCCGCCTGTTCTTCGGCGGCGCGTTTGAGGCCGGGTTCCAGAACCTTCTGCAGGAATTCCAGCGCCGCTTCCGGCGTGTGCGCCATCCGCTGTTCCAGAACATAATGGGCGTGGCTCTTATAGCCCATCAGCTCGGCGCGCTTGGCGCGAAGCTGGGCGAGTTTGATGGCCAGCGGGCCGTTATCATAGTCGCCGGAGGAGGCCACGTTGCGATAGCCGTCAAACAGCTGGCTGCGCAGCTCGCGGTCTTCGGCGCTCGACATGAAGCCTTCGAAGAAGGAGCGGCTGAGGCCGACGGCCCATTTGTCTTCGCCTTCCACCTTCACGGCGTTCTTGAAGTCATTCGTCAGGCCGCCGAGGCGGGCCGGGTCGGTGATTTCCAGCTTGAAGGCGTTGGTGGCGTTCAGCAGGTTCTGGCCATAGGTGGTCGTCAGGCCGGATATTTCGGCGTTGAGCTTGGCGATTTCGGCCTGGGTGGCCGGGGGAAGGTCCGCGCCAGCACGCACGAAATTGCGATGGGTCAGCTCAAGCAGGCGGGCTTCCTGCTCGTCGAGGCCGAGGCGGTCGCGCTGGTCATAGACGGCTTTGACGCGCGCGAAGAGTTTCGGGTTGAAGGTGACCGCATCCTGCTCGCGGGTGAGCATCGGATAGATTTCACCTTCGAGGGCGTTGAGGGTGTCGTTGGTGTCGGTGTTGGTGACATTGCCGAAGACGCGGACCACCTTGTCGAGCGACTGGCCGGACTTTTCCAGCGCCAGAATCGTGTTCTCGAAGGTCGGTTCGTCGGGATTGTTGACGATGGCGTCGATCTCGGCGCGCATCTCGACGATGCCCTTCTTGACCGCCGGCATGTAATGCTCGTCCTTGATCTCGGCGAAGGGCGGCACGCCAAACGGGCCGGTCCACTCGGCGCGGAAGGGGTTTCCTTCCAGCTCGGCATCGCTGATCTCGATTTCGGGCAGCTCGATCTGGCTGGTGATCTCGGCTTCGGGTTTGGCCGCGTCAGGCGCGCCGCAGGCGGCGGTGGCAGCAAGAACAAGAGCAGCGGCGCCGCCCTTCAGCATTTCGGACATTTTCATCATGCTTCCTCTGGCAATGAAGATTGCACGGGGTTTAGCCGCCGGAGGCGCAGATTTCCAGTCAAACGGTCAGAAAGGGACGAATTACCCCCGAGATTGACCCGAATGGCGTAAGTTTCGGCTCAGCGGGGCAGCGCAGAGACAATGCGGTGGTATTCTTCCAGGGTTTCCTCGAAGATCTGGGCCACGGGCTTAACCTCCCTGATACGCCCTGCCACCTGGCCGGTGAGCGCAATGCCCGCTTCCAGATCGCCGCCGAAATAGACGTCCTGGGTCTTTGCGAACTCGCCGAAGATGTTGGGGCTGCCTTCCTTTTCGATCCGGCTGGTGCGCTGCGTGCGCAGGGCGCGCAGGGCGGGGCCGGGGCCCTGGCGGTTGAGGAAGACCGTGTCGGTGGCGTCGGCGCCCACGATGGCATCCTTCCAGTTGGGGTGGACCGGGCTTTCGGCGCTGGAGAGGATGCGCGTGCCCATCAGCACACCTTCGGCCCCGAGGGCAAAGGCGGCTGCCATGCTGCGCCCGTCCGTGATGCCGCCGGCGGCGACAACCGGCACGTCCACCGCCTCGCAGACCTGCGGGATCAGCACCATCGAGGCGACCTCCTTCGCGTTCTTGAAGCCGCCCCCTTCGCCGCCTTCCACGATCAGCCCATCGACCCCCGCCTCGATGGCGCGCATCGCCCCGGCGAGGGAAGGGACGACATGGAAGACCGTGAGCCCGGCTTCCTTCAGCGTGGCGGTGTATTTCATCGGATCGCCGGCCGAGGTGGTGACGAATTTGATGCCCTGATCGATGATGAAGGGGATGATATCCGGATCCCGGACGAAGGCCTGGGCGACGTTCACGCCGAAGGGCTTGTCCGTCAGGGTTTTCATCTTCCGGATCTCCTCGCGGATGGCGTCGAGTTCGCCGGAAGAGGTTTCGATGATGCCCATACCGCCGGCATTGGACACCGCCGAGGAAAGCTGCGAACGGGCGATCCAGCCCATCGCGGCCTGGATGATCGGTTTCTCGATACCGAGCATTTCGGTGATGCGGGTCTTGACGGGTTTGGCGGCCATGGGCGGGGTTCCTCCAGATTAGTTCTTTGTATGTGTTGGATGAGTGAGGCCGCTGACGCGGCGGGAGGCAAGGGGGCAGTGATCAGCCACCGCGCGGCATGGCCGTTCCGTAAAGCCCGGCGAAATGCCGCGCGATCAGGCGGGCGGAGGGGAGGAAGTCGTGGCCGCCGGCTTGATTGTAGGTGACATCCGGCGTGCGGGGGGAGCCTTCGGCGAGCACGAGGGTCGGCGCGTTGTGTTTGCCCGGACCTAGCAGATCGGCAATCGGCCCGCGCGGATGCTCAATGCCGACATAGACGACATCCAGTGTTTCTCTCAGCGCCGGATACCAGGCGAGCAGGCCCCAGATTTCTGCGCATTCCGGGCAAAACTCGCGCCGCCCATTGGCCTCGAAGCCTGGCGGGAGGAGGAATAGCGTATCTCTGGGCATGGGCGGAAACTCCTTTGTTTCCGCCCGCTCCTAGCGTTTTTCCTAGCGTCTGGCGACGGCCATGTCGCGCAGGACATGGATCTCCATTTCACGGATTTCCTGCAGCTTGGCGAGGATGGCGCGCACGCCCGCAATCGCCAGCGGTTTGCCGTTCTCGTCGGTGACGATGACATGGCGGATATGATGGTGGGCCATCATGTTGAGCGCCGTCGACAGGCTGGTGTCGGGGGTGACGGTGACCACAGGCCGCGTCATCCAGTCTTCCACCCGCGCCTTGCCGAGGCTGCCCTGACCCGCATTGATCGCCCGCACGATGTCGTGGTCCGTCAGGATACCGACGAGTTGGCCAACAGGGCCTGTGACGGCAATCGCGTTGGAAGCTTCGCCGACAAGGCGGCTGACGGCGGTGGTCAGCAAGTCTCCGGGAAGACAGGAGAGCAGAGGGCGGGGGGCGGCGCCGATAAGGGATTGGATGGACATAGCGTAAGTCTCCTTCAGGGACAGGTTTGCTGCGCGCCGCAGGGGAACGCAGACGGGGTTGGAGAAGGAGGTGTGAGGAAAGCCCTTTTCCGGCTTGGCCGCTTGAAAGCCCCGCGCCGACCTGTCCTGTGCTTTCCTGCGTCCTTGGGAACGCTCGCCATTTCCGGCGCTCATCTCCGCAGTCCTGACGCCGCCCGGCCGATCATGCGGGCCGGGTCTGCACGTTCATTTCCGCTGGGGAAAGGTGCCACCGGAGCGGCGGGTTGGCAAGCCTGCTCAGCTGCTGAAGAAGCCGAAAAGGCCTTGTCCCGCTTGCAGGGTGAGCCAGAGCAGCACGCCGAAATAGATCAGCGTGGCGAGGATAAACAGATAGCCGCCGATGACTACCAGCCCGTCCCGCTGTGACATGCCGATGGACAGCAGCAGGATCGCGAAGGCAGGCAGAGTGTTGGTAAAGGGGATGAGGCCGAAAGGCGCCATCATCAGCACCGCAGCAAAGATGATCGCGGTGCCATTGAGGCGCGCGGGCAGGCCGGCGGCGGTGATGCCGCGCAGGCGCGGGCGCACCACGCGCTCAATCCGCGCAACGATATGTATCCCACGCTCCAGCGTGCCTTTGAGCTTTTCGGAATTGAATTCCTTGCGGGCGAGCCGCCGGGGGATCCAGGGCATCCGGTTGGCTGTGATCCCGGCGGCGATCAGAATGATCGCGGGCCCGAACACCCCGCTGACCCCCGGAATGGAGACCGGCAGCAGGAAGGGAATGGCCAGCAGCGCACACAGGAAAAGCAACCCCTGTTCGCCGATCAGCTCTAGCAGATGGCGCAGGGTGATGGTGGGCGTGTCGATAGCCGCCAGCGTACGTTCCAGGGTTACATGGAGCGGGTCATTTGTGTCCTGAAAGTCCTGTATTGCCGGCGTGCTCACATGCGCTCCTATCGTCTCGCTCCGGGAGATAAGGCCGCAATTGGGGGAAATAAGGGCGGCCGGAACGGAAAGGCGAGGTTTTATGGCTTGCCGGGCGGCCGGTGGAAATTAGGGTGGCGGCAAAACTGGCCGGAGGAAGCGATGAGCGCAGCATACGATATCACGCAGGACAAATGGCAGCGTTTCACCTTCGAGCGGAAGGGGCGTGTGCTGACGGCCTATATCACCTCCGATCATCCGGTGAACGGGGTGGACGAGCAGATGCACACTGAACTCGCCCTCGTCTTCAACTGCCTGCAGCGGGACAGCGAAAGCGATCTCATCATTCTTACCTCCAAGGGCCGCGCCTTCTGCGCCGGCGGAGACTTTGACTGGTTCGAGGAACAGATCGCCCATCCCGAACGCTTCCGCGCCATTGGCTGGGACGCCAAGCAGATTGTGGTGACCCTGCTGCAGATGGAAAAGCCGGTCCTCTGCCGGATGAATGGCGCCGCCGCTGGCCTTGGCGCCACGATTGCGCTGCTGTGTGATGTGATCATTGCTGACGAAACGGCCAAGATTGGTGACCCGCATGTGAAGGTCGGCCTCGTCGCCGGAGATGGCGGCGCGCTGATCTGGCCGCAGCTGATCGGCTTCGCCAAGGCCAAGGAATTGCTGATGACCGGCGACCTGCTGGACGCCAGGGAGGCCCAGCGCCTCGGCCTCATCAACTATGCCGTGCCCGCAGCAGAGCTCGACGCCAAGGTGGACGAGATTGCGGGCAAGATCATGGCCAATCCGAAATGGGCCGTGCGCTGGACCAAGACCACTGCCAACATTCCCCTGCGGGCGCTGGCTGCGCAGCTGATGGATGCCTCCATTGGCTGGGAAAGCGTGTCCAATTATCTGGGCGACCGGCGCGAGGCGGTGGCGGCGTTCAAGGAGCGCCGCGCGCCGAAGCTGACCGGGGAGTAGGCCGCCCTCTCAGCGGCGTCCGGGGTGGTTTGCCTCCAGGAAGTTCAGGGATTCGGAGAGGATGTCTTTCCGGGCCTGGGTGCTGCGCAGGTAGTGATCCTCGCCGTTCATCTCAATGAAAGTCAGGCCGGCGCGCGTTCCCCACGCTCTGACAAAATTCCTGGACTGCGAGACCTGGACAACCGAATCGCTTTTCCCGTGAAAGATCATAACGGGGACGGAGTATTCGCTCGTCCGTGCGGCGGGGGTAACGCTCCTGCGCATGTTGGGAGCGGAAAATTTGTCGCCGCCCACATAGCGGGCCCAGTATTGGTAACTTGACGAGCCCGTTTCGTAACTTGCCATATGTTCAAATATGTCGGTCACCGGCGAAACCGCAATGACGCAAGATACCTCTCCGGATGAATTGAGGCCGCTCATGAGGGCGGCGTAGCCACCATAGCTGGCGCCGACAACACACGCGCCGCCTTCTTTGGAGAGCCCTTCAGACTTAGCCCAGCTGGCGGCGTCGATGATATCATCAATCATCTTGCCGCCGAACTCTCCGAATCCAGCATCCCGGAAATTTGGTCCGTATCCTGAGGAGCCGCGGAAGTTTGGCTGGATAACCGCATATCCGGCCTTGGCGTATGCCTGTGGCCACCAGTCAAAAGCCGCATTGTCGCGTGACTCAGGGCCCCCATGTGGCATCACGATCACCGGGAATGGGCCGTCCGATTTGGTTTTTCCTGGGGGCAGGGTGAGATATGCTGGTATTTCAAGCCCATCACGCGCCTTGTAGACAAAGGGTGAGACGCTGCTGGTCGCGTCCTCGGGGAGGTGAGGCGCGATGCTTCCCAGCGGCGAAATCTCGGAACTGGCGGCGTCAAAAAGAAAATACTCGATCGGCTTGCCCGGGCTCTCTGCAGAGATCGTCATCATCGAGCGGTCTCTCGACATCGAACGGATACGGACCTCTTTCTGGAAAATCTCCTCCAACTCCCTCTGAAGGGAAACCAGGGCCGGGTCGGTGTACATATGGCCCACCAGATCGTCTTCATAGGCAAAGCCGTAAATGGTGCCACGATCCTCGTCTCTCATGATGCCGAGATTGCCGATCTCCTCCCCCTCGATCACGATGGGGGCGATTTCGCCATCGCTTATGCGAATGGTGTGAAGGCCATAAAGATCGCCATAGTCTGCCCGCACGATGACGCTCTTGCTGTCATCGGACATGCCGATCACATCCATGGGCCAAACCGGCGCATTCTTGAGTTCAAAGAAACGGCGGTTATCCTTTGCCGTTTCCAGCGCAAATTCCCCCCGTTGATCATTGTAGATGATGTTCACGAGGGGATCGCAATTCTTGTCGACGAGAGTACCTGCAATCGAGGCATTTCGAAATTTCAGCGCCTTGCCGCGCCCTGAGGCCAGGTCAACCTCGTATTGCTGGCTGCGGATTCCGGATTTGACCGCGCGGATCTTGCTGCCGGTAGGCGCGTCCTCCTCAGCCCGGACGGACAATTGCATCATGATTTTGTCCGGTTTGGCAGAGCAGGTGGACACAACATTTGTGGTGTCGAGATAAAGCCCGACATTTGTCAGCAACATCGCAAGTTCGCCCGTCGTCACGTCGAAGGAGAGGGCCCGGCGGAATTCGTATTCCACTGGTCTTTCCAGGGCTTTCAGGGACGTAAAGGTCGCGGAATTGCTGATGATGTGTTTGTCACTGGCCCAGTAGAAATTCAGGAGGCGTGTTTCCTCCGATCCCTGCAGCAGGCGTGGCTCTCCTGGCGATTGCATGTCGTACACACAGATGGACGGCCAGCCTGTGGGGCTGCACCCCAATGCCACATAGCGGCCGGTGGGAGATATCCGCGCGTCCCAGACATTGTCGGCTTGGCCGTAGAGGCTGGGGATATCAGCAGACGCCGTACCGGCAGCCAGCCAGCAGGCAAGTCCGGTCAGCATCATCGAGAGAAAGTTCTGGCGCACGGATCGGTCTCCTCTCGGGGGCAGAAAGTTTTGCTTCTTGAGAATCAATGGCAATCTTGCGGCGAAAAGACAACCCGTGCATGGCGGCGGGCGCAGCCAGGGCGCCTTGCGGGGGGCGGCGGGATTTGACGCGGCGTCTTGCCCGTACTAAATCCCCTTCTGTGGTGATTTGGCCGGCCGGCTTGCAGCCACGTTAAACAAGTCGCTAAAGGGCCGAGATGCAGACCACTCCGGCGTTCCGGACTGCCTTTCCCCCCTGATTGCGGCTATGTTTATTGGACCTGAAGCGGGCCGAAAAGGACGTTGAGCCATGCCGATCCGCATTCCTGATACACTGCCCGCGCGTGAAACCCTTCTGAAAGAAGGCGTGGCGGTGATGCGCGAGACCGATGCCATCCGGCAGGACATCCGCCCGCTGCAGATCGGCCTTCTGAACCTGATGCCCAACAAGATCCGCACCGAGACGCAGATCGCGCGCCTGATCGGCGCCTCGCCGCTGCAGGTGGAGCTGACGCTGGTGCGCGTGGGCGGGCATACGCCGAAGAATACCTCGCAGGAACACCTGATCAGCTTCTACCAGACCTGGGAAGAAATCCGGGAGCGGAAGTTTGACGGCTTCATCGTGACTGGCGCGCCGGTGGAAACGCTGCCGTTTGAAGAGGTCAACTATTGGGATGAGTTGACCCAGATCTTCGACTGGACCGGGCGCCATGTGCATTCCCCGCTCTATATCTGCTGGGGCGCGATGGCGGCGGCCTATCATTTTCACGGCTTGCCGAAACATCTGTTGGAGGCGAAGGCCTTCGGCGTGTTCCGCCACCGCAATCTTGATCCGGCCTCACCCTATCTTTCCGGCTTTTCGGATGATTTCTCCATTCCAGTTTCGCGCTGGACGGAGGTGCGCCGCAACGAGGTTCTGGAGCGGCCTGCACTCCGCCTGCTGATCGACAGTGATGATACCGGGCCTTGCCTTCTGGAAGACCGCGCGCGGCGCAGCCTCTATATGTTTAATCACGTGGAATATGATTCCTTCTCCCTGAAGGAAGAGTTCGAGCGGGACCGGGAAGCGGGCAAGCAGATCCAGGTGCCGTATGGCTACTTCCCCGGCGACGACCCCACCCGCCAGCCGCTCAACCGCTGGCGCAGCCATGCCCATCTGCTGTTCGGTAACTGGATCAACCAGACCTACCAGTCCACGCCGTTCAGCCTTGACGAAATCGGCGGTTAGCGGAGAAGTGCGGCATGACCTATTTTGCCGCAGAACCTGACCATGTGACCGAAATCCGCCGCCAGCTTTCCCGCTGGGTGGCCGAAAAAATGCCGCGCGAGAAGCGCCGGCAGTGGGACCGGGAAGCGACCTGGGACCGGGCCCTCTTCCGTGAAATCGCGGAGATGGGCCTGATCGGCCTCACCATTCCGGAAGAATATGGCGGGCAGGGGGAGGACATCTACGCCGCCGCCGCCGTGATCGAGGAACTCTGCCAGGGCGGGCCCAGCATGGCCGGGCCCTATATCCATGCGGCCTTCTATGGCGGGCTCAATATTTCCGAGAACGGATCGAAGGCTCAGAAGGAAGAGTTGCTGCCAAAACTGGCGCGCGGGGAGATATTCCTCGCCTATGGCCTGTCGGAGCCGAATGTCGGCGGCGACTTGCCCAGCGTCGAGACGCGGGTGGAGCGCCAGGGGGGTGAGATCGTCATCAAGGGCGCCAAGCGCTGGTGCACCGGGGCGGATTGGGCGGATTATATCTACTGCCTCTGCCGCTCGGGTGAGCCGGGCGCGCGGCATGGCAATCTCACTTTCGTCCTTGTCCCAACAAAATCAAAGGGCGTCACCATGGCGCCGCTCGAACATACAAATTTGCGCTACACCCATTCGATGGATGTGTTCCTGGATGATGTGCGCCTGCCGGAAAGCGCCATTGTTGGCGGCCCTGAAAAATGGAACCGGGGCTGGGAGGCCCTCGCCGGCCGGGCGCTGGACGTGGAGAAGATCGAGATCACGGCGGTGGCCTTCGGGCTCGCTCGCGCGGCGCTGGAGGAGGCCTGGCGCTATGCCGGGGAGCGCGAACAATTCGGCAAGCGCATCGGCCAGCATCAGGCGATTGCGCACAAGCTGGTGGCGGCGCGCACCAAGCTCGCTGCCTGCCGCCACATGCTTTATCACGCCGCCTGGCTGGCGGGCACCGGCCAGCCCTGCTCGGCAGAGACAGCCATGGCAAAGCTCTATGTGGCTGATACCGGCGTCGAGATTGGCCTCGCCTGCCAGCAGGTGATCGGGGCCTATGGCCTGTCGGACGCCTATGACATCGAGCGCAACCTGCGCGACCTTCTGGGCATGCCGATCGTGGGCGGATCATCCGATATGCAGAAAAACAACCTTGCGCGTATGTGGCGGCTTTGATGGACACTGCCGCCGCGCCGGAACTTTCCTATGCGGCGTATTTCCACGACCCGCTGAAGCGGGCGCTGGTGCGCGCCGTGGAGCGGGCGACGGGGCAGCCAAAGCTGGCGCGCCTCTATGAGCGCTACCGCGCCGGTGAACTGGGCGAGACCGGATTTTTCGAAGCGGCCATCCGCCTTCTGGATCTGACGATACGGTTCGATGAGGCCCGCCTTGCTGCCCTGCCGGCCGAGGGGCCGCTGGTGATCGTGGCCAACCATCCCTTCGGCGTGCTGGATGGGCTGGTGATCAGCTGGCTGGTAGGCCGGCGGCGGCAGGATTTCCGGGTGCTGACCAATTCAGTGCTTGATGCCGTGCCAGAGGCCAAGCCGTATCTGCTGCCGGTGGACTTTGCCGGAACGCGCGAGGCGGTGGCCGCCAACATCGCCATGCGGCGCGCGGCGCTGGCCCATGTGAAGGCCGGGGGCTGCGTGATTGTGTTCCCGGCGGGCGGGGTCTCCACCACGCCAGGCCCGTTCGATCCGCTCGCGGTGGATGATGACTGGAAGCCGTTTACCGCCAAGCTGATCACCCATGGCCGCGCCGCCGTGACGCCGGTTTTCTTCGAGGGGCAGAATTCGCGCCTCTTCCAGATCGCCTCGCATCTGTCGCTGGAATTGCGCCTGGCACTCGTTTTCCGGGAGGTCCGGCGGCGGATGGGCAGGACGCTGACGGTCGGGATTGGTGAAACATTGAGCCCCGCGATGCTGGAGGCGGCCGGGAAAAGGCGCGATTTGATGGAGTTCCTGCGCGAGCGAACCTATGGGCTTGCGCCGGAGGGGCGCGCTTTGCGATACCATGCGGCAACGGCCCGCTTCATGGCGAAGAAGCCGCGCGTGTTCCGCTGACCGGAGGGGTAGAGATGAGCGATAGCTTTGGCGAAGCCGCCGACACAGCCATGGAACATGCGGGCGCGGATGCCGCCGCCGGCCTCGGCGCGGCCAAGGGGAAGCCCGCCGGAACCCATTGCCTGAACTGCGGCGCGCCGCTGGCCGGAGATTTCTGCCATCAGTGCGGCCAGAGCGCGCAGAGCCTGCGCCAGCCCTTCTGGGCGCTGCTGGCGGAGAGCGTCGAGACGTTGTTCTCGCTCGATAGCCGCGCGGCGCGCACGCTGCCGGGATTGCTGTTGCAGCCTGGCAAGGTCACCCGCGCCTATCTGGATGGCCAGCGCGCCCGCTTCATTCCGCCTTTCCGGCTTTATGTGCTCGCTTCGCTGGTTTTCTTCGTCGTCCTGCCGCTGGTGACGGGGCAGGGCCTGTCGCTGGTGCCGGGCGGCAACCAGAATTTCGACGAAGCCCGCACCCAGATCGAAAGCGCCTATGCCGCCGGGGAGATGACCGAAGAGGAATATCAGGCCGCGCTGCAGGGCATATCCCAAGCCGAGAACATCTGGAGCAGCGGACCGGGCATTTTTGTCCCGGAGGCTCCAGCGGCCTCGGGCGCGGAAGATGCTGCGCCCGCCGAGCCCCCGGAAGATACTGAATGGGCCGGTTTCATGCCGAAGGAGGCGCTGGACGCTGTCCGGGAAGCTGGGGCCAGCGGGGACGCGGAAGCTGCCCGCTTTGCCGAAGTGATGGATAATCCCGGCCGGCTTGAGGAGCAGACGCGGGAATGGATTCCGCGCCTGATGTTCGTGATGCTGCCAGTCTATGCGCTGCTTCTGGCGCTGGTTTATTTCTGGCGCCGGCAGTTCCTGTTCTTCGATCACCTTATCGTGTCGCTGCATTTCCATTCGGCGCTTTTCCTCGCCATGGCGCTCGGCATGCTGGCCTCCTATCTGGCCGGCCCGGGCTGGGTTACGCTCGCTCTCCTCGTCTATTCCAATTGGTATCTCTACCGGTTGAACCGGGTGGTCTATGGGCGCGGGCGCTTTACCTCAATGCTCCGTGTGCTGACGCTGGACAGTATCTATTTCTTCATTCTGATGTCGACGCTGCTGGTCGCGCTAGTCTTGGGCGCGCTGTCCATATGATCAAGCCGGAGAAGCTCCGGGCGGAGGCGCTGAGGCTTCCCCATGCCATCGAGCGCCCGCATTTTGACTGGGCGAGTTTCCGGGTGGATGCCCCCAAGGGCAAGATCTTCGCGACCCTGCCGCCCCATCATGAATTCTCGAATGTATTTCTCACGCCGGACGAGCAGCGGATGCTCTGCGCAGCAGAGCCGGACATCTTTTTCCCGGTGCCCAACAAATGGGGGGAGAAGGGGGCGACGTCCATCCGCCTGGCCGCCTGCGATCTCGCCACCCTGCGCTCAGCCCTCGTCATGTCCTGGTGCCATGCTGCGCCGGTAAAGCTGCACGCGCTGCTCCCCGGAAAATAGGCGCGCCCAGAGAGGCAGGCTTGCCAACCCTGGCCGGATTGGCTGATGCTTCGGGAAAAGAAGATGTAATCCGGGGGAGACCGCCATGCCATCCAGCGCTGGCTTCAGGGTTTTGGGCCGCGCGGCTGCGGGCATACTGCCTTTCCTCCTACCGCTGCCCGCCAGGAGAACTGATCCATGCCGACGCCGCTTGACCAGCTAACGCCGCTGCTGCCCGAACTGGCCTCCCGCGCCGCCGAAATGGAGGAGGCCCGCCGCTTGCCGGCCGACCTTGCTGCAAAGCTTGCCGCCACCGGGGCCTTCCGGATGGTGACCCCGAAAGCCTTTGGCGGGCTGGAGCTCAGCCCGCGCGAGATTGTCGAGGTGACAGAGGCGGCCGCCCGCGCCAATGCCAGCGCCGGCTGGTGCGTTATGATCGCGGCCACCACGGCGCTTAACGCCGCCTATATGGCGCCCGAGCATGCGCGCGAGGTCTATGCCGATCCGCTGACGATTACTGGCGGCGTGTTCGCGCCGATGGGCCGGGCGATGGTGGAAGGGGAGAATTACCGCGTCAGCGGCCGCTGGCAGTGGGGCTCTGGCTCGGCCAACTGCACGTGGCTGTGCGGGGGCTGCACGGTCTGGGAAAATGGCGAGATGAAACGCCTGCCGTCTGGCGCGCCCGATACGCGGATGATGGTGTTTCCTGCCGCGGAGGCCATCCTGCACGATACCTGGCATGTCATGGGCCTGAAAGGCACAGGCTCGGGCGATATTGAGGTGAGGGACATCCTCGTGCCGCGCGGCCGGTCGGTGTCCCTGGTGGCGGACAGGCCGCGCGAAGCGGGCGCATTGTTCAAGTTTCCAGCCTTCGGTCTGCTGGCGCTGGGCGTTTCTGCCGTCGCGCTCGGCAATGCGCGCGGCGCGCTGGACGCCTTCCATGCCCTTGCCACCGTCAAGAAAAGCCAGGGCTCGTCCAAGACGCTCAGCGAGCGCCAGACCATGCAGGCCGGTTTTGCGCGCTGCGAGGCTGAATGGCGCGCGGCGCGGGCCTATCTCTTTGCCGAGATTGACCGTGTCTGGTCCATCGCGCAGGGGGAGGGGGATATTCCCATGGAAGCGCGCGCTGACCTGCGCCTGGCCTGTACCCACATGACCCGCACCGGGGCGGATATCTGCCGCACACTGTATGATCTGGGCGGGGGCGCGGCCCTCTTCGAGACAAGCGACCTGCAGCGCCGTTTCCGGGACGCCCACGCCATCACCCAGCATATCGTCACTGCGCCTTCCACGCTGGAGCTGACCGGGCGCATCCTCTTCGGCCTGCCAACCGATGCCGGGATGGTCTGAAGTCTTCTGGCCGCCGCCCGGCTTCTGTGGCATTCTGGGTCAAAGCGCCAGGAAATGGCCGGAACATGGGAGGATCTGCCGATGCGCAGCTTGGTGTCAGGAGCCGCGCGGAAATGGATGGGCGCCGCAATGACGCTGGCGCTTCTGTCAGCCGTGTCGGCATTCGCCGCGGTGGAGCGGGTGAGCTTCCCCCTCCTGTTCAACACTCAAGGCTATTTTGTTGTCCAGGCCAGCATAAATTCCAGCCCGCTCGTGCCGGTGGTCATAGACACGGCCGCGACCATGGCGATGATCGATAGCCGGGCCGCGGCGGCTGCGGGCATTTTGGGGCCATCTGACGATGCGGATCGCGTCTCGGTGTTCGGGCTTCTGGGCGCGCGGGAGTATGGTCAGGTCAAGATCCCGCAGGTGCGTGCCGGTTCTGTCAGCCTGCAACAGGTAACCGCCGCCTATAATGACCGGGAGGCGATGCCCGGCGGGCCGCTTGTCATACCTGCGACTGCCTTTGGCGGGGATGTGATTGAGTTCGATTTTCCGGCAGGCCGGTTCTCGGCCTATAACGGAAGGCCAAAGCGTGTCGGCACGGTGGCTCCGGCGCGCAGTGCGCTGACGGAAGTTGATGGTCTCTATTTCGCCGAGATCAGGATCAACGGCGTCAAGGGCAAGGCACTGGTCGATACCGGATCCCCCGTCAGCCTCATGAATTCGGCCTTTGCGCGCGCTGCTGGCGTTCCGCGCAATGAAGAGAAGACCCAGCTTCTGCAAGGCGCCACTGGCGGAAAACTCCTGGCGCATGTGGCCACCGCACGCCAGATTTCGGTGGGGTATTATACCTTCCGCAAGATGGACGTGATCGTTGCAGATCCCGCGCTTTTCGAGGATCTGGGGTTGCAGCAGGAACCCTTGATGCTGCTTGGCATAGACTATCTCTCCCAATTCCGTATGCAGATTGACCGCAAGCGCAATGTGCTGCTGCTGACGGGGGCAAATGAAGGCCAGCCGATACTCATGGAATTCTATGCCAGGGATACGCGCTTGCCCCGTTAGGGCCTTGCCGCCTCTTGCCAATGCGCCGTGCGCGGCGTCAACAGAAGCTCAAGTCTGGCAGAGGGGGCGTCTGGCCTGATGATGGCGCAGCAGTTCAGCATAGGTATTGCGGGCGCCGGGATTGGCGGTTTGGCGGCGGCGGCCTTACTGGCGCGGGAAGGGCACAGGGTTACCCTGTTTGATCAGTTCGAGGCGGCCGGGCCGGTCGGCTCGGGCCTGATGCTGCAGGAGACCGGGCTTGCCGTGCTGGGCGCCCTGGGCCTTCGGGAGAGGGCTGAGGCTCTGGGCAGCCCGATTGCGCGCCTGCATGGCATTTCGGTGGATACAGGCCGGGCCGTGCTGGATGTGCGCTACCCCGCTCTGCGCGTGGGGCTTTGCGGCCTTGGCATCCAGCGCGCTGTGCTGTTCAGCCTCCTGCAGGAAGCGGCCCATGCTGCGGGCGCGCGTCTTGTGCCGGGAACGCGCATCCTGTCTGCCGGCCGGGCGGAGGGGACGCTCACGGACGCGGCCGGAGGCCGGCACGGGCCATATGATCTGGTGATTGACGCGCTGGGGGTGCGTTCCCCGCTTTCTGCTGCGCCCCGGAAGGAACTCGCCTATGGCGCCCTCTGGGCAACCCTGCCCTGGCCAGAGGGCGGCCCTTTTGACCGGGCCGCGCTGGAGCAGCGTTATGAAGCCGCCCGCAAGATGGCCGGCGTGATGCCCTCTGGCCGGGGCTCCCCCGATGCCCCTGAGAGCCTAACCTATTTCTGGTCGATCCGCGCCGATCAATATGACGCTTTCCGCGCCGCCCCGCTCAGCCATTGGAAAGACGCCGCCTGCCATTTATGGCCGGAAACCGAGGCGCTGCTCCATCAGATTACGGATCATGAGCAGCTCACCTTCGCCCGCTATCGCCACCGCACCCACCGCGCGCCGGTGGAAGGCCGGCTCGTACATATCGGCGACGCCTGGCACGCCGCCAGCCCGCAGCTGGGGCAGGGGGCCAACATGGCGCTGCTGGACGCTTATGGTCTCGCTCATGCGCTGCACGGAGAGGCGCGTATCGCCGCCGCTCTGCGCCGGTTCCTGAAAATCCGCGCTGGCCATGTCCGGCTCTACCAACTGATGACCTGGGCGTTCACCCCGGTCTATCAGTCAGATGGCATGGTGACGCCCTGGCTGCGCGACCGCCTGGCCGCGCCGCTGCTGCGTCTTTGGCCTGCGCCCTCTGTGCTGGCCGGGCTGGTTGCAGGCGGCTTTGGCGCGCCGCTGAAGAAGATGGGGCTGGCGCCCTACCGCTGACAGCTCGGGCAATAGAAGGTGGACCGCCCCGACTGAACGATCCGTTTGATCTCGCTGCCGCAGGTTTTGCACGGCTGGCCCTCGCGGTCATAGACATCAAACCGGTGCTGGAAATAGCCGAGCGCGCCATCGGTGGCGGCAAAGTCGGAAATCGACGATCCCCCCGCCTCGATCGCCTCGGCAATCACCGCATTGATCGCCGGGGCCAGCCGCGCGGCCCGCTGGCCGGGAATGGTCTTCGACAGGCGCTTGGGTGAGATGCCCGCCCGGAACAGGGCCTCGCAGACATAGATATTGCCCAGGCCCGCAATCACCTTCTGGTCCAGCAGCGCGGCCTTGATCGGCGCGGCCTTGCCGCGCAGCGCCTCGTCCAGATAGGCGGGGGAAAAGCGGTTGGAGAGCGGCTCGGGGCCCATCGCCATTAACCGTGGGTATGCCGGGAAAGTTGCGGCTGGCCAGAGTTCCATGAAGCCAAACCGGCGCGGGTCGTTATAGGTAACCGTCTCGCCCCCCTCCATATGGAAGACAACATGGTCATGCGCGCTGATCCCGCCGGCGGCGTGGTGGAACTCGCCCGGCATCTGGCCGCCAATGGTAAACCGCCCCGTCATGCCCAGATGCATCACCAGCACCTCGCCATTGGAGAGGTGCGCCGCCAGAAACTTCGCCTGCCGGGCGAGCCGGTCGATCCGCGCCCCGGCCACCCTTTCGACGAAGCGTTCGGGCAGGGGAAAACGCAGGTCTGCCCGCCTCTGCTCCAGCTTCAGGATACGCCGGCCCTCCATGACGGGGGCCAATCCGCGGCGAACTGTCTCGACTTCAGGTAATTCAGGCATCTTTATCGCATATACGCTAAGGCATTCGCAGGTAAGATAGGTTCCCATGACCGGCCAGGACAGCAAAGAACGCATCGTCTCCTTCGGCTTCGAAGATGTGACGGAAACCGAGAAGGTCGCCCGCGTGAAGGGGGTCTTCCGCTCGGTCGCGTCCCGCTATGACCTGATGAACGATCTGATGAGCGCCGGGGTCCACCGCCTCTGGAAGCATGACGCGATGAACCGCCTCAACCCGCAGCCCGGCGAGCGTCATCTGGATGTTGCCGGCGGCACCGGCGAGCTTGCCCGCGCCTTCCTCGCCCTGGCCGACAAGGCCGGCAAGCGGCGCGGCGATACAAGGCCGGCTACCGCCATCGTTTCCGATATCAATGATGCGATGCTCGAAGCGGGCAAGGCGCGCGCTGACAATGCCCATTGGGGCGATCGGCTAAGCTGGGTCTGCGCGGATGGCCAGAACCTGCCTTATCCGGACAAGACCTTCGATGCCGTCACTGTCTCTTTCGGCATCCGCAATTTTGCAGACAGGGTGGCAGGATTGCGGGAATTCCGCCGTGTACTGAAAACGGGCGGGCGCCTCGCGGTTCTGGAATTCAGCCACATGACCGCGCCGATCCTTCAGGAAGCGTATGATCGTTACAGTTTTGCCGTCATCCCGCGCCTGGGCGAACTCGTGGCGGGAGACCGCGACAGCTATCAGTATCTGATCGAATCTATCCGCAAATTCCCAGATCAGCAGACATTCAGGTCAGAGATCGAAGGCGCAGGGTTTGGCCAGGTGTCCGTCACGAATTATTCCGGCGGCATCGCCGCCCTGCATTTTGGCTGGGCGGTCTGATGCGGCCGGCGTCTGGTCAGGCAGTATCAGTTGCCGTCAATATCGATCCCATCCTCTCCGATGGAGATTTCCAGCTTGTCTTCGCCGCCGGGGCCTTCGGTGAAATAGTAGATGCCGAAGCCAATGGCGCCGGCCACCAGAAGGCCGACAATAAAATACAGAAACTTGTTGGATGAGGGGGATGCAGACATGCTTTTTCTCCGTCTCCTGAAGATGCAGGCAAGCCAACAACGCACACGCCGCGCGATTGGTTCCAAAGGGCAGGGCGCTCTCTGATGGGCATGTTTTCCGATTATCGCCGGCTGATCCGTGCGGGCACATCGCTGGCGCGCCATGATGTGGTGCTTCCCGGTGAGTATCAGTCCCGCCTGCCGCTGCCTGCGCGCATTGCCGGTGGCTTCCTGCGTATCATCGGCGGCGGCGCCAAGGGGCGGCCGGGCGAGCGCCTTGCCTATGCGCTGGAACGTCTGGGTCCGGCCTATATCAAACTCGGCCAGTTCCTTGCCACACGGCCGGATGTGTTCGGCTCCGAAGTGGCCGGAGATCTCGCCCGTCTGAAGGACAAGCTGCCACCATTCTCCATGAAACAGGCTCGCGCGGCGCTGGCCGCCGAATTTGGCGCCGAAGAAGCCCTGCGCCTTTTCCCTAATCTTTCAGAGCCTGTCGCGGCCGCCTCGCTGGCGCAGGTCCACCGGATGCCAATGCCGGATGGAGACCGCGCGGTAAAAATCCTCCGTCCAGGGATAGAGCGCCAGCTTATGCTGGAGCTTTCTGCCATGCGCCGCGCCGCGCGCACCCTTGAGGGCGTCTCCAGCGAAAGCCGCCGCCTCAAGCCGGTTGCCTTCACCGAGACCATCGCCAGCGCCATGCTGCGCGAGACCGATTTGCGCCTGGAAGCGGGCGGCGCCGACGAGATGCGGGAGGTCTACAGCAAGACCGGTTTCTTCCGTGTGCCGAAGGTGGACTGGGAGCGGACCGGCAAGCGTGTGATGACCGCTGAATGGATTGAGGGCACCCCGCTGACGACGCCCGGCGTGCTCGATCAGCCCGGCATTGACCGCAGAAAACTCGCCAATGACATCACCCAGGGCTTCCTCGCCAGTGCCATCAATTACGGCGTCTTCCATGCCGACATGCATGAAGGCAACGCGATCCTCACGCCCGATGGGAAGATTGCGCTTGTCGATTTCGGCATCATCGGCCGTATCGGGACGATCGAGCGCCGGTTCCTTGCCGAGATTCTATGGGGCTTCCTGAAGCGGGATTATGTACGCATCGCAGAGGTGCATTTCGAGGCCGGCTATGTGCCGCCAAACCAGTCTGTCGGCGACTTTGCCCAGGCCCTGCGCTCGATCGGAGAGCCGCTCTTCGGCCGCCCCGCCGAGGAGGTCTCGATGGGCCGCGTGCTGCTCCAGTTGTTCGACTATACCCACACATTCGGCATGGCCCTTCGCCCAGAACTGGTTCTCCTGCAGAAAACCATGGTTCAGGTCGAAGGCGTCGCGCGCACGATTGATCCTTCCCACAATATCTGGAATGCGTCCGAGCCCGTGATCGAGGCCTGGATGCGCCGGAATTTCGGACCGGAAGGCGCTGCCCGCCTCATTTCGGAAAATGTCCGTGAGGTGACAAACCGCCTCAAACGCCTGCCCGAGGTGATGGACCGGTTCGAGAGAAGCCTTGACGCGGAGCCCGCCGCCCCGCCCCCGCGCGAGCGCTTTGCCCCCTGGTGGGGCTGGTTCGGGCTGATCCTCGGCCTCTCGGGTATTGTCGCCTGGGTCATCCAGCGGGTCAGCTAACGCCTCTTGTCTGCGGGGTATCCGTCGCGCATTCTTCTGCCCGAGGAGGATCAGGCCATGGCTTACACCGGCGGCTGTCAGTGCGGAAAACACCGTTACGAGATGGATGTGCTGAGGGGAGGGCATGTCTGCCATTGTCGCATGTGCCAGCGCGCCACGGGCGGCCTCTTCGCCGCCTTGGTCGGAGCACCGAAAGACCAGTTCCGCTGGATCGGCGCGCCGCCGCCGGTGTTCTGGAGTTCCAATCTCGCCGCCCGCGCCTTCTGCCCGGACTGCGGCACCCCTCTGGGTTTCCTCTATGATTGGGAAGGCGCCTCCCAATATGTCACCATCGGCAGCCTCGACCATCCCGAAGCGGCTGTGCTCGAAGAACAGTTTGGCATCGAATCGAAACTTCCCTTTGTGGAGTTCTGCGAAAACCTGCCGAAGAAGGCGACTGGGGAAGGGCATTCTGCCGAGGCGCTGGCTTTCCTCGCCCAGATGAAACCGCGGCAGGCTTGAGGTCAGGCGAATTTCTCGCGGCTGCGGCGCCACGGCCCTCATGAGGTTCCCGCCTCAGGGGTAACCGCTTCGCGCTGTTAAGACTTCGGTTACCTTTCCGGTTCCGCCACCAGAAGGGAGCCGGACCCATGAAGCTCGCAATTCTTCTCGCCGCTGCCTGCGCCCTGGCTCTGCCAGCGCTTTCCCAGCCGCTCGCCGGCGGCAATTGCAGCAAGGCAGTCCAACTGGACTTGTCAGAGATGACCAAAGGGGGCGTGATCATCATTACCGGCCCCTGCGCCGAGGCCGGCCCCGCGCGTGAAGTCATCCATGTCGCTCGCCCCGGAGAGCCGATGGCCACCACGGTGGTGATCCGACGCCGGGAAGGGGCCTCGGCTCAGCAGAGCGCCGTCATCAAGGTGGCGGACCGCAGCGGCTTCTCCGGATCGAGCCAGGCCCGCATCATCCGCGTCCCCTGAGCCGGGGCCAAACCTTGCCGGAAAGTTGAGACGGGCCGCGCATTCGCAGGGATTTGATGGGGGCCCGGCAAGGTTTTTGCGCTAGGAATAGTGCAGGCCACACCCGATATAGCGGACATATGAGCGCCAAACGCATCCTTCTCGTCATCGGCGGCGGCATTGCCGCCTATAAAAGCCTTGAGCTGATCCGCGAGCTTGGGCGGCGCGGCATTGGTGCGCGCGTGATCCTGACGAAGGCGGGCACAGAGTTTGTCACGCCGCTTTCCGTGGCCGCCCTCTCCGGTGAAAAGGTCTACACCGAACTCTTCAGCCTCACCGACGAAACCGAAATGGGCCATATCGAGCTTTCCCGCTCGGCAGACCTGCTCGTCGTCTGCCCGGCGACAGCCGATCTGATGGCCAAGGCTGTTCACGGCCACGCAAACGACCTTGCCTCCACCGCGCTGCTGGCGACTGACAAGCCCGTGCTGATGGTGCCCGCCATGAATGTGCGCATGTGGCAGCATGGCGCCACCCAGCGCAACATCGCCCAGTTGCGCGCCGATGGCGTCACCGTGATGGAGCCCGATGTCGGCCCGATGGCCTGCGGCGAGTTCGGCCCTGGCCGCCTGCCGGATGTTCCCCGCATTGTTGCAGAAATCGAAGCGATGCTCCGCCCCCGGTCAAAACGTCTCGCGGGCCGCCATGCCCTCGTCACTGCCGGCCCGACGCGGGAGCCGCTGGACCCCGTGCGCTACATTTCCAACCATTCCTCCGGCAAGCAGGGCTATGCCATCGCCGCCGCGCTCGCCGCTGAAGGCGCCCGCGTCACGCTTGTCTCTGGCCCGGTCTCGCTTCCCGCGCCTGAGGGCGTCACCCTCGTCAAGGTCGAAACAGCCCGCGAGATGCTGAAAGCCTGCGAGGATGCTCTGCCGGCGGACATCTTCGTCTCCGTCGCCGCCGTGGCGGACTGGCGCCCGGTCAAAGCGGCAGACAAGAAGCTGAAGCTCAAAGGGGAGGGCAAGACCCCCACCATCGAGCTTGCCGAAAACCCGGACATCCTGCGCACGATCAGCCACAAGAAGAAGAAACGCCCCGCCCTCGTCATCGGCTTTGCTGCCGAGACGCATGAGGTTGAGGACCATGCCCGGGAAAAGCTCGCCCGCAAGGGCTGCGACTGGATCGTGGCCAATGATGTCTCCGGCGATGTCATGGGCGGCCTCGAAAACGAGATCGCCCTGATCACAAAAGACGGCATCGACCGCTGGCCCCGCATGGCCAAGGAAGAGGTCAGCGCGCGCCTTGCTCAAAAGGTCTCTGAGGCCTTGGGTAGGGATAGAGACGGCCTGAGTCTGGCGAAGGAGTAGACCCTTCCCCCTGGCCCGAAGAACTGGTACTTTCTTTTTTATGAGTGACCGATCAATCACAAACTTAAGGGCTGTGTGGCTACTCGTTGCTTTGCTTAGCGGCCTGATTTCTGGCGGACTACAATTGCAATGGTGGCTTGGACTTACGCGTCTGCCGACTGAATTTGTTGTGATCGTAGCAGGGCCCTTGGGCGTGATTTGGCTGCTTAGCCTGGCTGGTTGCTTCGCCCGTTTTCCTTTGAAAGCCGTCGCCATTTGTCTTCTAACCTGTCCAACACTGATCGGACCAGGAATCATATTTGGCATTGTCGCTAGCTGCGCGATTTTTAATAGCTGTATCTAATTTCGTGTGGTGGCGGTGATCTTGACTCCTCGCCAGAGTCTCCCCACGCCTCGGGCCATGACTGATGTGACCGTTCAAGTTTTGCCGCTGCCCCATTTTGCCGGGCTTGATCTTCCTGCTTACGAGACGGCGGGCTCTGCCGGGATGGATGTGCGCGCCGCCGTGCCGGACCGTGAGCCGGTGGTGCTCGCCCCCGGCCAGCGCGCCATGGTGCCCACAGGGCTCTCGGTGGCGATCCCCGAAGGCTATGAGATCCAGGTCCGCCCGCGCTCGGGCTTGGCTGCCAAGCATGGCCTCACCTGCCTCAACACGCCCGGCACGATCGACTCCGACTATCGCGGCGAGATCAAGGTGATCCTGATCAATCTCGGCGCCGAGCCCTTCACCATCCAGCGCGGCGAACGCATTGCCCAACTCGTGCTGGCCCCGGTCACGCGCCTTGCCTGGTCGCAGGTGGATCAGCTCGGCGAGACCGCGCGCGGGGCAGGCGGCTTCGGCTCTACCGGGCGCTGAAGCGCGGCAAAAATTCCTGATCAAAAAAACCGGCTCGCCGCGATCAATTTTTCTTGAACGGCGGGTCATCCTCCCCACATATTGAATATCAATAAGGAGGGAGTGCTCATGGCTGCTGCTTTTTACTTCTTCATCGGCGCGCTGGTTTTCTGGCTGGCGTTTCGCTCCGGCGCCCGGCGCGCGGCGCAGACCCGTCCCGACCCGCGCGAGGGAGACATTGAGCGGCTCAACGCCCGCGTCCGCACGCTGGAGCAGATCATCACCGATCGGGACTGGCGCCTGCGCCGGGACATTGATGGCCTGGGCTGATCCCCGGATTGATCCCGGCGCCGAGACTGGCCGGGGCGTCCGTCCCACGTTATACCTACCCAATCTGCGCATAGAGGAGGCGCCCTATGGACCCGTTTAGCATGGTTGTTGCCATCGTCGCGATCAGCGTCGGCGCCGGTATCCTGAACACCTGGATCAAGGCCCGCGCCCATGCGCCGGCAGATATGGCAAGCCAGTCCGAACTCGCTGCCATGCGCGCCGATGTCGATAAGCTGAAAGACCGGGTGCGCGTTCTGGAAAAGATCGTCACCGATCAGGAACGCCAGCTTTCCGAAGAGATCCGCCGCCTCGCCTGAGGCGGGCCGGGCTTACAGCAGCGCGCCTTCATCCTTGCGGAACTTTGCCAGGAGATAGGCGGGGGTCTCGTCGATCTTGTCGAGTTCGCCGAAGGCAAAGGCTTCCCGGTCCAGCACCAGGTCACACGGGCGCAGCGGCCGGGAAATTTCCAGCCCTTCCAGCGTGCGCGCGCGGGAGAAGGCCACATAGGCCTGTCCGTGGGCGAACATTCCGGAATCAAAGTCGATGAACACCTTGTCCAGGGTGAGGCCCTGCGCCTTGTGGATGGTCACGGCATAGGCGAGCCGCAGCGGCATCTGCTTGAACGTGCCGACAACTTCCCGCTTCACCTTCTTGGTGTCCATCTCGAAATCGTAGCGGTATTTCTCCCACGCCACAGGGTCGATCTCATAGGCCCGCCCGTCGATCTCCACGATGACGGAGCGCGAGCCAAACCCTGCCACATAGGCCAGCGTGCCGTTCACCCAGCGCCCTTCGGGATCGTTGCGGATCATCATCACCCGCGCGCCCACGCGCAGTTCCAGATCGAGTTCGGTGGGATAGCTCTTCTCGTCAAACTGGCCCTGTACGGTGGCGGGGAACACCTTGCGTTCGCCCTTCAGGCTCGCCAGGCGGCTCTGATTGATGCGGAAGGCATTGGCATTGTTCGGGGTCAGAACAACATGCGTATCAGACGCTTCGGCGGCGCTGCGTCCGGAGACGAGCCGCTGCAGCACCGCCTCATCGGCCGGCGTCACGCGCCCCGTCCGCAACGCGCCCAGCAGCGCCAGAAAGCGCGGCTCGGCCTGCCGGAACACATGTTTCAGCGCCAGCAGTGAAAACTCTGCCTCACGAAAGGCGGGGGCGTTGAAGAAATATGAGCCGCCAAACCGGTCTGCCAGGATCGGTCCTTCATCGGCGGAAACAACCGGGGGCAACTGATGCAGGTCGCCTGACAGGATCATCCGTGCCCCGCCAAAGGGCCGTTTCGATCCGCGATTGAGCTTCAGGCTGCGGTCGATGGCGTCCAACATATCGGCCCGCACCATCGAGATTTCGTCGATCACCACCGTGTCCACCGCGCGCACCACGCGGGCATTCGGCAGGCGCCGTACATCCTGCGGCTCCACAAGGCGGGGGGGCAGCTTGAAGAAGGAATGGATCGTCTGCCCGCCGGCATTCATCGCGGCGACGCCTGTGGGCGCCAATACGACAGCCTTGTCGCCTGCTTCGGCCAGGAATTTGCGCAGGAGGGTGGTCTTGCCGGTGCCTGCGCGGCCGGTGAGGAACAGGTTGCCCTGCGCGCCTGCCCCCCGCGCTACCCATTCGGCAGGCGCGGCATAGACCGTATCCGGGGTGGTGGGTGTCATCCCCTCAGGGGCCGACAAGGCGCATCTGGCGCGCCCGTCCGGCTCCGCCGGTGCTCGCCACAACCTGCCAGCCAAGCGCCTCATAGGCGCGGCGGGCGGTCATGTTTTCAGAATCCACGTCCAGGCTCAGCGCGCCGGTCGCCTCGATCCGTGCCACTTCCAGGAGGCCGCGGGCCACCCCGCAAAAGCGCCAGTCGCGGTCCACGAACAAATGGTCCACATAATCTGTCGGCACCTGCAGTGTCAGAAAGCCGATCACACCCGCATTGGGCTCCTCGGCTACCCAGGCTGGCTGGGTTTCCAGCGCCCGGCGCAACGCCAGATGCTGCCCCCGGTGGCGCTCCCGCCAAGGCATATCCGTCAGGCAATCCGTGAAGATGTCACGGCATTCGGGGATGTCCGCTGTTTCCAGCGGCCTGATCATCCATCCGGCTCCGAAGTGAGTATACATGGCCGCCAAAGTAAGAGGCTGGACACGCTGCGTCCAGCGGCAAGCGCGGTAAAACACAGCTGCGCACATCTGCCATGCGCTGCTCCGGCGGCCGGGACGCGCCCCTGCCGCCGGGGCAAGGGCAGGTTACATCTGCATCGTCCAGCCTTCGACGCCCATTGCCGCCTGGCGGACAGCTTCCGACAGCGTCGGGTGGGCGTGGCTGGTGCGGGCAATGTCTTCAGAGGCTGCGCCGAACTCCATTGCCACGCAAATCTCGGCAATCATCTCGCCCACGCCCACACCAATCATGTGCGCGCCGAGGATGCGGTCGGTGCCTTTTTCGGCAAGAATCTTCACAAAACCAACGGTCTCATGGTTTGTCCGGGCACGGGAGTTTGCCATGAAGGGGAACTTGCCCTTCTTGTAGTCGATGCCGGCGGCTTTGAGTTCTTCCTCATTCTTGCCGACCCAGGCGATTTCCGGGCTCGTATAGACGACGCTCGGCACGAGATCATAGTTCACATGGCCGGCCTTGCCCGCGATCAACTCGGCCACGGCGGTGCCATCATCCTCGGCCTTGTGGGCCAGCATCGGGCCGGGGATACAGTCGCCCACTGCCCACACGCCATCGGCCACCTTGAAATGATCGGTCACTTCGATCACGCCGCGCTTGTCGGTCTTGCCGCCGACATTCTCAAGGCCGAGGCCTTCCGTGTACGGCTTGCGGCCGATGGCAACGATCACGATGTCAGCGTCCAGCGTTTCGCCTGCGCCGCCCTTGGCGGGCTCCACGGCCACTTTCAGCTTGGTCTTGGTCTTCTCGATGCCGGTCACCTTGGTGCCCAGCTTGAAGGAGAGGCCCTGCTTCTTGAAGGTGCGCTCGGCTTCCTTGGCGACTTCGGCGTCAGCGGGCGGCAGGATGCGGTCGAGATACTCCACCACGGTCACTTCCGAGCCGAGCCGCGCCCAGACAGAGCCCATTTCGAGGCCAATCACGCCCGCGCCGATCAGCACGAGTTTCTTCGGCACGGCCTTGAGGCTCAGCGCGCCGGTGTTGGAAACAACGCGCTCTTCGTCGATCTCGATGCCGGGCAGGGTGGCGGGCTCAGAGCCGGTCGCGATGACGATGTTCTTTGTTTCGAGAACCTGTTTCTTGCCATCGGCATCGGTCACCTCGACCTTGCCTTTGCTGAGGATCTTGCCCTTGCCCTTGACGTAATCGACCTTGTTTTTCTTGAACAGGAATTCGATGCCTTTGGTCAGGCCGTCCACAGCGTCGGATTTCTGCGCCATCATCTGCGTCAGGTCGAGTTCGACCTTGCCGGTCTTGATGCCGAGGCTGGCAAACTCGTTCTGCGCCGCGCTGAAAAGGTGGGAGGCGTGCAGCAGCGCCTTGGACGGAATGCAGCCGACATTCAGGCAGGTGCCGCCAAGGGTGCCGCGCATCTCGATGCAGGCGACCTTGAGGCCAAGCTGGCCGGCGCGGATGGCGCAATTGTAGCCGCCAGGTCCGCCACCGATGATGACGACGTCATAGGTCTCTGCCATGGGAAAATATTCCTTTGAGAAGGCTGGTCCGAATCTGGCGCCAACCTATGCATTCTCGTCCCGAAATCAATCTGCAAAGGCCGAAAACTGGACCTAGCTTCTGCGTATAAACAGAAGAATGCCCGTCAGCACGATCATTGCGGCCGCGCCAAGAACTTCATCCAGCCAGATGCTGGCATCTGCCCCGGCCAGCACAAAGGCGGCCGCAAGGGCGGTAAACAGCACGGTGCCGATCAGCGCGACCACCGCGCCGAAGCGCACATTTGCCGCCGCCAGCAGGCCGCCGAGGATGGCGATGCCCGCGGCCACGAAGCGCCAGCCATTGAGGAGGTCAATCGCCTGGGCCAGTGGGCTGCCGCGCGAGGTCATCATCAGCACCCCCTCCAGCCCCTGCCACAGCAGCCAGCCGGAAACAGCCGCCAGCCCGAGGCCCGCAATACGGCGAATTGTCAGCATGTCTTGCCTCCCCACCGGCATATCATTACCGGCGAGGGTAGGGCGAAGCGGGCGGAACTGCAACGGGCATCCCGGCGCCGCCGGCGTCTAGCCCTCGTCTTCCTCGTCAAGGTCGAGCTGGCCCCGGCGCCGGGCGATGGCTTCGGCGCGGCGGAGTTTCTTGCGGCGGGCCTGGGCGATGAACATCGCCCGCTGGCGCTGCACGACCACATCGGCGACGAACACCGGCGGGCGTTTGCGCGGGGGCGCGGCCACCACTGGCGCGGCCTGATAAACCACCGGCGCAGGCGCTGCTTCCAGCATCTCACGCTCCTCGGCAAGTTCTTCCGGCGAACGATAGCGCAGCTCCCACACCGCGATCAGCAGCAGCGCAGCCGCAGCCGCCAGACCCGCCATCGCGCCTTCGCCCGCGCTGGGGTTCAGCCACCATTCGGGATCGAAATGCACCAGAAAGATCGTCGGGATAGAGGCGGCCATGCCCATGATGTACCAGAGCACGGCGCCCGGCTTGCGCGCGGCAATCGTGGCGGCAGCGGCATAATAGCAGACAGCGGCCAAGAGATACG
Source organism: Hyphomonas sp. NPDC076881 (assembly GCF_050269995.1). Lineage (NCBI taxonomy): Bacteria > Pseudomonadati > Pseudomonadota > Alphaproteobacteria > Hyphomonadales > Hyphomonadaceae > Hyphomonas > Hyphomonas sp. NPDC076881. The sequence continues at coordinate 27,221 of NZ_JBNNJJ010000009.1, read as the reverse complement.
CCCCGCCATGGGCGATCCCCAGCTTGCGCCAGTCGACGGCATTGAGGCCGCCGGCGACATCATCGGTCACGATCCAGCCCATCACCATCACGATGGAGGGCCAGCGTACCGCCGTCATCGCGCCGAACGCAAAGGCGATGGCGAGCGCGGTCAGCAGAAGGGAAATGAGGCGCCGTGGCATTGGGCCTGCTTATCATGGGTAAGGTAAGCCCCCGCTGAACGGATCGTTTGAAATTTCACCGATCTGGCAAAGGCCGGGCTTGGCGAGCGGGGAAGCGGGCTGCTAGGGCTGGAACCAGCAAAAATCAGGAGGAATTTCCATGGGCCGCGTTGCAGGAAAAATGGCACTCATCACCGGCGGGGCGCAGGGCCTCGGCGAGGCAACCGCGCGCATGTTCGCCCGCGAGGGCGCCAAGGTGACGGTGACCGACATCAACGGCGAGGGCGCCGCCAGGGTTGCCGCCTCGATCAACGAAGCCCATGGCGCGGGCACGGCCTTTGCCTTCCAGCATGACGTGACCAGCGAGGAACAGTGGAAAGACATCGCCCAGAAAGCGCATGACGCGATGGGCGGCCTCAACATCCTCGTCAACAATGCCGGCATCGGCGGGCTCGGCTCGGTCGAGGACGAGACCTATGAGCGCTTCAAGAAGGTGCAGGCGGTGGACGTGGATTCCATTTTCCTGGGCTGCAAATACTCCATCCCGCTGATGCGCGCCCACGGGCTTGGCTCCATCGTCAACATCTCGTCCATCGCCGGCATCATCGCCAGCGCCAATTACGTGTCCTACAACACGGCCAAGGCGGCGGTGCGCCACATCTCCAAATCCATCGCGCTGCACCTGGCCAAGACCGGCGGCCAGATCCGCTGCAACTCCGTGCACCCCGTATTCATCAACACGCCGATCCTGGATGGCATCAAGGAGATGTTCGGCGAGGAGAAGGGGCTTGAAAAGCTCGCCCGCCAGGTGCCGCTCGGCAAGGTGGGGGAGCCTGACGACATCGCCTATGCCGTGCTCTATCTGGCTTCTGACGAGTCCAAGCTGGTTACCGGCGCGGAACTGAAAGTCGATGGCGGCATCAGCGCGATGTGATCGTTCCATCAGCCCGGACCGGCCTGCGAGGCTGATCCGGGCGCATTTCTCAAATATCCCGCCGCAAATCCTCACGCCGTTATAGACAGCCTCGGGCAAATCACCCGAAGGAACCCTTACACCTGATTGCGCGTTGGTCGTTCCACGAGGGGTTCCATGAAGAAATCTGGTCTCTGTCTCACCGTTCTGTTTCTGGCCGCCTGCGCTAACCCGCCGGAGGAGCGTGGGCCGTTGCCCGATGCCGTCACCGGAAAGCTGCCCGCAGCCGAGACGGTTTCGTGCGAGCCCCCAGCCAGCTTTGGCGGCTTCCTCTTCTGGATGGAACCGCCCGCCCTGCCGCCCGGCGCCAGCCTTGTGCTGAGACCCTGGTTCACGCCGCAGCCCGGCGTGATGGAGCCTGTTCCAGCAACCTGTCTGGAAGGGGTGGCCATTGCCGGCCCCGCCACGCTGGAGGCGGATGGGCGCACCGTGAAGATCAACGCGGACGCCGCCCCCGGCGCCGCCGTGCAGGTGGAAGGCAAGGTGGGGCAGGCGCGTCTTTCGGGCCGCATCCTCGTCTATCTGGCAGAGGCCCAGCCGCTGGTGGGCAAGTGGGCGCAGTCCGAAGAAGCCTGCGCGCAGGCAGGCGCAGAGCCCGTCAGGGAACTGATCTTCCATCCGGACGGCACCTTCGCGCTCACCTGGACCCCCTTTGAGGTCTACAAGGATTACTGGGGCACCTACACCTTCGAAGACGGCACGCTGACGCTCACGCCCGATGGTGGCAATCACATTCCGTCAGACGCCAGCTTCTCGGGCAAGGTGGAGCTGGATAGCGACGCGCTGAAGCTGTCTCCGGCGGTCTTTGGTTCTCCGGCGCGGGGCAGTGCCTGCGCGGCGCCGTTCGCGCGCTAATCCTGCGCCAGCGGGCGGCGCGCCGTGACCAGCATCGCATAAACCGCCAGTGAGCCGACCAGCACGGCAGACGCAATCAGCGGCAGGGCGTGGTTGAGCTGATAAAGCCCCGCGCCGATCAGCGGCCCGAAGATGAACCCTGCCGGCGGCGCGGCGGACATCAGCGCGGCGGCCGCGCCCTGTTCCTCCCGGCTGACCGACAGGCTGCCCAGCGCATTGGCCGACGGGATGGCGAGGGCCGAGCCTGCCCCGATCAGCAGAAACGCCGCACAGAGAACAGGGAAGGCGTGGAACACATCCGCTGCGATATAGCCCACCGCCACCAGGGCAAGGCCAACCCACAGCACCTTGCGCGGATCGGGCCTGCGCCGTGAGATATAGCCGAACTGAACCCCAATCGTGGCCACCGCCATGCAGGAAAACACGATCCCGGTATAAAGCACCGCTGTCTGTCCCACCGCCGCCGGATCGTCTCCGGCGAGGGCATAGCGGTCCTCGATGAACCAGCCGAGCGTCTGTTGAACCATCCCGACACCGATGAAATAGGATAGCAGGAACAGAAGGTGCGGGCGCACGCGCGCATCCATCATCGACAGCGGTTTGGGGCGAGCCGCATTCCGGGGCCGCTTCACCGTGCGGGGCAGGGAGAAGCCCAGAACGATACCGATCAGGATACAGAACACGATTGTGCCCCAGAGCGGGGCAAGCGCGCCGAAGGGGGCCAGCGCGGCGGCGCCCGCAGGCCCGAGGATCGAGCCGATGCTCATGCCCGCGCCCAGCATGCCGAGGCCCGCCGCGCGGTTCAGGGGCGTGGTCGCGTCCGTCATCGCCGCCATGGAGGCTGGCTGCAGGCCCGGCGTCAGCAGGCCAAACCAGAGGCGCACGAAGATCAGCGTCAGCATCAGGGATGTGCCGGTGATCACGCCGGCGAGGCCCGCTTCCAGCGTGAACAGGAAGGCCATGTTGGTGACGCCCATGGCGATGAGGGAGAACACCATCACCCGCTTGCGGCCCACCCTGTCTGCAATGCGGCCCCAGCGCGGGATCATCACGGCATAGAGGAGGGTGGAGAGGGTGAGGATGGCTGCCACCTCCACTTCACCCAGGCCCGCCTTGCGTGTCAGCGGGGCCACCACCACGAAATTGATGCTCATGCCCGCGCCCATGGCAATGGTCGCCAGCATCAGCATGCCCCTCTGGAAGGCCGTCAGCGGATGCAGCGGCGTTTCGGTATCTGCCATGTTGTGGTTTTCCCCCGCCTTCTTCTGGCACAGGCTATGTCGCTGCCCGGTGGTTGCCAAACCCTTTTCCGCCGCGCTTGTCCCGGCGGCAGGTATCAGCCTGGCGAGAGGGGCTTTCGCGCCGTGACCAGCGCCGCATAGATCGCCAGCGCGCCCACCAGCCCTCCCGCCGCCAGCAGGGGCAGGGCATAGTGAATGCCGTAAAGCCAGGCGCCGATCATCGGCCCGAAGATGAACCCGCCCGGCGGGGCAATCGCCAGCAGCGCGGCGGCGGCGCCCTGTTCCTCACGGCTGACCGAGAGGCTGCCCAGCGCGTTGGCGGAGGGAATGGCCAGCGCCGCGCCCGTTCCCACCAGCAGGAAACAGGCATAGACCACATAAAGCTCCCGGAAGGCATCTGCCCCGAAATAGCCGGCAGAGACCATCGCCAGCCCCAGCGGCAACACCTTGCGCGGGTCGGGCCTCACCCGGTTGATATAGCCGAACTGCACGATCAGCGAGGCAACCGCGTAGCAGGCAAAGGTGATGCCGGTATACAGCACGGCGGCCTGCCCGGCGGCCTCGCCCATGGTTTCAGTCAGCCGGTAGCGGTCCTCGATGAACCAGGCGAGGGTCTGCTGCATGATGCCGATGGCCACGAAATAGGTCAGCAGGAAGATGAGATGCGGGCGCATCCGCCGGTCGGTCAGCGACAGGGGCTGCGGGCGGGGCGCATTGCGGGGCCGCTTTACCGTCTTCGGCAGGGTGAAGCTGATCAGTATGCCAATGATCACGCAGAACACGATCGTGCCCCAGAGCGGGGCCAGCGCCCCGAAAGGCGCAAGCACGGCAGCCCCGGCCGGACCGACGATGGAGCCGATGGCCATCGCCGCACCGATCATGCCCAGGCCCGCCGCGCGGTTTGCCGTTGTGGTGGCGTCCGTCATTGCGGCCATTGCGGCAGGCTGAAGGCCGGGCGCCAGCACGCCAAACCAGGCCCGCACGAATGTCAGCGTCAGGAAAAGCGTGGTGCCGGTGATCATCCCGGCCAGCCCTGCCTCCAGCGCGAAGAGGAAGGCCATATTGGTCAGCGCGGTGGCAAACAGGGAGAAGATCATCACCCGCTTGCGCCCGGCAAGATCGGCAATCCGGCCCCAGAGCGGGATCGTCACTGCGAAGAGGACGGTGGAGAGGGTCATCACCGCCGCCACTTCCATCTCTGTCAGGCCCGCCTTGCGGGTTAGCGGCGTCACCACCACGAAATTGATGCTCATGCCCGCGCCCACGGCAATCGTGCCCAGCATCAGCATGGCCCTCTGGAAAGCGGTCAGCGGATGCAGCGGCGTTTCGGAAGCGGTCATCAGATATATCCGGTCAAAAGATATACCAAACTAGGCTGGCCGTTCGTCCCTGTCATCCGGGAAAGTGCGCTGCCCGGCTTATCCCTGCGCGCCTGCCCGCGCCTGGTTCAACTCAAACAGGCGTTTGAGAATTTCCTCATCAGTGAGGAGGCCCGCCTCGAAATCGGCCGCCCAGCCATAGGCGGCGGCCACCGCCCGGTCGAGATCGCGGTGGGCATGATCCAGCCAGGCCGGGCGCTCATTATAGAGGTTGGTCAGCGTGCGCTTCTTGAGGAGGTCTGCGGCCCGCTCGTCCACGGGCAGGATACGGTCAGGGTATCCGGGCACCACTTCGGGCACGCGCGTCACAAGGTCCGCCGGGTTCAGCCAGTTCTCGCGCAGGGTGTTCAGCCGCTCGGCCGCCGCCGCAATCGCCTGCGCGCGCGGATCATCCGCATAGTCCGCCGCCGGAATATTGGGCGTGAGACCTTCGGGGAAGGGGAAGGTGCGAAAGGTCGTCGAGCTAGTATACCTAGGCCGATCTTCTAAGGAAGTTCCCATCCTAAGTGACCAAATTTCGTGGACGGAGCTTTGCAAAATTCCAAAAGTTGTTTCGTCATCTCGTGTAATTGCGATTAGGTTTTTGTCAGGCAGAGAGCTTGAATCGATGAACTGAAATATTCTGTGCTTTGAGACTTCTGGAGTCACAAGCACTCTTTTGAGATGCTTTGTTTTCTCGCGAAGTCCAGGCGCGGGTTCGTTAAACTGCCACCAATACTCTCTGCGACGTTGCCTTAGCGTTTTCTGGCGTGATGGAAGCACTACTCTTTGAAGGTGCTGAAACGGCTGTTCAAATAAACACGCCTCTGAGAAAGGCTGAAGTCCGAAATCTATTATCCATAGATCTTTCCACCGATCAGTTATTGCCTGCCCATTGTACCAACGCTTAAGGACATATGAGTTTGTCTTCCCATTGGGATTGAGGGGCGCTGTCAGCCATTGGCGAGCGATCTCTCCGGAAACTTCAAAGCTTCCTCCCTTTGTCGGTCCTTGAACGGCTATACCCGCATTTTGCACAAGCGCCGTTGCTTTGGTCAAATCTGTACCGCTGTCACTGGCAGTTAGATCAGAATAGACAACAGATGCCGTTTGACCGTTTAATCGTGAAAGCAACTCTTCTTCGTTATCAAAGCACACGATTGAGACCCTGACTGCAGCGCCTTCCACTGTCCAATCTTCGTCGCTCCATGCTTCAAAAATTCGACCGTGCTCAACGATCGGCTTCAGGACTTGTCGGCTTGCTCCGCCGCGAACGGAATTTGTCGCGACAAAACCAGCGCGTCTTACCTCTCCTGCCGCAATCATTTCCCACGCTTTTGCGAACCAATAGGTAACAAGGTCAGCACCGCCGGGCACCATGTCCCAAGCCTTCCTCAGACTGAATACATAGTCCACCCCAAGCTCTGCATTCATTTTCTTGTCGCCAAGAAACGGCGGGTTACCCACCACAACGTCCGCCTCGGGCCATTCCGCGCGCGTGCCGTCCGGGTTCAGCACCGCGTCCCGGCACTCAATATTATTCAGCGATTTCAGGATCGGGTCGCGGCTGGCTTCAAAGCCATTGGCGCGCATCCACTGGATTTCGCCGATCCAGATCGAGACCCGCGCCAGCTCGGCGGCATACGGATTGATTTCAATGCCCTTCACCGCTTCGGGCCCCACGCGCGGAAAGCCGCGCGGCAGGCCCAGCGCCTCAGCCTCCACATTCGCTTTGTGTTCAATATCCTTCAGCGCCTTGAGCGACAGATAGAGAAAGTTGCCCGATCCGCAGGCCGGGTCCAGCACGCGGAAATTCGCCAGCATCTCGATGAAATCGCTGTGCGCCTTCGCCGCCCGGTTATAGGCCTGCGTCTGCGCGCCGGGGGATTTTGCCGCGCGGGACTTTTCCATCTCCTCGGCAATCTTCGCCTTCACCTGCGCCCACTCAGCCTCCAGCGGATCGATGATCACGGGGCGGACGATCATCAGGATCTTGTCCCGGTCGGTATAATGCGCGCCAAGCTGGGAGCGTTTGGACGGGTCGAGCCCCCGCTCGAACAGCGTGCCGAGGATGGAGGGGTCAATATCGGCCCAGTTGAGATTGGCCGCTGCCACGGCGGCTTCCACATCCTCCCGCTCCAGGGGCAGGGCGTCGGCGGAATCAAAGAGGCCGCCATTGAACCAGGGAATGTCATCCAGGCCGAACTCGCCCCCGGTCTGCATCGCGGCGAAGAGGTCTGAGAGGTATTTCTGCGCCCGTTCCGGCTCGCGCAGGGAGCGCTCCATCGCCTTCTGGAACAGCTTGTTGGGCAGAAGGTCCACATCCTCGGCAAACATGCAGAAGACGAGCCGGTTGACGAAATGCGCCACCTCTTCCGGCCCATGCCCCCGCGCCCGCAGGCGGTGGGCCAGCGCCGTGAACCGGTCGGCGGCGTCGCGCGTCAGGTCGTCCCGCGTCTTCTTCGGTTTCAGCGCCTCGGGGCTGAGGAAACAGTGGCGCAAGAGGTCGCGCTTGCCCGCGTCCAGCAGGTCGGTCAGCTCAACGGTATGCGTCTCGCTGACCGAATTGGTCCAGTTGGTGCGGATGATGATCCGCTTGGTGTCGGAAACGATCAGCAGGGGCGGGTTTTCCAGCGCCACCGCATAGCGCTGAAGCTGGGCATGGGCGGCGTCCAGATTGGCCTTGGGCCCCTTATACTCCCAGCCGAAACAGCCCTTCTTCCACACATCGGCAAAGCCATTGCCACCGGTGGATTTGGTGGCGCCCTTCTCGAAGCAATAGGTATCGCCCACCGCGTCGGCATCTGTGGGGGTGGGCACGTCCAGCAGATGGCAGAGGTCCACGAAATGGGATTGCGCCGCGGCACTTTCCTTCAGTTCGGACTTTTCCCATTTGCGGATGAAATCAGATGGCTGCATGAAACCCCCAGTTATCTTGAACTGCTTACCAGATAGATGCTGCTGCGGAACCCCCGGCGGATAGGCACGCGGCATCCCTGCGCTTGCTTCGAGGGGCGGGGGCCCCTAAGTCTCGGGCGACGCACTGCATTCTCACGGAGACGGGTCCGATGGCCGCCATTCTCGACGTCATTCTGGTGATCCTCAACATCATCACCTGGATCATCATCATTCAGGCGATCCTGTCCTGGCTGATCACCTTCAACGTCATCAGCCTCAGCAATCCCACAGTCCGCTCCATCTGGTCGGGGCTGGAGCGGATGACCGAGCCGGTTTACCGCCCGATCCGCAACCTCCTGCCGCCGATGCAGGGGCTGGATCTGACGCCGCTGATCGTGCTGCTGATCATCTTCTTCCTGCGCCAGGTGATCGCCCGGTACGCCTATGGCCTGGTGCCGTTCTGATTTGTCCGGAACTGTCCGGATTTCTCCCAGATGCGTCACAGGCTGACCGTACGTGTCCAGCCCAAGGCCTCGGCTGACCGGCTGGAGGGCTGGGCGGCGGACGAGGCCGGGCGGCCTTTCCTGAAGCTGCGCGTCCGCGCCCTTCCGGCGGAAGGCGCAGCGAATGCGGCGGTCGAAGCGCTTGTGGCAAAAGCGCTCGGCGTGCCGAAGTCTGCCGTCAAAGTGGTGACGGGCGGAAAAAACCGCCTTAAAGGCCTCGACATCGAAGGGCCAGAAGCGCTCGCGGCCCGGATCAGCGAACTGGCAGGTGGCAGCGATGGCAGCAGTAAAGATTGACGGCACGGGCGTGGCAGCAGATGTGCGGTCTGCCGTGGCCGCAGCCGTTTCCACGCTTCCCGGGGCGCCCTGTCTTGCCGTGGTGCTTGTCGGGGAAGACCCCGCCAGCGAAGTCTATGTCCGCAACAAGGTGAAGATGACGCAGGCCGCCGGCATGGTCTCCCTCCATCACCGTTTGCCGGCCGATGCGACGCAGGGCGAAGTGGAAAGCCTGATCGAACGCCTGAACGCGGACCCGGACGTGGACGGCATTCTGCTGCAACTGCCGCTACCCAAGGGTTTGGACGCCGACGCCGCCATCGAAAAGATCGATCCGGACAAGGATGTGGACGGGCTGACGGAAGTGTCTGCCGGGCGGCTCAGCCTGGGCAAGCCGGGCCTGCGGCCGTGCACGCCGGTGGGATCGGTGATCCTCGCCAAGCGCGCGCTGGGTGAGGACCTTTCGGGGAAGAATGTGGTTGTGATCGGCCGCTCGATCCTGGTGGGCAAGCCCGCCGCGCTGCTGTTCCTGGCGGAGAATTGCACCGTCACGATTGCCCACAGCCGCACAGCAAACCTTGCCGGAGTGTGCCGGGGCGCGGACATTCTGGTGCCGGCGGTGGGCCGGCCGGAGATGGTGCGCGGCGACTGGGTGAAGCCCGGCGCGGCGGTGATCGATGTGGGCATCAACCGCGTGCCCGCGCCGGAAAAGGGCGAAGGCAAGACCAAGCTGGTGGGCGACGCGCATTATGAAAGCTGCGCCGAGGTGGCCGGGTTCATCACGCCGGTGCCGGGCGGGGTGGGGCCAATGACGATTGCCTGCCTCTTGCGCAACACTGTGCTGGCCGCCTGCGCGCGGCGCGGCTGGGCCGTGCCTGCCGGGCTGTGAGCCAGCCTTTCGCCCCGCCGGAGACGGCGCTGTTCAACACGCTATGGGAAAGCCAGGGCGGGCTGTGCGCTCTTTGTGGCCGGCCGATGCCACGCCACCGGTTTGAGGTGGCCCATGCCACGCTCTGGAAGAAACAGCGGCCGAGTTTCGATCACATCCTGGCGAAGGCGCGGGGCGGATCGGACCGGCCGGAGAATTTGCAGCTGGCGCATGCCGCATGTAACCGGCGCAAGGGGCGGGGATAGGTTCCACGCAGCACGAAGGGCCGGACGCAGCGGGGCTGGCCGGGGGATTTGGGCTGGGTTCGGAGCTGGGGGGCGCTAGGAGGTGTCGGGGTGCGTGGAGAGGGCGTAGGCCCCCTTCGTCAGGGCGCTTTGCGCCCTGCCACTTCCCCCGCAAATGCGGGGGAAGAAAAGGCGGTGCGGCTCATCAGCATTGATGATTGCGGGAACGGCGCTTGACCAGCAGGGATCGCTCCAGTGCGGGCGTGTGGGCGCGACTGGTCTGTAGGCGGAGGGGTTGGGCGCGGCGTCGCCGAGATATTCGATGCGTACCCCGCCCCACCACATCACGCGGAGCATCGCGCCGCAGCGCCCGGCGGCGCGGACTTCGTCCACGGCGCGGGCAAGCTGCCAGATCAGCACCGGCCAGAAGAAGGGATGCACGAACGCGAAATATCGCGCGAGCGCAGGTTCCTTTCTGAGGCGGGCGAGGCTGAACATCCCTCAAGCATACGCCCACTCGCCGAGGGGGTGGACAAGAAAGCCTGCAAAAAATGACAAGCCCCTGAAACCATTGGGTTCAGGGGCCTGCGGAGCCTCAATTTTTGAGGGATAGGCGACCGCTTTAAGCGACGCGCTCCACCATCATATGCTTTATTTTGGCGATGGCCTGGGCGGGGTTGAGGCCCTTGGGGCAAACCTGCGCGCAGTTCATGATCGTGTGGCAGCGATAGAGCTTGAAGGGATCTTCCAGCGCGTCGAGGCGCTCGCCGGTGGCTTCGTCGCGGCTGTCGATCAGCCAGCGATAGGCCTGCAGCAGGGCTGCGGGGCCAAGATACTTGTCGCCATTCCACCAATAGGACGGGCAGGAGGTGGAGCAGGAAGCGCAGAGGATACACTCATAGAGACCATCAAGCTTGGCGCGGTCTTCGGCAGACTGGCGCCATTCCTTCTCCGGGGTGGGCGTGGCCGTCTGCAGGAAGGGCTGCACATAGGCGTGCTGAGCGTAGAAATTCGTCAGATCCGGGATCAGATCTTTCACCACCGGCTGGCTGGGCAGCGGGGCGATGACGATCTCGCCGGAAGGAAGCTCATCAAAGCCCTTGGTGCAGGCGATGGTGTTGCGCCCGGCGATGTTCATCGCGCAGGAGCCGCACACGCCTTCGCGGCAGGAGCGGCGGAAGGCGAGGGTCGGGTCGATGTTGTTCTTGATGTAGATCAGCACGTCGAGGATCATCGTGCCGGCGCGGTCCATATCCACCCAATAGGTGTCCCAGCGCGGATTGCCGCCTTCTTCGGGGCTGTAGCGATAGATCCGGAAAGGCCGCAGATTGGTCGCGCCCTGGGGCTTCGGCCAGGTCTTGCCTTTCTTGACCTTGGAATTCTGGGGAAGGGTCAGCTGTACCATGATCAGATCCTATATTTCAAACGAGTTTCCGGCTTCCAAGGCAATCTTTTATGCTTCATGGCCGGTATTGCTTTACGTGCAAAGTTGGAAAAGGAGCGACTGTCCGTAAATGATCGAATCATGATCACGGGTGGCTTGCCGATTTCAGTCATTGCTACTTGAAGGTTGCTTTTGATGGGTCGCTTATCGGCTTTAGCCCAAAAGCGAAAGCCACCAGCCACCAGCTCATAAAACCGGAGGTCACCCTCACGAAATGAGCGAGGCGTAAGTACACCGGCAAAGTCGTCGTCCTTTAGTTTGTTGATCAAAACCGAAAATCCGCCAATTTTCGTGCTGTCCTGATGCAGTGTCGCGAGACGAAACTCTTCCGCCTTTTGACCTAGATTGGTCGCGCTCGCCTCTCGCATGCCGGATGCGTGAAACCGCCAAAGCAAAGAAGCTACAAATGTAAGGCAAGTGTCGGCATCATCTTTTGAAAGTAGGCAGGCGGACGGGTTATACTTTGTCCCGATAAAGTCTGTAGACCGTTCCACCAGCTTTGCGACTGGCTCAAAAGGTTTCAACACGTTGAATGCAGCTTGATCGATCTTAGCCAGCACCGCCTCGCCCTCAGCCGTAACGAGGTTATGGTCGTAAAGTCCCGTCCTGGAGCGCCTTAGACGCTCTCCCTTGTTGGTCCCTACTACGATCATCGGTTCGTCTGAGTCATCTTTGGGATAAAAGGATTGCGGGTAGAGGTGCGACTTGACGGGCGATCCAGACTTTTGTGTGAGCGAGCAACGAATTGTCAATTTGACCTCCCTCACTCTGTTGCCCTGCGGCGCGCTGTGATCACCGCGCCATCTGTTATGCTAAATCCGAAACCGTATCCGCCCTGACTCATGACACCCTTTTCCGAATGGCCGCTGACGGACGGCAGTATGGAAATGATGTCGTAGCCTTCTTCGTGCAGTGAGTTGCAGGCGGTCTCGATCAGGGTGGCGAGTTCTGCGAGATCCGCCTGATGCGGATCGTCGACCAGTTTCTTGCCCCGTCCGAGGAGTTTCTTCTCTTCCTTCTTCTGCTTTCCGGCGCGAACCCAGACAGTCTTGTACTGGCTCATCTGCGTACCGCGCCGGATTGCTGTTGCAGTTTATCAGTATACCCGCGCTTTCGGCTTGATGTACTCGATCTCGTTGGAGAGCGTGTAATCATGCACCGGGCGGTAATCGAGCGTGACCTTGCCGGCCTCGTCGCACCAGGCGAGGGTGTGTTTCATCCATTTCTCGTCATCGCGGCTCGAGAAGTCCTCGCGGGCGTGGGCGCCGCGGCTTTCTTCGCGGTTGGCTGCCGAGTTCACCGTGACGGCGGCCTGGCAGATCAGGTTTTCAAATTCGAGCGCTTCGACGAGATCGGTGTTCCAGATCATGCCGCGATCCTTCACGTCGATGCCCGGCAGTTTCTTGTAAACGTCTTCGATGGCATCGACGCCTTCCTTCAGCACCGAGCCGGTGCGAAACACGGCGCAGTTGGACTGCATCGCGCGCTGCATCTCGAGGCGGAGCTTGGCGACCGGCTGGTCACCGGCGGCGTTGCGCATCTTGTCGAGGCGGGCGAGGTGGGCGTCGGTGGCCGATTTGGGCAGTTCCGGCTGGCGGGCGCCGGCCTCGGTGGTGGCGCCGCAGCGCAGGCCAGCGGCGCGGCCGAAGACCACAAGGTCGATCAGCGAGTTGGAGCCGAGACGGTTTGCGCCGTGTACGGACACGCAGGCCGCTTCGCCCACAGCCATCAGGCCGGGAACGGCGGCATCGGGATCGCCGCCCTTCTTGGTGAGGACTTCGCCGTGGAAGTTGGTGGGGATGCCGCCCATATTATAATGGACGGTCGGGAGGACCGGGATCGGCTCTTTCGTGACGTCCACACCGGCGAAGATCTTCGCGGTTTCCGAAATGCCGGGCAGACGCTCATGCAGGGTTTCGGGCGAGAGGTGGTTCAGGTGGAGATAGATATGATCCTTCTCCGGACCAACGCCGCGCCCTTCGCGGATTTCCATCGTCATGGCGCGGGAGACCACATCGCGGGAGGCGAGGTCTTTGGCGGACGGGGCATAGCGCTCCATGAAGCGTTCGCCTTCGGAGTTGGTGACGTAGCCGCCTTCGCCGCGCGCGCCTTCTGTGATCAGACAGCCTGAGCCGTAGATGCCGGTGGGGTGGAACTGGACGAACTCCATATCCTGCAGCGGGAGGCCTGCGCGCAGGACCATGGCATTGCCATCGCCGGTGCAGGTGTGGGCCGAGGTGCAGGAAAAATAAGCGCGGCCATAACCGCCAGTCGCCAGGATGGTTTTCTGGGCGCGGAAGCGGTGGAGCGTGCCATCATCCAGTTTCCAGGCGGTGACACCGCGGCAGACGCCATCTTCATCCATGATGAGATCAAGCGCGAAATACTCGATGAAGAATTCGGTCTCTTCGCGCACGCACTGGCCATAGAGGGTGTGCAGCATGGCGTGGCCGGTCCGGTCAGCCGCTGCGCAGGTGCGCTGGACGGGGCCTTCGCCGAAATTGCGGGTCATGCCGCCGAAGGCGCGCTGGTAGATCTTGCCTTCCTCGGTGCGCGAGAAGGGCATGCCCCAATGCTCCAGCTCGTAAACGGCGGCGGGGGCGTTGCGGACGAGGTATTCGATCGCGTCCTGGTCGCCGAGCCAGTCGGAGCCCTTGACGGTGTCGTACATGTGCCACTGCCAGCTGTCCTCGGACATGTTGCCGAGCGAGGCGGCGATACCGCCCTGGGCGGCAACCGTGTGGGAGCGGGTGGGGAAGACCTTGGTGATGCAGGCAGTGCGCAGGCCGGCCTGCGCCGCGCCAAGCGCAGCGCGGAGACCGGAGCCGCCGGCGCCGACCACGACCACGTCATAGGTATGATCAATCCAGTTATAGCTGCTCATTTTATCTGTCTCTTCTTCGCGTATCTCAACCAGCAATCCAGATCTGAACCACGGCCATGGCCACGGCGACGAACATCGCGATCGCGGCAAAGGTGTTCAGGATAAGGAGAGTAGTGCGCATGCCGGTTTTGGCGATGTAGTCTTCGATGATCACCTGCATGCCGAGGCGCATGTGGTAGGACACGGCGCCGGCGGTGAGGATGAGGAGGGTGGCGTGCAGGGGCTGGGCGACCCAGGCCCGGGCGCCGTCATAGCCGGCGCTGGAGATGCTGATGATGGCATAGAGGGCGAGGGGCACCAGGATCAGCAGGGCGAGCGCGGCAACGCGCAGGCGGATATGGTGCGCCGTGCCGGATTTGGCAGAGCCGAGACCGCGGGCGGCCTTGGTGGGGGTCAGGAACTGGCCTTGTGACATGGGGGCCTCCTCAGAACGCGCCGGCGGCAAACATCAGCGCAACGGCGCCGAGGATGGCCAGGAAGTAGATGATGGTGGACACGGTGCTGGCGACCTTCGGCGAGAAGCCGATGCCGGGACCATCCCAGACCAGATGGCGGATGCCGTTGAAGAGGTGGAACATCACCGCGACCGCCCAGAGGAACAGGATGATCTTGCCGGGGATGGAGGTGATGATCCCCTGCATAGCGGCGAAGGCATCCGGGCTGATGGCGAGCGCCACAAGCCAGGCGGCGATCAGGAAGGTGCCGAAATACAGGGCTGCCCCCGTGATCCGGTGGGTGATCGAAGCAAGCATCGTGACGTGGTAGCGCCAGATCTGCAGGTGCGGGGACAGGGGGCGCGTGGCGGCGCGCTGCGGTCCGGACATGGGGGTGTTCCTCGCGTGCAATGGGAAGCTGGTATCCGCTTCTACGAGCCTCTAGGGTCGTGTCAACGCAGGCACTCGTGGGAGCGACAAATTGAAACCGGCTGTTCTGGCGCTTTTGCTCCTGTCTCTCGCCCCGGTTGCCCTTGCGGCGCCCGCAGACCCGCTGGACGCGCTGGTGACCGCATATGAAGCGCATACACGCCAGGGAGACCCCGATCAGGCCGCCGATGCAGACGCCGCGCTGGTGAGCCGGTGGCGGGATGTTTCGCCTGAAGCGCTGGCGGCGCGGGCGGCCAAGGCAAGCGCCCTGCTGGCTGAAATCGAGGCAGCAGAGACCGGCCGGACGCTGGATCAGGCGATCCTGACGCGGCTGCTGGCCGATGAAATCCGCGAAGTGACCTATGATTCGGCCCGCATCCCCTTCACCGGGGACTGGGGCTTTCAGGCAGAGCCGGTATTTGCCGCGATGCGCCTGCGGGTGCGCACGGTGGCCGAGGCCGAAGCCTGGATTGCGCGGCTGAATGATGTGCCCCGCTATTTTGCGCAGAACCGGGCCAACATGACGCGCGGGATCGAGACAGGCTGGACCGCCCATGCCGACCCGCTGAACACCGCGCGGGCGCAGATCGAAGCGCAGATTACCGGCGATGTGGCCGCCAGTGAGCTTTACCGGCCACTAGCGGAGATGAGTGATTCGGTGGATGCAGAGTCCAGATCCCGGCTTCAGGCCGAGGGGCTGGCAGCGGCGGCGCGCGCCATCGGCGCCTATCGCGAGACACTGGCCTATATAGATGAGACCTATGCCCCGGCCGCGCGGCAGGGCGCCGGGATTGCCGGGCTGGACGGCGGGCGCGAGGTCTATGCCGCGCTGGTGGAGGCCCATACGGCGGGGGCGGGCTATTCGCCCGAGGAGATCCACGCCATCGGCCTGGAAGAAGTGGCCCGCATCCGGGCGGCGATGGAGGCGATCATTGCCGATACCGGCTTTGAGGGCAGCTTTGCCGATTTCCTGGTCTTCCTGCGCACCGATCCGCAATTCTATGCGCAGAGCGCGGCAGAGCTGATGCATGCGGCCAAGCATATCGCCGCGCGGCTCGACGCGATGCTGCCGGACTATTTCAATCTGCTGCCGCGCCTGGGCTATACCGTCGAGCCGGTGCCCGCCTCGATCGCGCCGGGATACACGTCCGGGCGGTATATGTCGGGGGATCCGGGCGAGGGGCGGCTGGGGGCCTATCTGGTCAATACCTATGCCCTTGACCAGCGCCCGCTTTACGAATTGCCGGCGCTTTCGGCGCATGAAGCCGTGCCGGGGCACCATCTGCAGATTGCGCTGGCGCAGGAGATGCAGGCGCAGCCCTGGTTCCGGCAGAACTATTATGCCACCGCCTTCGGGGAGGGCTGGGGGCTTTATGCCGAATATCTGGCCAGCGAGGCCGGCCTGATGGAGACGCCGTATGAACAGTTCGGCGCCCTCTCCATGGAGATGTGGCGGGCGTGCCGGCTGGTCTCGGACACCGGGCTGCACTGGTATGGCTGGAGCCGGGAAGAGGCGGAGACCTGCTTCAAGGAAAATACCGCGCTGGCCCCGCTCAACATCCAGACCGAGGTGACGCGCTACATCGGCTGGCCGGGGCAGGCGACAGCCTACAAGATCGGCGAGCTGAAAATCCGCGCGCTGCGGGCCGAGGCGGAAGCGGCGCTGGGCGAGCGTTTCGACATCCGCGCCTTCCATGATGTGGTGCTGGGGCAGGGCGCTGTGCCGATGGACGCGCTGGAGATGCAGGTGAAGGCCTGGATTGCGGCGAAGGCTGCGGGGGATGTTCCGGCAGCCCCTTAGGTTGAACCCAAGAAAGAGGATCGAGACGATCCGTACAGTTTCTAATCAGAAACGATGTTAATGCACGGATGCTTCAACGCAGCCTTGCTCCATGCCGCTAGCAAGGGCTATTTTCGCGTCGCTCGGGTCACTTGCTGACCACTCTTTAAAAGTGTCTACCATTTCAGGCCGATATTTGGCGATCCATTTGCCGATGCGCTCAATAGAATACACCTCAAGCCAATTTGCGTTTTCCCAACGCAAAACAAATTGTTTTACCGCATCAATGGCAACATCCCGGGAAGCGGGATCACCGAAAGAACGGTTAAGAGTCGCGCGGTCGCTCGGGCGAAAAGTGCCCAATCGAGAAACCAGCATTGCAATGTCTTTAGACACGGACAACTCCCAATGGTGTTTGTTGCTACCTTAATGTTAGTCAATAAGCTTGCGCAACAATTAAGGGCACATAATCCTCATATAGATACGCTATTCGTAGTCAACGATTAGAGAGACCCCTAGTTCCCTAAACCGAGCGGCAACATTATCGAGTTGCTGTTTTTCGGGAGGTTTCTGTCTGCAATATCGCCCCGAATTAGCATTTATGACCCAAGTAACGACGTTATTTTCTACCTCATCAAATGCTAGCTCGCCAGCAATTCTAGCGCTGCCTTCATTTAACAGTGTCGGGTGCCCGAGCTTCTTTTCCTCGGAAGGATGCCGAAGGCCTCGTCTGCGGGGATAGCCTGAGTAAACTCCCTCAGGCTCTTCTATTGCGAGTTCCTCTACGGCAACAACAATTTTTCCAGCCTCATCCATAGCCCAAATATAGCTTTTGGCACTCAAAGCGCATCGCATCAGGCTCGTCTGAGCCAGTTTATCTAGGTCGCAAAGTGTTGCCGCCAAATTTGCGTTAAGTTCTGATAAGGATTTCGGGCGGCGATCCCTCTCCCAATCATCTACCTTTTCGGGAGTTCGAGGTGTGCCAAATTGAATGTCTAGCTCTTCGCTCATATCTGCGCTTTTAACGTTGTTCTTCGGCTCCAAATAACAGGCGAATGAAAATAAGCAACTTTTGGTTTAAGTCTCCTTCCTGTTTTCCAGTGCCATATAAGTGTTCCTCTTGGACCTAAAAATTCGAGAGTTCTCCGTGCCAAAGTGTATCCAATTTGTGCTCATTAAACTTGCTTCGAGGGCGGCGTTGCCACTCTTGTTCTTTCCCGCCTGCCTCTCCAAATGGGCGGGCCATGTTTCGCTTCTTTGAACGCCGTATTGATCCGTTTCCGGAGACCCAGCAGGGGCCCCCGCCCAAGGGGCTTTGGCCGTTTCTCTGGCATTATATCCGCCCGGCGGCACCCGGGCTGATCCTGATGTCTCTCTTCACTGCGCTGATCGCGGTGGGGGAGGTGGCGCTGTTTGGCTTTCTGGGCGGGATTGTCGACTGGCTGGCCGCCGCCGACCGGGAGGGCTTCCTGCAGCGCGAAGGCGGCACGCTGGCCGTCATGGGCGCCGTGCTGCTGATCGGCCTGCCGCTGGCGACGCTGATCCATGGGCTCATCGTCTATCAGGGCCTGATGGGCAACGTACCGATGAGCGCGCGCTGGCGGATGCACCGCCAGATGCTGGGCCAGTCCATGGGCTTTTTCGGCAACGAGTTTGCCGGCCGCGTCGCCACCAAGGTGATGCAGACGGCATTGTCCGTGCGCGAAGTGGTGATGAAGGTGCTGGATGTCTTCGTCTTCGTGGCTGTGTACTTTATTTCGGCGCTGGTTCTGGTGTCGGCGGCCGATCCCTGGCTGATGGCGCCGTTCATTCTGTGGGCGGTGGTTTATGGCTTCATCCTGCGCTGGTTCGTGCCCCGCCTTGGCAAGATCGCCGAAGCGCAGGCCGATGCGCGCTCGATCATGACGGGCCGGATCGTTGATTCCTACACGAATATTCAGACGGTGAAGCTGTTTGCCCATTCGGGCCGTGAGGAAGACTATGCCAAGGGGTCTATGGACGGGTTCCTGCAGACGGTTTACCGCCAGATGCGGATGGTGACGGGCTTCAACGTCATCGTCTATGTCAACAATTCGCTGCTGGTGTTCCTGGTGGCCGCTGGCGGCATCTATCTGTGGATGGGCAATCTGGTGGGCGCGGGCGCGGTGGCCGCGGCTGTGGGCCTGACGCTGCGCATCAAGTCCATGTCGCAATGGATCATGTGGGAAGTGGCCAGCCTCTTCGAGAATATCGGCGTCGTCTATGATGGCATGGCGATGCTGCAGAAACCTGTGGCGGTGGAAGACCGGCCGGGCGCGGCGGCGCTGCCGCGTGTGAAGGGCGAAGTGACCTTTGAAGGCGTTACCTTCCATTATGGCAAGGGCGCGGGCGTGATCGAGGACTTGAGCCTCGCCATCCGGCCGGGCGAGAAGATCGGCCTGGTGGGCCGATCCGGCGCGGGCAAGACGACGCTGACCAGCCTGCTGCTGCGCTTCTATGATGCCGAAAGCGGGCGCATTCTGATCGATGGGCAGGACATTGCCGGGGTTACGCAGGATTCCCTCCGGGCACAGATCGGCATGGTGACGCAGGATACTTCGCTGCTGCACCGCTCGATCCGCGAGAACATCTCCTATGGCCGTCCCGAGGCGAGCGATGAGGACATCCGCATCGCCGCCGAGAAGGCAGAAGCGATGGCCTTCATCGAAACGCTGGAAGACTCCAAAGGCCGGATCGGCTTTGATGCGCATGTGGGCGAGCGCGGCGTGAAGCTGTCCGGCGGCCAGCGCCAGCGGATCGCGATTGCACGCATCTTCCTCAAGGACGCGCCGATCCTCATTCTGGATGAGGCAACCTCTGCGCTCGATTCCGAAGTGGAAGCGGCGATCCAGGACAATCTCTTCCGCCTGATGGAAGGCAAGACCGTGCTGGCGATTGCCCACAGGCTGTCGACCATTGCGCAGATGGACCGGCTGATCGTGCTGGATCAGGGGAAGATCGTGGAGCAGGGGATGCATGATGAGCTGGTCGCCGCGGGTGGTCTCTATGCGGAGCTTTGGGCCCGCCAGTCTGGCGGGTTCCTGGTGGAGCCCGAACGGATTGAGACAGAGGCAGTGACGGAACCGGCAGAATGAAGCTGACGATTGTGGAAACGGGCCTGGCGCCTGCGGCGATCCGTGACCGGTTTCCGGATTATCCCGAGATGTTCCGGCGGATGTTTGAGGCGGCCGGTGCCGGTTTCTCCTGCGAGACAGTCTCTGTGGCGCGCGGGCAGGGCCTGCCGGACCCGGCGGGGCTGGAGGCGGTGGTCTATACCGGTTCGCCGGCGGGCGTTTATGATGATGAGCCGTGGATCAGCCCGCTGATGGATTTCATCCGGGCGGGCGCGCAGGCGAAGCTGCCGCAGGTGGGCATCTGTTTCGGCCATCAGATCATGGCCGAGGCGCTGGGCGGAAAGGTCGAGAAATCTGCCAAGGGCTGGGGCGTGGGACGGCATACTTATACCGTGGCCGGAACACCTGGTTGGGCAGGCGAGGCGCAGCCCGCCATGAGCATTGCCGTCAGCCATCAGGATCAGGTGGTCGTAAAGCCAGAGGCTGCCGAGATTGTCGCCTGTTCGGCGTTCACCGAATTTGCCGGGCTCAGCTATCAGGGCTTTCCGGGGCTGAGCTTTCAGTGCCATCCGGAATTCGATCCTGAGTTTTCCGCAGCGCTCTACAGCGCGCGGCGGGGCGTGTCGCTGAGTGAAGAGACGGCAGATGCGGCGATCGCGTCGCTGGAGGGGGCGTGCGACCGCCGCTTTCTGGCGCAATGGATCGTGAGCTTCCTGAAGACTTCCTCCGGAAGCTGACGCGGGGATGCCCTATCAGCTGCCGAAACGGTAGCGGGCGCCGATGCTCAGCACGGTCTGCTTGTTCTCGACAGTCAGCGTGCCCGGAAAGTGCCGAATTGGGTTTCCCAGCCAAAGGGCGTGCCGAGGGGGATCACGGGGACCCCAGAGTGGCGGACAGGGCGCCGAAAAGGCCAATCGCAGTACAGATTTTCATGGGTTTTCTCCTGGGGTGTGGGCAGGATCTGGAGTAAAATATTTCATCTTCAATATATTACTCCTGAACTTTTGTCAGATTAAAGGCGCATTTCTCCTTTGCCCCCAGGGCGCGAATTTTGCATGGAAGAAGGCGAGACATTTGCGGGCGCCGCGCGCCGCGCCAGAACCATTTTTACGGAGAGACATCATGTTGCCCAAACCGCTTGCCGATATTGCCCCCAACACGCTGGAATTCGAGATTCTGCCGCTGGTGAAACCGACGGGCTTCCGGGAGTATGACGCGCGCTGGTGGTTTAACGGCATTGGTCATGCCAAGGCGCCGGAGCTGAACCTCACAGGCGTGCAGGCGCTTGGCCTCGGTATGGCCACCCTGTTCCATGAGCTGGGCGTGAAGCCCACGGTGGTGACCGGGCATGATTTCCGCTCGATCAGCCAGCCGATCAAGAATGCGCTGACACTCGGCATGGTGGCCGGGGGCTGCGAGGTGCTGGATGTGGGGCTGGCGCTTTCGCCGATGGTTTACTGGAGCCAGTTCGAGCTGGATGCGGCGTGCTGCGCCATGGTCACGGCTTCGCATAACGAGAATGGCTGGACCGGTGTGAAGATGGGCGCCAACCGCCCGCTGACCTTCGGGCCCGAAGAGATGGGCCGCCTGAAAGAGATCGTCATGGGCGGCAAGTTCGAGGTGCGCGCGGGCGGCACGCATCGCCGCATCGACGGCATCCGCGAGAAATACATTCAGGCGATCATCGGTGACACGAAGCTGAAGCGGAAGCTGAAGGTGGTGGCCGCCTGCGGCAATGGCACGGCCGGCGCCTTTGCGGGCGACGTGCTGCGCGGGATTGGCGCGGAGGTGATCGAGATGGACTGCAATCTCGACATGACCTTCCCGAAATATAATCCGAACCCGGAAGATCATGAAATGCTGCACGAGATGTCGCTGGCAGCCAAGGAACATGGCGCGGATGTCGTTCTCGGCTTTGACGGCGATGGCGACCGGTGCGGCGTGGTGGACAATACCGGCGAAGAGATCTTTGCCGACAAGATCGGCCTGATGCTGGCGCGCGATCTTTCCAAGCATTACCCGAACGCGAAATTCGTGGTCGATGTGAAATCCACCGGTCTCTACAAGACCGATCCTGTGCTGAAGGCGAATGGCGCGACTGTGGACTATTACAAGACCGGCCATTCCTACATCAAACGCCGCACCACAGAGCTGGGCGCGCTGGCGGGCTTTGAAAAGTCCGGCCACTTCTTCTTCCGCCCGCCGATCGGGCTTGGCTATGATGACGGCCTGATTGCCGCCAAGGCGGTGCTGGAGATGCTGGACCGCAATCCCGGCCGCACGATGGCCGATCTCAAATCAGAGCTGGGCGTGGCCTACACCTCGCTGACGATGGCCGCTCATTGCGGCGACGAGGTGAAGTATGGGGTCGTCGACCGTATGGTCGAGGAATACAAATCTCTCGATGGCAAGGAAATCCTTGGGCGGAAGGTTGTCGAGGTGAACACCGTCAACGGCGCCCGCGTGACGCTGGAGGATGGCTCCTGGGTACTGGTGCGCGCCTCATCCAACAAGCCGGAGCTGGTGGTTGTGGTGGAATCCATGGCCAGCGAGGCGGACATGAAAGACCTCTTCCACAAGGAAGTGAAGCCGCGCCTCGGCAAACATCCCGAAGTCGGCGCGTATAATCAGGAAATCTGAGCGCCGCTTTCCGGCCAGATGACAAAAGCCCGCTCGGATCGAGCGGGCTTTTCATCATATGTGGCTGGTGTCAGGACCAGAGCGTTGCCAGGCCGGCAACCACCAGCCCCATACCGATGAAATATCTGGCGTTCAGTGGTTCGCCGAACCAGAAGTGCGCCAGCACGGGCACGATCACGAAGGTCAGTGCCATGAAGGAATAGGCATAAGACAGGGGCACGGTCTTCAGCACATAGACCCAGATCAGCGTTCCGGCCCCGTAGAGCGTCAGCGCGCCCAGAAAAGCCGGGCTGAGGATTGCCGCCTGCACCGGAACCGGCGGATAGGCAGCCAGCTTCTGGCCGGTTATCTTGAACATCACCTGACCCACGCCAATCAGGAGCGGCGTCAACACCAGCAGGCCCAGGACATGCAGGGGCAGCGCTTTCACGGCGCAATATCCTCGCGGTAATAGATGTCCCGGCCAATCTGGCGGATATGGTAGCCCTCGGGAACCGGCATCATGGCGCGCAGAAAGCTGTGTGTGTACGGAAAGAAGTTGACGTGCGGGTTGAAGGTGTAGCGATACTCGCGCTCGCGTGGCACCACGATGATGAGGCGGCGGCGCGCCACCCGCCGCAACTCGGCGATAGCGGCGCGATAGTCGACGATATGCTCGATCACATGCGTGCAGATGACTGTATCAAAGGCCTTGTTGAGGAAGGGGAGGGCTTCGACCTTGGCGGCGAAATACTCTATGCCCTCGTCCTTCAGCGCAGGGTCGATCACGAAATCCACGCCCGCCAGCCCCTTCAGGCCGGGCCGCGCCTGCTGCACACGGCGCAGCAGCGCGCCCGTGCCGCAGCCGACATCCACAGCGCTTTCGCCGGCAATGTCCGCCGTGATGGCGGCGATGCAGGCATCCGAATTATCGGTCTCTTCATGGACGCGCGGGTGTTTGCGATAGAGCGCTTCGTATTCCTCATCCGTGAGGAAGGCGGCGCGTTCGCGGAAGCGGGCGAGTTCGGTCACGTGACGGCCCCAGGCCATGGAGGCGGCGGCGCGAAACAGGCCGGAATCCCGCAAGGCAGCCGGGAGGATGTCCTCAAGCACATACCGTATACGGTTGGTTGTTTCGCGGCGCATCAGAAGCCGGTGCTCCGGAATGGCGCGGGCATTTCGCGGTCGTCGATAGGCTGGGCGCCGGGAAAGGTGCGCTCGCCGCGGGCGGGCGCCTGTGACAGGTAGAAGATGCGTTTCTGCTCGATCCGCGCGCGTGAGACAGAATCAAGGATGATGCCGCAGGAGAGCGACAGCATTGCCCCGACCATCAGCGTCATGGCGAGCATCACCGTTGGCACGCGATTGACGAGCCCGGTCGCAAAGAACTCCAGCGTGATCGGCACCATCAGGATCGTGCAGGCGGCAAACAGCGCCGCGGCGATCCACCCGAAGAAGGCGAAAGGTTTCGTCTCCTTCATCAGCATCGCCATCATCGACAGGATGCGCAGGCCATCGCGAAAGGTGGACAGCTTGCTGGCCGATCCCTCAACGCGGCGGCCATAGTCAAATTCGATTTCGGTGACCGGAAGACGCAAGGTAGATGCGTGTACGGACATTTCCGTTTCGATTTCAAAGCCCGCCGAATTGGCCGGGAAGCTCTTGGCGAAACGGCGCGTGAATACACGGTAGCCGGAGAAGATGTCCGTGAACTCGCGCCCGAATATGGCCTGATAGACGCGGTTGAACAGATGGTTGCCGAAAGCGTGGCCCTTGCGCCCGGCGTCTTCCGTGATGTTTCGGCGGGTTCCCACGACCATGTCGGCACGGTCCGCGATCAGTGCGTCGATCATGCGGGGCGCAGCAGCCGCATCATATGTGCCGTCGCCATCTGCCATGACGTAGATGTCGGCCTCGATGTCGGCGAACATCTGGCGCACCACATTGCCCTTGCCCTGACGCCGGCAAGTGATGACCGTGGCGCCGGCCAGCGCGGCTTCCTGCGCGGTGTTGTCTGTGGAGTTGTTGTCATAGACATAGATGCGCGCGCCGGGCAGCACCTTGCGGAAGCTGATGACCACCGATGCGATCGACAAACCCTCATTGTAGCAGGGCAGCAGTACGGCGAGGCTGTAGCGGCTGGTGTCCGGGGTCATCGCGTTCAGTCTTTAGTGAGTGTTTTCAAGCTATAGACCGGCACAGGTTAAGTTAGCCTTGCAGGAAGGGCAGTTTCCCGATGACGGCGCCAGCACGCCCTGCCAGCCCCCTTGAAACCGCAACCATTAAACGCCGGGCGGGCCTGGTCCTGTTCCTGGCCGTCTGCGCGAGCCTGACGATTGTAAGCCTGCTGACGGGAGGCTTCGGCCGGATCGGCCCGGACGGCGATGACGTCATGCGCCTGGTTGAGGTGCGCGATCTGCTTGAAGGGCAAGCCTGGTTTGATCTTTCTCAGCGCCGGCTCGGACCGGACGGGGGCACGCTGATGCACTGGTCGCGGCTGGTGGATCTGCCGATTGCGGCCATCGCCTTGATTCTGACGCCGCTTCTGGGAACCGATGGCGCGCTGAGCGTGGCCATCACGATCTGGCCATTTGCAAGTGTACTGATGGTTACATCCGGGCTTGTGCTCGGGGCCCGTTCGCTTGGCGGGCGCGGCGTGCTGTTGTTCACCTGCCTGCTGGGCTTTGCTGTTCTTTTCCGCCATTTCCGTTTCCTGCCGGGCGCCATCGATCATCATAACGTCCAGCTTGGCCTGATGATGATTTCTGCCGCAGCGCTGGTGGCGCGGGAGCGGCCTGCGGCGCCGATGGCACTTTCCGGGGCATGTCTTGCCCTCGCTGCCGCAGTCGGGGTGGAGGTACATCTCTTTGTTGCCGCCCTGGCGGCCTTCGTGGCGCTGGACTGGGCGGTGGCCGGCGCGCCCGCCCAGCGCGGCGCCGTTGTATTTGGCGCAAGCTTTGCCGCCGTTATGGCGGCCACATTCCTGGCCACCGTGCCGCCCCTCGATTACGGGATTGCCCGCTGCGATGCGCATTCTTCCGTTACATTGCTTGCAGGTCTCGGCGGCGGGGCCGCATTTGCGCTGGCCGCGCGGCTTGCTTCGGAAAAAACGTTCAGAACCCGGCTGATGGCCCTTGCCGGGGTGGCGGCGCTCTGCGCCGTGCTGGTGGGGGTGGCCGGCCCGGAATGCCTCGGCAATCCCCTGAACGCCCTGTCGGCGCAGGCGCGGGAACTCTGGCTGGCGCGCGTCGATGAGGCGCGCCCGACGCTGGCCCTTCTGGTGGGGCACCTGGATGAAGTGCTGTTCCGCATGGGCACCCAGATCGCAGGGCTCTGCGCCGCGCTCTGGATGGTCGGGCAGGGCAGGGACCGGCGCGCCAGGCTGCTTTTTGTCCTTCTGCTGACGGTTTCGCTGCTGTTTGCGTTTTACCAGACCCGTTTCTATGTCTTCGGCCAATTGTTCGCCGTGCTGCCGCTGGCGGTGCTCGCAGCGCGGGTGCAGGCCGGTGAGGCAGGCCCCGGCTGGCCGCGTCTGGCTTATCTGGGCGTGCTGCTGGTGTCGCTGCCCGTGGTCTGGGGCGTGGCCGGAAAACTGCTAGGCCCATCCGATGCGCCGCCCCTTGCAGAACTGGCCGCAGAAGCCGCCACCGCGTGTGATCCGGAGGGCACCTATGCGCGGCTGAACACCCTGCCGCCTGGCCGCATCCTGGCGCCTGCGTCCGACGCGCCGGGGCTGTTGCTCGAGACCCGCCACAGCGTTCTCTATGGCCACTATCACCGCAACACGGCAGGGATCGATACGGCCCTGACCATTTTCACCGCCGCGCCCGAAGACGCCCATGCCGGCCTGCTCGATGCCCGTGTGGATTATCTGCTCGTCTGCCGCGCCGATGCCGACATTCAGTTTTTTGCCGGGCACGCGCCGGAGGGCCTCATCGCCGGGATATTGCGGGGGGACGTTCCGCCCTGGCTCACGCCGGCTGGTTCTGATGGTCCGGCGGATATCTACCGCGTCAGCGAGCGTTGAAATTTGTCAGGCTGACGGGCCGTATTCGGGGATGGCGGCGTCGTCGAGTTCTGCGGCGCGCCGGGCTGCCGGGCGCGACTGGATGCGGTCGAGATAGGCGGCAATCCTGGGTGTAGCCGGGATGGAGCCGAACTGGGTGGCCCAGCCGATATGCGAGCCGGCATAGACATCGAGCGCGGAGAATTTGCCGCCCAGCATGTAGCCGGTTTCCGGAACGAGGCTCAGCAGCACATCAAGCGCGCGCTCAAACGTGCCATAGCCGGCCATGCGGGATTGCTCCGGCGTTACCTGAACGCCGAGGGCGGCATTGACATTGGCCTGTTCCCAGGGGCCGGCGGCGAACATCATCCAGCGGTAATAGCTGGCCCGGCCTGCCAGCGGCGGGGCGAGGCCGGCCTCCGGAAAGGCGTCTGCCAGATAGAGGCAGATGGCGCCGCATTCGGTGACAGCCTGGCCGTTGTGGACAATGGCGGGCACTTTACGCATCGGATTAACGGCGGCATAGGCGGCGCTGTTCATCTCGTCGCCATAGCGGAGGAAGCGGGTTTCATAGGGCGCGCCGGTTTCCTCCAGCATCCAGCGGATGATCCGCCCGCGGGACATGGGATTGGTATAGAAAACAAGACTCATCGGCCCCTCCGATCGTTCACGTTTTGATCTTGGCGCTTTTGTCCTGCTCCGTCAATCCGGTCTTTCCCCACGGCAATCTCCTCTTGATTCCGCCGCTCAAAAAATGCACCCCGCCAGCATCTGCCTCGCTTCAAGAGTGTTGAGGGAATCCCATGCGTGTTGCGATTATTGGTACGGGCTATGTAGGGCTTGTGTCTGGGGCCTGTTTTGCTGATTTCGGGCATACGGTGACCTGTGTGGACAAGGATGCCGGCAAGATCGAGAAGCTGAAGGCGGGCGTCATGCCGATCTATGAGCCCGGCCTCGACGCTCTGGTGGCGAGCAATGTCAAGGAAGAGCGGTTGTTCTTCACGACCGATGCCCGCGAAGCGATCAAGGGCGCCGATGCGGTGTTCATCGCGGTGGGCACGCCCTCGCGCCGCGGCGATGGCCATGCCGACCTCTCCTATGTCTATGGCGCGGCCGAAGAGATTGCCGGGCTGATGGACGGGTTCACCGTCATCGT
>NZ_JBNNJJ010000008.1:84535-207748 GCF_050269995.1 Hyphomonas sp. NPDC076881 | reverse complement strand
GATCGCCATGGACAAAGGCCTGCGCTTCGCCATCCGCGAAGGCGGCCGCACCGTCGGCGCCGGCGTCGTGTCCGAAATCAAGAAATAAGCTTCTCTGCCTTGGGATCTCGACAAGGTCGAGATTTGGCAGACTGCAGAAATCAAAGGCCCCCGATCCAAGGATCGGGGGCTTTTTTGTCTGTCTGTCATTATTGCGGCAAGCCGTAGCAAGCTCGTGCCAAGGGCGCAGGCTAGGTTGCGGTTATGACGCGGCGTATCGATTTCATGATTGCGGGGGTTCAGAAGGGCGGCACGACTTCGCTCGACGCCTTCCTGCGCCAGCATCCTCATATCTCGATGGCGCGGAAGAAGGAGCCGCACTTCTTCGACAAGCCGCCCCCCACAGGCCTTCGCCCGCTGGATCACGCCCTTTATCACATGTGCTTCGACTGGAGGGCGGCAGGGCAGGGCGCGCGGCTGGGCGAGGCAACGCCGGCGCTCACCTGGTGGGAAGGAGCCATGACCCGCGTGTGGCGCTACAATTCCAAGATACGCATCATCATGATTCTCAGGGACCCGGTGGAGCGGGCCTGGTCTCACTACCGGATGGATGTCAGGCTGGGGCGCGAAACCGCCTGCTTTTCAGAGGCTATTCGCGCGGAGCGCGAAAGGGCGCGCAGGGCCTTGCCGCTTCAGGACAGGGAGCGCTCCTACGTATCCCGGGGCTATTATGCCAATCAGATCCGGCAATTGAGGCGACTGTTCCCGGAAAATCAGCTTCTCTTCCTGAGAAGCGAGATGCTCTCGCAGGATCCACAGGCGATTCTGAGCCGTGTTTGCGATTTTCTTGACGTGGCGCCGTTTACCTTTGCTGCGGAAAAGCGGCACAACAGCGCCCCGGAGGCCGCCTCCCTGGCCGATATCGACCGCGACTACCTCTGCGCGCTCTATCAGCATGACGCAGAGGAAACCCGTCATCTCCTGGGCTGGGACAAAGACGGCTGGTCTGTCTGAGCCTCGCTCTGGGCAGGTGTCTGCATTGAATCAGCAAAAATCCGCCTTGTGGCAGTTGACGCGAGGGGCCCGATCCCATAGAGGACCGACTTCGCCGGGATGGCTGCGCTTTATTATACAGCGAACGCTCCCTCGAAACTGACAATTAATCCACACCCCGACCCGGGCGCTCGATGCTGACGAGCCATCGCGCCTTGGGTCAAAGTGTTTTGCGCGGACGGACCAAACGATGGAACGACAAAATATCCGGATCAGGCTGAAGGCCTTTGATCACCGCGCGCTCGACATGTCGGCGAAGGAAATCGTGAACACGGCGAAGCGCACTGGCGCTGAAGTTCGTGGCCCGGTTCCGCTCCCGACCCGTATCGAGCGCTTCACGGTGAACCGGTCGCCCCACATCGACAAGAAGTCGCGTGAGCAGTTCGAAATCCGCACGCACACCCGTATTCTCGACATCGTCGATCCCACTCCGCAGACCGTGGACGCGCTGATGAAGCTCGACCTGTCTTCGGGCGTCGGCATCGAGATCAAACTCGAGGGAGCCCGCTAATGACGCTTCCTGCTGCCCGTACTGGCGTTCTTGCCCGCAAAGTCGGCATGACACGCATCTTCGCTGAAGACGGCCGCCATGTGCCCGTCACCGTTCTGTCGCTCGATGGCTGCCAGGTTGTTGGCGTGCGCACCGAGGACGAGCGCGCCGTCACCACCAAGAAGGGCGGGGAAGTCACCCGCACCGACGGCTACAAGGCCGTGATCATGGGTGCTGGCGAGAAGAAAGCCAAGAACACCACCAAAGCTCAGCGCGGCCAGTTCGCCAAAGCTGGTGTTGCCCCGAAAGCGAAACTGAAAGAGTTCCGCGTCAGCGGCGACCTGCCGGAAGTCGGTTCGACCGTTCAGGCCGACCATTTCGCGGAAGGCCAGATGGTTGACGTTTCGGCTCTGACCATCGGTAAAGGTTTTGCCGGCGCTATGAAGCGCTGGAACTTCGGCGGTCTGCGCGCCACGCACGGCGTCTCGATCTCGCACCGTTCGCATGGTTCGACCGGTATGCGCCAGGATCCGGGCCGCGTGTTCAAGAACAAGAAAATGGCCGGCCACCTTGGTGATGAGCGCGTCACGACCCAGAACCTGGTTGTCGTGCGCACTGACGTCGAGCGCGGCCTTATCCTCGTCAAGGGTTCGGTTCCCGGCCATGACGGGACTTTCGTTGAAATCCGCGATGCTGTGAAGAAAGCCCTGCCGGCGAACGCGCCTGCTGCTGGTTCCTTCAAGGCGCCGGAAAAGCTCTCCGCCGGGGGTGAAGGCTAATGGAACTCGCAGTTAAAACCCTCGCTGGCGACGCCGCTGGCAAGATTGACCTCGACGACGCGATTTTCGGCATTGACGAAATCCGTGGCGACATCCTGCAGCGCACCGTGCGCTGGCAGCTTGCCCGCCGTCAGGCTGGTACGCACAAGGCAAAATCGCGTTCGGAAGTGAACCGGACGACGAAGAAGTCGATCAAGCAAAAAGGCTCGGGCGGCGCCCGTCACGGTTCGCGCAACGCTCCGATCTTCGTCGGCGGTGGCGCAGCTCACGGCCCGCGTGTTCGCAGCCATGCGCACGACCTGCCGAAAAAGATCCGCAAGATGGCTTTGGCGCACGCCCTGTCATCCAAAGCGAAAGAAAGCTCCATCCTGGTCCTCGACAAGGCCGAGCTCGACTCGCCCAAGACCAAGGCGCTGCTGGAATCGTTCAAAGGCCTCGGCATCGAGAACGCTCTGATCATCTCGGGCACGGAAGTGAATGAGAACTTCGCCCGCGCTGCGCGCAACATCCCGAACATCGACGTACTGCCGGTTGCCGGCCTGAACGTCTATGACATCCTGCGCCGCCGCACGCTCGTCATCACCAAGGAAGCCGCCGAGGGTATCAAAGCCCGTTTCGATGGCGCCAAAGCGGAGGCTGAATAATGGCCGAAGTGAAACCCCACCATTATGACGTGATCCGCCGTCCGCTGATCACCGAAAAGTCGACGCTCGTTTCCGAGCAGAACAAGATCATCTTCGAAGTTGCTCCGGGCGCTGACAAGAAAGCGATCAAAGAGGCTGTCGAAGCCCTGTTCAAAGTGAGCGTCACGAAGGTCAACACCCTGACCCAGAAGGGCAAGACGAAACGCTTTCGTGGCTTTGAAGGCCGCCGTTCCGACGTGAAGAAAGCCATCGTTACGCTCGCTGAAGGCCAGTCGGTCGACATCTCGACGGGCCTCTAAGGGAGAAGGACGAAGCTCATGGCACTGAAGACATTCAATCCGACCTCTCCCGGCCGCCGCCAGCTCGTGCTGGTGGACCGCACGGGTCTGCACAAAGGCAAGCCGGTCAAGGCGCTCACCGAGGGCATCAGCTCCAAAGGTGGCCGCAACAACCAGGGCCGCGTGACCGTTCGCCATCAGGGCGGCGGCGTGAAGCGCCTTTACCGCAAGATCGATTTCAAGCGTAACCGCTGGGACATCCCGGCTGTTGTCGAACGTCTCGAATACGATCCCAACCGCACAGCCTTCATCGCCCTCATCAAGTATGAGGACGGCGAGCTGGCCTACATCATCGCGCCGCAGCGCCTTGAAGTCGGGGACACCGTCATCACCTCCGCCACGGCTGACATCAAGCCGGGCAACGTGCTGCCGCTGAAGTCCATCCCGGTGGGTACGATCATCCACAATATCGAGCTGAAGCCCCAGAAGGGCGCGCAGATGGTCCGCTCCGCCGGCACCTATGCTCAGCTGGTTGGCCGCGATGCCGGCTACGCCCAGATCAAGCTGGCTTCCGGCGAGCTCCGCATGGTGCTCGACAACTGCCTGGCTACGATCGGCGCTGTGTCGAACCCGGACAAGATGAACGAAGTCAGCTCCAAGGCTGGCCGTAACCGTCACCTGGGCAAGCGCCCGACTGTCCGTGGTGTCGTCATGAACCCGGTCGACCACCCGCACGGTGGTGGTGAAGGTAAATCTTCGGGCGGCCGTCACCCGGTCACGCCGTGGGGTAAGAAAACCCGCGGTCCGAAAACTCGCAACAACAAGGCAACGGATCGTCTCATCATCCGTCGCCGTAACGCTAAACGCTAATCAGGGAGCCCGAGAGACATGTCCCGTTCTGTCTGGAAAGGCCCGTTCGTCGACGGCTACCTCCTGAAGAAGGCTGAAGAGGCCCGCTCTTCGGAAAAACGCGCTGTGATCAAGACCTGGTCGCGCCGCTCGACGATCCTGCCGCAATTCGTCGGCCTGAACTTTCAGGTCCACAATGGCAACAAGTTCATCCCGGTCACGGTGACCGACGAGATGGTCGGCCACAAGTTCGGCGAGTTCGCGCCGACGCGGACCTATTACGGTCACGGCGCCGACAAGAAAGCGAAGAGGAAGTAGTCATGGCAAAGGCCAAGAATCCTCCGAAGCAGGCAGCGAATGAATCGCGCGCCGTGCTGCGCATGTACCGCTCGAGCCCGCAGAAGCTGAACCTTCTGGCTCAGCAGATCCGTGGCATGCCGATCCAGCGCGCGCTCAACGAGATGAAGTTCTCGCCCAAGCGCCCTGCAAAGGATGTCTACAAGCTCCTTCAGTCCGCTGTCGCGAACGCCGAGAACAATCACGGCCTCGACATCGACAGCCTGGTGGTTGCTGAAGCACATGTCGGCAAGAACCTGGTCATGAAGCGCATCCGCGCCCGCGCTCGCGGCCGCGCTGCCCGCATCATGAAGCCGTTCTCGCAACTCACCATCGTCCTGCGTGACAACAGCCAGACTGCGGAGGCCGCATAATGGGTCAGAAAGTCAATCCGATTGGCCTGCGCCTCGGCATCAACCGTACCTCGGACAGCCGCTGGTACGCTGATAGCGCCGACTTTGGCCGCCTGCTGCACGAAGACCTCGCGATCCGCAAAGCGATCCGCGAGAAGCTGAAGCAGGCCGGTATCTCGAGAATCATCATCGAGCGCCCGCACAAGAAATGCCTCATCACGATCCACACGGCCCGTCCGGGCCTGGTGATCGGCAAGAAGGGCGGGGACATCGAAGTGCTCCGCAAAGAGCTTGCGAAGATGACCTCGGACGAAGTCCGCGTGAATCTGGTTGAAATCCGCAAGCCGGAAATCGACGCCACGCTGATCGCCGATGACATCGCCCGCCAGCTTGAGCGCCGGGCTTCGTTCCGCCGCGCGATGAAGCGTTCGATCCAGTCCGCCATGCGCCTCGGCGCTGAAGGTGTGAAAGTGGTTGTCTCCGGCCGTCTTGGCGGCGCAGAGATCGCCCGTACCGAGAAGTATGCCGAAGGTTCGGTGCCGCTGCACACGCTGCGCGCCGACATCGACTACGGTACGGCTGAAGCAGAAACTACCTATGGTATCATCGGTGTGAAGGTGTGGGTCTACAAGGGCGAGATCCTCGAACATGACCCGATGGCTCAGGACAAGCGCCTTGAGACGTCTGGCCAGTCGCGCGCTCGCGCCAACGCCAACCAGCGCGGCCCGGCTTCGGGCGCCCAGGCTGCAGGAGCTTAATTCATGCTGCAACCGAAACGCACTAAGTTCCGCAAGGCCTTCAAAGGCCAGATCAGCGGACAGTCGAAAGGCGGCTTCACGCTGGCTTTCGGCCAGTTTGGCCTCAAGGCTCTCGAGCCGGAGCGCGTCACCGCGCGCCAGATCGAAGCCACCCGCCGTGCCATCACGCGCGAGATGAAGCGTCAGGGCAAGGTCTGGATCCGCGTGTTCCCGGATGTTCCGGTCACCGCGAAACCGATTGAGGTCCGCATGGGTAAGGGTAAGGGCGGCGTTGACCGCTGGGTCGCGCGCGTTGCGCCTGGCCGTATCCTGTTCGAAATCGACGGTGTCCCGGAAGAGGTCGCCCGCCAGGCTCTTGCCCTCGGCGCTGCGAAGCTCCCGATCAAGACCAAAGTCGTCAAGCGTATCGAGGGGATCTGATCATGAAGGCCGCCGATGTAAGAGCCAAGAGCGTCGATCAGCTCAATGACGAGCTGGTGAAGCTCAAGAAAGAACAGTTCAATCTGCGCTTCCAGGCAGCCACGGGCCAGCTGGAGAAGACGGGCCGCGTTACCGAGGTTCGTCGCGACATCGCTCGGATCAAGACGGTCCTGCGCGAGAAAGCCCAGGCAGGCAAGTAAGGAGACTGAGATGCCAAAACGTATTATGAAAGGCGTTGTTGTCTCCGCGAAGCAGGACAAGACCGCTATTGTCCGTGTCGAGCGTACCTTCACGCACCCCATGCTGAAGAAGATCGTCCGGAAAACGAACAAGTACCACGCCCATGACGAGAACAACGTCGCGGTCGAGGGCCAGACTGTTGCGATTCGCGAGTGCGCGCCGAAGTCCAAACTGAAGCGCTGGGAACTCGTTACCGATGAAGGGAGTGAGGCATGATCCAGATGCAAACCCACCTGCGGGTCGCCGATAACTCTGGCGCACGCCGCGTGATGTGCATCAAGGTGCTCGGTGGCGCAGGCCGCCGTTACGCCTCGGTGGGCGACGTGATCGTCGTCTCGATCAAGGAAGCGATTCCGACGGGCCGCGTGAAGAAAGGGGACGTCCGCAAGGCCGTCGTCGTTCGCGTCGCCAAGGACATCAACCGGCCGGATGGCTCCACGATCCGCTTCGACAGCAACGCTGCCGTTCTGATCAACAACAATGGCGAGCCGATTGGCACGCGCGTCTTTGGCCCTGTTCCGCGCGAACTGCGCGGCAAGAACCAGGTCAAGATCGCTAACATGGCGCCGGAGGTCCTGTAGTCATGGCTGCAAAGATCAAAAAAGGTGACACGGTCATCGTGATCGCCGGCAAGGACAAGGGCACCAAGGGCGAAGTCCTGAAGGTGATCCCGGACGAGAGCCGGGTGGTCGTGCGCGGCGTGAACCTGGTGAAACGTCACCAGAAGCCGAGCCAGATGGACCCCGGTGGTCTCAAGACCTTCGAGGCACCGGTGCACGTTTCCAACGTCGCCCTTGCAGATCCGCGTGATGGCAAGGCCGTTCGCGTTGGCTTCAAGATTGACCAGCATGGCCGCAAGACGCGCTTTGCGAAACGCTCAGGGGAATCGATCGATGTCTGAGGCATATGAACCCCGCCTCAAGCGGAAATACCGGGAACAGATCCGGGCGAAACTGCAAGAGCAGTTCAACTATTCGAACCCGATGAAGGTTCCGAAGCTCGACAAGGTCGTGATCAACATGGGTGTTGGCGAAGCCGTCAACGACTCCAAGAAGATCAAGGCGGCCCTGGCTGAGCTGGAGCGTATCGCCGGCCAGAAACCCGTTGCCACCAAGGCGCGCAAGTCGATCGCCGGCTTCAAGGTCCGTGAAGGCATGCTGATCGGTGCAAAGGTTACCCTGCGCCGCGACCAGATGTACGAGTTCCTCGACCGTCTGACGACGATCGCTCTCCCGCGCGTGAAAGACTTCCGTGGTCTGAACGGCAAGAGCTTTGACGGCCGCGGCAACTACGCCATGGGTATCAAGGAGCACATCGTGTTCCCTGAGATCAATTATGACGAGGTCGAAGAGGTGCGCGGCATGGATATCATCGTCTGCACCACTGCCGAAACGAACGAAGAAGCCAAAGCACTCCTCGCCGAGTGTGGCTTCCCGTTCCGGAACTAGCGCCAGGAGATCTGCTGATATGGCAAAGAAGAGCGCAATCGAGAAGAACAACAAGCGGAAGGCTCTGGCCGCCCGTTATGCCGCCAAGCGCGCCCAGCTCAAGGCTGCCGCGATGGACGAAAACCTGTCGCTGGAGGAGCGCTTCAAGGCGCGCCTCAAGCTCGCCGAACTGCCGCGCAACTCGGCTGCAAACCGTGTTCGCAACCGTTGCGAAGTCACCGGCCGTCCGCGTGCATTCTATCGTAAACTCAAAATGTCGCGTATCGCGCTTCGTGAGCTTGGCTCGCGTGGCCAGGTCCCCGGCCTTGTAAAGTCCAGCTGGTAAGAGAGGAGGGAAGCAGATGAACATTTCCGATCCCCTCGGCGATATGCTCACCCGGATCCGCAACGCGCAGATGCGCGGCATGTCCAAAGTGACGTCGCCGGCATCGAAGCTGCGTGCACGTGTTCTCGACGTCCTCACGGACGAGGGATACATCCGGGGTTACGCCGAGATCGAAAAGAGCGGTCACAAGACCCTCGAAATCGAGCTCAAATATTATGAAGGCCAGCCGGTCATCTCCGAGATCAAACGTGTCTCGAAGCCTGGCCGCCGTGTCTATTCGTCCGTGTCGGACATTCCGCTGGTGCGTAACGGCCTCGGCATTTCCATCCTGTCGACTTCGCAGGGTGTGATGTCGGATAATGCTGCGCGCGCCAAGAATGTCGGCGGCGAAGTGCTTTGCCGCGTATTCTAGGAGGCAGGTTCCATGTCCCGTATTGGTAAGCTTGCGATCCCGGTTCCGGCAGGTGCAACTGTCACCGTCGCCGGCCAGACGATCAAGGCCAAAGGTCCGAAAGGCGAGCTTGAGCTTGTCCTGCCGGAAGTCATCACGCCGAAGCTCGAAAACAACGAGCTTCTGGTTGCTCCGCGCGCTGACCTGATGAAGGCTGCGAACGACGCGATCGAAGCAGAGAAGGCGAAAGGCAAGCGTCCGCCGACGCTCGCTCAGTCTCTCACGCAGGACGCGCGTACCCAGTGGGGAACCGCTCGTGCCCGCGCCGCCAACCTGGTGGAAGGGGTCACGAAGGGGTACACCAAGACGCTCGAACTCGTCGGCGTTGGTTACCGTGCCCAGATGCAGGGCGCTGACCTGAAGCTGGCGCTCGGCTATTCGCACGATGTGATCTTCAAGGCGCCGCAGGGCATCAAGCTCGAAACGCCCAAGCCGACCGAGATCATCATCTCGGGCGCTGACAAACAAACCGTTGGTCAGGTCGCTGCCGAGATCAAGAAGTTCCGTCCGCCGGAGCCGTACAAAGGCAAGGGTATCCGCCTGCAGGGCGAATATGTCCGCCGCAAGGAAGGCAAGAAGAAGTAACGCCATGAAGACGTCACGCGAAAAGATGCAGCGCCGCGCCCAGCGCGTCCGCACCAAGCTCCGCCGGGTCGCCGAAGGCCGTCCGCGCCTTTCGGTGTCGCGCAGCCACAAGAACATCTCGGTGCAGATCATCGACGACGAGAAGGGTATCACGCTCGCCTCGGCTTCGACGCTCGAGAAGGAAGTTATCGGTAGCGCGAAAACCGGCGGCAACGTCGAAGCCGCCGCGCTCGTGGGCAAGGCAATCGCTGAGCGCGCGAAGAAGGCTGGCGTCGAGGATGTTGTCTTCGACCGCGGTGGTTACATGTTCCACGGCCGGGTGAAAGCCCTGGCAGATGCTGCCCGCGAGGGCGGCCTGAAATTCTGAAGGAGTCTGCCTGATGGCTGAGGAAAGAGGTGAGAAAAGGGGCCGCCGCCGCGACCGCGAGCAACCGCGTGATCGTGAGGAGGAAGGCTCTGAACTCGTCGATAAGCTGGTTGGCATCAACCGCGTCGCGAAGACGGTGAAGGGCGGTAAGAACTTCGGTTTCGCCGCGCTCGTCGTTGTGGGCGACCAGAAGGGCCGTGCCGGCTTCGGCAAGGGCAAGGCCCGTGAGGTTCCCGAAGCCATCCGCAAGGCGACTGAAGAAGCCAAGCGCAACATGGTTCGCATTCCGCTTCGCGAAGGCCGCACGCTGCACCATGATGGCAATGGCCGTCACGGCGCCGGCAAGGTCGTGCTCCGCGCAGCCCCTCCGGGTACCGGCGTGATCGCCGGCGGTCCGATGCGTGCCGTGATGGAAGTCCTCGGCGTCCAGGACGTCGTCGGCAAGTCGCTCGGCTCGTCCAACCCGTACAACATGGTGCGTGCCACCTTTGATGCCCTGAAAGGTCAGGCCAACCCGCGTACGGTTGCCTCCAAGCGCGGCCTCAAAGTCCAGGATATCGTTGGCCGCCGTACCGATGGCGCCTCCGAAGCCGGCATGGCCGATTCGGTGAACTGATAGGAGACCTCTATGTCCCAGAAGAAAGTCACCGTCCGTCAGATCGGCAGCCCGATCGCGCGCAAGCCGAACCAGCGTCAGACGCTGATCGGCCTCGGCCTCAACAAGGTCGGCCGCACGCGAGAGCTGGTCGACACGCCAGAAGTCCGCGGCATGATCCGCACGGTCTCGCATCTCGTGGAAGTGGTCGGCGAATAAGGCTGTTGCAGCCTGCCGGCCGTTTCCTTCGCTTATTCGAAAGTTACTGCCATGAAACTCAATGAACTTTCTCCCGCCGATGGCTCCACCAAGAAGCGCATGCGCGTTGGTCGCGGCGTTGGCTCGGGCAAGGGCAAGACGGCTGGCCGCGGTGTGAAAGGCCAGAAGGCACGTTCGGGCGTTGCTGTGAACGGCTTCGAAGGCGGTCAGATGCCGATCTACATGCGTCTGCCCAAGCGCGGCTTCAAAGCGCCGGGCGCCAAGACCATGTCCTGGGTCAACCTGGGCCGGATCGCCAAGGCTGTCGAAGCCGGTACGCTGGACGCTTCCAACGTGACGGAAGAAACCCTGGTGGCTTCCGGTGTGGTCCGCAATGCCCGCGACGGCATCCGCCTGCTGGCCAAGGGCGACGCGCCCAAGAAGCTGAACATCACGGTTACCGGAGCCTCGAAGGCTGCCGTGGAAGCCGTTGAAAAGGCTGGCGGATCGGTCACCGTAACCGGCACAGCGAAAGACGCTGCTGAGGAATAATCCGGGGTTCTTGCTTAACCCCTCTTCACAAATCCCGTGTCGCCGCCGATCTTGGCGGCGAACGCTTTTCAGGGAGGCTCGTGCAGCCGATGGCGAATGCTGCGGAACAAATGGCTCGCAACCTTAATTTTGCGACCTTTGCGAAAGCCAAAGACCTACAGGCGCGGATCCTCTTCACGCTCGGTATTCTGGTCCTTTACCGGCTAGGGACGTTCATTCCGATCCCCGGCCTGGATCCGGCCCAGTATGCCGATCTGTTCAGCGCCCAATCGAGCGGCATTCTCGGCTCGATGAACATGTTTGCCGGCGGCGCCGTCGAGCGGATGGGCGTTTTCGCGCTCAACGTCATGCCCTACATCACCGCCTCGATCATCATCCAGATGATGACCTCGGTGTCCCCCTCGCTTGAGAAGCTCAAGAAAGAAGGGGAGGCGGGCCGCAAGCAGATCAACCAGTATACGCGCTACCTGACCCTCGGCTTTGCCCTGGTGCAGGCCTTCGCCATCACCGGCGGCCTCGTGGCTGTGCGTCTCGATGGCATCGCATCCTGGTTCTTCATCCTCACCGGCGTTGTTACGCTGACCGGCGGCACCATGCTGCTGATGTGGATGGGGGAGCAGATCACCGCGCGCGGCATCGGCAACGGCATCTCGCTGATCATCTTTGCCGGTATCGTGGCAGAGCTGCCGCGGGCCATCTACAACCTCGTGGCCCAGGCCCGCACCACTTCGGTGGATATCGGCTTCATCCTGGCCATCGTGGTGATGGTGCTGGCGCTCGTCGTTTTCATCGTCTTTGTGGAGCGCTCGCAGCGCCGCCTGATCATTCACTATCCCAAGCGCCAGCAGGCCCAGGGCTTTGCCCAGGGGCAGAAAAGCTTCCTGCCGCTGAAGATCAACACTTCGGGCGTCATCCCGGCCATCTTTGCCACGGCGCTGCTGATGCTGCCGCTGACGGCCGTTGGCTTCCTCGGT
This sequence comes from Hyphomonas sp. NPDC076881, assembly GCF_050269995.1. Classification (NCBI taxonomy): domain Bacteria; kingdom Pseudomonadati; phylum Pseudomonadota; class Alphaproteobacteria; order Hyphomonadales; family Hyphomonadaceae; genus Hyphomonas; species Hyphomonas sp. NPDC076881. Next base: position 196,074 of record NZ_JBNNJJ010000008.1, on the reverse strand, counting down.
GGCAATGCCGCCGATCCGGAAACGACGGGCCTGACGGGTGTTCTGGGCTGGCTGGCGACGAATTTCGCGCCGGGTTCCTGGACCTACATCGTCACCTACGCGCTGCTCGTGGCGTTCTTTGCCTTCTTCTACACCTCGATCATGTTCAATCCGCAGGAAACGGCGGACAATCTGCGCAAGTATGGCGGCTTCATTCCGGGCATCCGTCCGGGGTCCAACACCGCGGCCTATATCGACTATGTGTTGACCCGCCTGACCACGATTGGCGCCCTTTACCTGGTCTTCATCTGCATCCTGCCTGAGCTCCTGCGGCGATATTTCCCTCAGATTCCGTTTTACATCGGGGGTACGTCTCTGCTCATTGTCGTTTCGGTGACTATGGACACTGTCACACAGATCCAGTCGCACCTGATCGCCCACCAGTATGAGGGGATGATCAAGAAATCGAAACTCGGGGGCAAGAAGAAGTGAACCTGATTCTGTTTGGTCCGCCGGCTGCGGGCAAGGGCACGCAAGCCAAGCGACTCGTTGAGCAGCGTGGCTTTGTGCAGCTTTCTACAGGCGACATGCTTCGCGCCGCCCGGGCTTCCGGGTCCGAACTTGGCCAGCGCGTGGCAAAGATCATGGATGAAGGCGGCCTGGTCTCCGATGAGATCGTGATTGCCCTGATTGACGAACAATTAACCGTCCAGGCCGGCGCGCCGGGGTTCATCTTTGATGGCTTCCCCCGCACGATCGGCCAGGCCGAAGCGCTCGACAGGCTGCTGGAATCGCGCGGTTCACAGGTGGATCTGGTGATCCGCATGATCGTGGACGATACCAAGCTGCTTGAGCGGGTGACCAAGCGCTTTGAGGAGCAGGGAAGGGCGGACGACAATCCGGCTACCTTCTCCCGCCGCCTGGAGCGCTATTACGAAGACACCGCACCGCTGGTTCCCCTTTATGCCGAGCGGGGCGTGCTGACCGAGATCGATGGAATGGGCACGATTGATGCTGTGTCCGGGGAAATCGATGCGGCTCTGAAACAATCCGCGTGAACGGCGCAGTTCTGCTGTTGACGGGGAGAAAACCGTGGCTATAAGCCTCGAAACTTAGCTTCAGGCTTAACCGCCGGTGCGCGCGACGGGCGTGATACTCCCGCTTGGCGCGCATTTCATGTTTTGACATCCGCTTGAGGAGAAACGGCCTTGGCCCGTATTGCAGGCGTAAACATTCCGACCAACAAGCGCGTCGAAATCGCGCTGCGCTATATTCACGGGATCGGCCCGGCCTTCTCCAAAGAGATTTGTGAGAAGGTTGGCGTTGAGCCGTCGCGCCGCGTGAACCAGCTGACGGACGCAGAGGTCATCAAGATCCGCGAAACCATCGACGCCGGTTATCTGGTTGAGGGTGACCTCCGCCGTGAAACCTCGATGAACATCAAGCGTCTGATGGACCTTGGCTGCTATCGGGGCCTGCGCCACCGCAAGAAACTCCCGGTGCGCGGTCAGCGTACACACACGAACGCACGGACCCGCAAGGGCCCGGCCAAGCCGATCGCCGGCAAGAAGAAATAATAGGACTGACGCCCCATGGCCCGCGAAGCTACTCGTATCCGCCGCCGGGAACGCAAGAACATTACCTCTGGTATTGTTCACGTGAACTCGAGCTTCAACAACACGATGGTCACCATCACCGACGCACAGGGCAACACCATCTCCTGGTCGTCCTCGGGCGTGATGAACTTCAAAGGCTCGCGCAAGTCGACGCCTTATGCCGCTCAGATGGCTGCTGAAGACGCCGCCAAGAAGGCGAAAGAGCATGGCCTGCAGACGGTTGAAGTGCGCGTGCGTGGTCCGGGTTCGGGCCGTGAGAGCGCGCTGCGCGCCCTCCAGGCGGCTGGTCTCACCGTGACGGCCATCAATGATACGACGCCGATCCCGCACAACGGGTGCCGCCCGCCCAAGCGCCGCCGCGTCTGACGAATATTCTCCGGCAGCGCCTCTCCGGCGCTGCTGTCCTTTTCGAGGAACCCTGAATGACCACTGTGAATGACCGTAACTGGAAAGTGCTGATCCGTCCGAACCGTCCTGTCGTCCAGGCCGGATACGACGCCAAGCGCAAAGCAAAGCTCGTGGTCGAGCCTCTGGAGCGCGGCTACGGCACGACGCTCGGCAACGCCCTGCGCCGCGTGCTTCTCTCGTCGCTGCAAGGCGCTGCCATCATCGGCGTCCAGATCGACGGCGTTGTCCACGAATTCTCCGCCATCCCCGGCGTGCGTGAAGATGTCACGACGATCGTGCTGAACCTCAAGCAGGTCGCGATCTTCATGGAATCCGACACGCCCAAGCGCATGGTTCTGCGCGCCAAGGGCCCTGGCGAAGTCAAGGCTGGCCAGATCGAAACCCCCGGCGATGTGAAGATCCTCAACCCGGATCTCGTCATCTGCACGCTGGACGGCGGTTCTGAAGTGCGCATGGAATTCACCGTTGCCACCGGCAAGGGTTATGTCGCTGCCGAAGGCCACCGCCCGGAAGACGCGCCGATCGGCTATATCCCGATTGATGCCATCTATTCGCCGGTTCGCCGCGTTGGCTATCAGGTCGAAGACACCCGTGAAGGCACCGTCCTCGACTATGACAAGCTGACCCTCGACGTGGAAACTGATGGTTCGCTGTCGCCGGAAGATTCGGTCGCTTATGCCGCCCGCATCCTTCAGGACCAGCTCCAGCTCTTCATCAACTTCGAAGAGCCCACGCTGGAAACCGGCGGTTCGGCAGACGAAACGGATCTGGGCTTCAACCCGGTCCTGCTCAAGAAAGTCGATGAGCTCGAACTCTCCGTTCGCTCGGCCAACTGCCTGAAGAACGACAATATCGTTTACATCGGCGACCTGATCCAGAAGTCCGAGGCGGAAATGCTCCGCACGCCGAACTTCGGCCGCAAGTCGCTCAACGAGATCAAGGAAGTTCTCGCCGGCATGGGCCTGCATCTTGGCATGGAAGTGCCGGATTGGCCGCCGGAGGACATCGAAGGTCTCGCCAAGAAATACGACGATCACATCTAGCCCAGGAATGACCGGGGCCTGACCACCTCGGAAGGAATGTAGCCATGCGCCACCAGATTGCCCACCGCAAGCTCAACAAGACGACCTCGCACCGCAAGGCGATGTTCGCCAATATGGCTGCCAGCCTGATCGAGCACGAGCAGATCATCACCACCCTGCCGAAGGCCAAGGAAATGGCCCCGATCATGGACAAGCTCGTCAGCCTCGCAAAGAAGGGCGATCTTGCTGCCCGCCGCGCCGCGCTGTCGCAAGTCCGCAATGAAACGGCTGTCCGCAAGCTTTTCGAAGTCTTCGGTGAGCGTTACAAGGACCGTAACGGCGGCTACACCCGCGTTCTGAAAGCCGGCTTCCGTCCGGGCGACAACGCCCCGATTGCTGTGCTCGAACTGGTCGACCGTGACGAATCGGCAAAAGGCGCCGCCGACAAGGCTCGCCACGCCGCTGAGCTGGAAGCTGCAGAAGACTAGTCTTTCGCTGGATCTTTCCAGATTGATTTCATGACGCCCTGGAGCCTCGCTCCGGGGCGTTTTGCTTTTTGCCGTCTTCAGGCCGGGGAAGGGAGGCGGCCCCTGTAAAAACTGTCATCCATGCGCGTTAGGCGCAGAGGGCCACCCTTCTGGAGACAGCCCGATGAAACGCCCCCACCTCTTGTCAGCCACGGCAATGCTTGCCGCGCTTGGCCTGTTCGCCGCCTGCGCCGCCACGCCGGCGCAGCCCGCTGCCCTCACCCCAGAAGCGCCCGCCGCAGCCACCACGGCGGATGCCCGCTTCACCATCGCGATGATCCCCGACACGCAGAACTATACCGACTACACGCACCAGACCGCCGAAGGCTTCCCGTTTGATGCGGCCGATCTCTTCATCGAGCAGATGCGCTGGATTGCCGACAATCTCGAAAGCCAGGGCGGGGATATCGCCTTCGTCACGCATGTCGGTGATGTCTGGCAGCATGGAACCGTCAAGATCGATCCCGAGCATGAGGCGCGCGGCTTCAAGGCCGTCCCCAATCCGATCTTCGATGCCCATCTCTCGCCCAGCGACAAGGTGAAGACCGTCGAGATGCCCAAGGCCCGGGAAGGCTTCGCGCTGATCGCCGGCAAGACGCCATTCTCCGTCGTTCCCGGCAATCACGACTATGACGCCACCTGGACCGATTCCAAATTCCCCCCGCGCGTTACCAGCCCCGCTGAAGTCGATCCCAACGACCTCACCTCGCTCGGCATGCTGCATGCCGGCGGGCTCGATAATTTCCGCGATGTGTTCAATCCGGACTCAGCCTTCTTCAAGGACCAGCCTTGGTATGTTGCTTCCCATGATGGCGGCACCGACAGCGCCCAGATCTTCGAGGCGGGCGGCTATCGCTTCCTGCATATCGGCCTGCAGTTCGATCCGCCGGATACCTCCCTCGTCTGGGCGTCGTCGGTGATCGATCAGTATGAGGGCCTGCCCACCATCATCACCACCCACGACTTCCTCAACCGCAAGGGCGAGCGTGTGCCGAGCCCCGTTGTCGATAGCCACGCTGCCGATCCCGGCGCCCACAACACGCCCCAGATGGTATGGGACAAGTTCATCAGCCAGAACGACCAGATCTTCCTTGTTCTGGCCGGTCACCAGCATGGCCAGTCGATGCGCGTGGATGACAACGCTTCGGGCCAGAAGGTCTGGCAGATCCTTGCCGATTTCCAGGATCGCGGCCAGACCGCCAAGGATGCTGGCCTCCGGTCTGCCTGGCCCATCGGTATCGGCGATGGCTGGCTGCGCCTGATGACCTTCGATTTCAGCACCGATGTACCCAGCGTGAAGGTCTCCAGCTACTCCACGCACTACAAGAAGTTCAGCCGCGAAATGCCCGAATACGCCGCCTGGTATCGCGGCCATGAGCAGCCGGAAATGACGGATGCGGAATTCCACGACGCGGATGATTACACCATCACGCTGGAAGATTTCCGTGTACGGTTTGACCGGTCAGGCCGCGCTGTAAACTGATTATCCGGATATTATTTTTCCAAAGAAGATCAAAAGGCTCCGGACAATTCCGTCCGGAGCCTTTCATTTTCTGCTTGACGGTTTCGTCCGCCTCCATCATAGGGCGCCTCCATTCAGCAACGGAGTGCCCGATGACGTATCGGCCCTTAACTCAGCCAAGGAAGGACGCCGCCCTGGAACGGGGCGTCGCGCGTTTCCGCATGGAGGTTGCTGGATAGGGGCTGACGATCAGTCCCGAAGGCCCGAAAGGGTCTTATGCCCGCCCTCCGCGCGTTTCGCCCGGAGGGTTTTTTCTTGTCTGGAATCAGCAAGCGCCGTTCCGAAAAGTGGGAACCGGTTTTCGGAAAAACGGCGCGAAAATCCAGGAAGGGGCCGCGCGGAGGGCTTGAAAAGGAGGCGCTTCCGGGAGGAAGCTGCAAAGACGATGAGTGAGTTTGAAGTCTTCGAAACCTATGCTGCGGGCCGCATCAAGGCCTGGGTGAAAGGTGTTGAGGTGGAGCCTGAAGCGCGCGAGCAGCTGGAAAATGTAGCCGGTCTGCCCTTCGTGCATTCGCATCTCGCCGTGATGCCGGACGTGCATTTCGGGCGCGGCGCGACCGTTGGCTCCGTCATCCCGACCAAAGGCGCCATCATTCCGGCGGCGGTGGGCGTCGACATCGGCTGCGGCATGATGGCGATCCGCACCAGCCTCACTGCGAATGACCTGCCCGATAGCCTTGCGGCCGTCCGTAGTCAGATCGAACGCAAGATCCCTGTGGGCAATGGTCCTGGCGGCAATCACAAGGATGCTCCGGCGCGCGCGGCGACGGCCCTGCGCAATTCGGGGCTGCCCGAGCGGCTCGATAAGGTGCTGGCCAAACACCGGCGCATCCAGCGCACGATGTTTGCCAAGCAGCTCGGAACGCTCGGCGGCGGCAACCATTTCATCGAGCTTTGCCTCGATGAAGAGGCCCGCATGTGGGTGATGCTGCATTCGGGCTCGCGCGGAACGGGCAACATTCTCGGCACCTACTTCATCCAGGAGGCTCGCGAAGCCCTGGAGAAACGGGTGCTCGGCTATCATGTGCCGGACAAGGATCTCGCCTTCTTCATGGAAGGAGAGCCCCTGTTCGACGACTATATCGAAGCCGTCGGTTGGGCGCAGGACTATGCGCGCCTCAACCGCGAAGTGATGATGGACCGTATACTGATGGCCGTGCGGGAGGTGCTTCCGGCTTTCACGCTGGAAAAATCGGCGGTGAACTGCCACCACAATTATGTGGAGCGGGAACACCATTTCGGCGCCGATGTCTGGGTTGCCCGCAAGGGCGCCGTGCGCGCCCGCAAGGATGAGCTGGGCATTATTCCGGGCTCGATGGGGGCGAAATCCTTCATCGTGCGCGGCAAAGGCAATGCGGAGGCATTCTGCTCCTGCTCGCATGGGGCAGGGCGCACGATGAGCCGCGCCGAAGCCAAGCGCCGCTTCACCCTTGAGGACCACCTTGCCGCAACCGCCGGCGTGGAATGCCGCAAGGATGCCGGCGTGATCGACGAAACGCCGATGGCCTACAAGGACATCGACGCCGTTATGGCGGCGCAGTCTGATCTGGTGGAAGTGGTCCACACGCTCAAACAGATCGTCTGCGTAAAAGGCTGAGGCGCGCCAGCGCTTCAGCCTTCTGCTGTTTCTACGGAAAAATAATCTCTAGACGGAATTTATTTTTTCAAGAAATCCCATTGACAGATCGTCGCGCCATTGGCATGACGCATATCCCGGCGCATGAAATGATCCGTCAAAGGATTTGATTGCGCCGCCTCAGAAATGGAAATACCCATGAAGCAGCGTATTGAATTTCATACCTGCTCCTTGCCTCGCCGGGGAGCGCCGTCTGCGGCCCTCGCGCATTTGCCGGTGGCTGGCTGACCCTCACATAATTGAACTGACCCTTGCCCTGCGCGCCAAAGGTGCGCCCGGTGGCAATTTCAGAAGGAGGTGATCATGGGCACGCCTATGACCCTGCCGGTGCTCCTGGCCGATAGCCGGGCGTTGCCGGTCACGCCGCTTGTGGCTTTCCTTGCCGGTCCGCATGCGGAGACAATCGCGCGCATCTGGCCCGCGCCGCATGAGGATTTCCTCATGCTGCCGTCTGCGCGCCGTCATGCCGCCGCCATCCTCGCCTTGCGGGATGGCTACACGGCGCAGCGCGTTCAATGGCTCGCGGGCCGCGCGCGGGATGGTGAACTGGCGGCCGAGCTTTTCGGCGATCATCCGCCCGGCGGCGTGATGAAAGCGCTTGGCCGCATGGGCGAGGCGCTCTGGACGGAGGCGGCTTATGCCCAATTCTTCGGCCTGTTCCGCGATGAGGCCGCGCGCCAGCTTATCCGTCATATGGCGGATATTCAGCCTGCGGTTCTTTCAGTGGTTGCCACCCTCCCGCCGCTGCTCCGCCGCCCGTCCATCGTTGCGGCCCTTGGAGCGGATATGGAAGCGGCGCGCTGCCTCGTCGCAGCCTGGAACATGGCTCTGCATATCCGCGGTGAGGTGGCAGGCGCAGACATCGCCCGCCAGTTCGGCCGGGCGAAGGATGCCCGCGCCCTGTTCGAAATGGCGCTCTCGGCCATCCAGCCCCCGGCGTTCGGTGAAGTGAACGCGCCGCCGGCCCTTCCGGCGCCGTTCTCACCGGTCCGGCGGACGGAGCATCTCCAGGCAGTGGCGCTTGAAATGCGTAACTGCCTCAGGGATTACGCGCCCGTCCTTGCCTCCGGCCGTATGGCGCTCTGGATCTGGCAGGGGGCAGGTGGTCCGGTGGCCGTCGCGCTCTGGCGGGATGCGGGCGGTTGGCGTCTTGCTGAAGCGCTCGGCCAGGACAATGCCGAAGTACCTGATGCGGTTCTCCACGAGATCCTCCCGGCTCTGAAGCTGGCGGGTATCCGCGCGGGTGAGCCCTGGCACATGCTGCGCAACTGGCTGGCCGATCAGGCCGCCAATGCCGAAGATCTGCCGGGGGCGGCAAGCCCGGCAGCTAGCACGCGCCAACGGCTCTATCTCGGCTATCTCTGGGATTAGGCTGCGGAAAAATCTCGGGCGCCCCCTGACCCTGCGTCCGGGGGCGCCTTGCTTTGCAGCAGGCGCTTTCCGGGTTAGGCTGCCTGCCGGGAAAAGGAGGAAACATCATGGCCGACGGACAGGAAGTAGAAACCCGCGCAAAATTCCGCGAGATGCTGGAAGGCTCGAAAGATGATTGGGACATCATCGCGGAGCATTCGCGCCACTTCAACAAGGGGCTGGCCAAGCGCGTCATCGACCATCTGAAACTGCTGGATGGCGATTTTGGCGGCTTCCCGGTCGACCGGCTGACCCATTCCCTGCAGACCGCCACCCGCGCCCACCGCGATGGCCGGGATGAGGAATATGTCGTCTGCGCCCTGCTGCACGACATCGGCGATACGCTGGGCAGCTTCAACCATCCCGATGTTGCCGCCGCGATCCTCAAGCCCTTCGTGTCGGAAGCCAATCACTGGATGGTCGCCAATCACGGCATGTTCCAGGGCTATTATTTCTTCCACCATCTGGGGCTCGACCGGAACATGCGCGACCAGTTCCGCGATCATCCGCACTTTGAATACTGCGCCCAGTTCTGCCACCTTTATGACCAGTCTGCCTTCGATCCAGACTATCAGAGCGAGCCGTTGGACTTCTTCGTGCCAATGGTTGAGCGCGTCTTCTCAAGGCCGAAGAACTCGATGTATCTCCGCAAGACCGAAGAATAGCGTGAAAGGGCGGCCATGCTGAAACTCCTCGTTCTCGCGGCGCTTCTGCTGGCCGTCATCTACTTCTTCAACTGGGTAAACCGCCGCCCACCGGGCGACTGGCGGCGGGATGATGACGATGATGATCGGCCAGGCGGCCCGCCCGGTCGCCGTCTCAGCCTGCCGCAAGAGAGAAGTCCGGGCACGGATAATGCATCCCGCCCGCGCGAGACGGCCGGCGCAGACGATGACTTCAAAGGCGGCTGAGGCCCGGCCTCAGCCTTCTTCGGCCGGCGCGCATTCGCCGGGCGTATCGACGCTGACACCGGCAGCCTGCGCCGCGCATTTGTTGCCGTAGGTCTGCCCGTCGCAGCCGCAGACCGGGGCATATTCATACGTACACATCTGTGGGCGGGGCAGGCAGATGCCGGCTGCGTCGGCAACCGTCCGGCAGGCGCCATCTTCATAGAAGCAGCTAAGGCCGCCCGCGCACTGGATGCCGGCAATCCCGCCACACATGCCGCCCGCCTCGGCCAACGGCCGGCTCACGGGGGCAGGCTCCGGAGCGCTCATGTCAGGAGTGTCTGTCGTTCCCGGCGCCGCGCAGGCGGCCAGCAGGACAAAGGCGGCGGCAAAAAGAAAGAGGCGCATGGCTGAATCTCCGTTTCCGGAGGCCAGCCTGCGCCTCAATCATTCTGTTTGGCAAGCCTTGCAGGCTTATTTCGCGGCGGCAGCGGCCACAGCGGAGAAGATGTTCTGGCCATGCTCACCGCCAGCCTTGAAGGCCGGTCGGGTGGTGTTCACGTCCGTGATCTGGTCCCATTTGGCGGCAACGGCTTCGGCGGTCAGCGCGTCGCCCTGGCCCACGAACACGCCGGCGGTTTCCACGATACGCGCCATCGAGAAAGCGCCCGCGCCCGCCGACAGGATCATGCCGGTGGGGGCATCTTCCTTGACGAGGTTGATGACGCCCGGCGTCACGAATTCCGGCTTCAGCGCAGCCAGCATCTGCTCGGACATGATGTCCTCGGTCATCCGTGTCGCGGCGATCGGGCAGACGGCGTTGATCTTGATGTCGTTTTTCGCGCCTTCGATCTTCAGCGTGTTCATCATGCCGACCACGCCCAGCTTGGCGGCGCCGTAGTTGGCTTGGCCGAAGTTGCCATAAAGGCCGGTGGAGGAGGTGGTGACGACGATCCGGCCGTAATTCTGCGCCTTCATGATGTCCCAGGCAGCGTGCACGGGCAGGAAGGTGCCGCGCAGGTGAACGGCCAGAACGAGGTCGATGTCCTCAACGCTCATCTTGGAGAAGGAGCGGTCGCGCAGGATGCCGGCGTTCGCGATGATGATGTCGATCCGGCCCCATTTGGCCATCGTGTCGTCGATCATGCGTTTCACGCCGTCAACGTCGGACACCGACGAGCCGTTGGCGATGGCTTCGCCGCCGAGAGCTTCGATTTCCTTGACCACGGCCTGCGCCGCATCCGAGCTGCCGCCCGAGCCATCGCGAGAGCCGCCGAGATCGTTAACCACGACCTTTGCGCCGCGGCGGGCGAGTTCAAGCGCGTGTTCGCGGCCAAGGCCGCCGCCAGCGCCGGTCACGATGGCTACGCGGCCGTCAAAACGGATGTCGGACATGGGTATCTCCCTCAAACGGTGGATTCATATGGCCGGTGTCACATCAGACGTTCACGTCAACGTCAAGCATCTCCGCTGCGTCACCCCTTGCCGCAGGGGCTGCGGCATGATTGCTGACGCGGCGCGAATAGGGAGGACACCATGCTCGCTTACCTGACCCTCGGAACCAATGACAAGGAAAAGGCCTTCGCCTTTTATGACGCCGTGCTGGGCGAAATGGGCGCCAAGCGCTTCTTCGCCAACGACCGCCTGCAATTCTACGGCGTCGCCCCCGGCCAGCCGATGTTCGCCATCGGCACCCCCTATGAAGGCGCCGCCACCGCCGGAAACGGTGTGATGCCCGCCATCGCCGTGGCCGACAAGGAAACTGTCGACCGCGTCTACGCCAAGGCCCGCGAGCTTGGCGCCGCCTGCGAAGGCGAGCCCGGCAACCGCATGCCCACCTTCTACGGCGCCTATTTCCGCGATCCGGACGGCAACAAGATCTGCGTCTGCAAGCTCGGCTAGGCTTCTTTCAGGACTGCAACAAGAAAACCCCCGGTCATGCGGCCGGGGGCTTTTTGTATGGCAACCAATCGCCGAAAGGCGACCTACGACCAGTTGATTTTGTCGTGGTATGCGGCCAGCAAGAACTGTTCTCGATTAAGGCCTAATGTGCTGTTGAGGCTGAGAAGCGTTCCGCCACCAGCCCTTAGTTGCACCCAAACGTAGGTGACTTCATCGTCGAGTTCCAGATACTCCCAAATCCAAAAGCGTTCTGCTCGTATTAAAGCGGTTCTTACGAACCGAAAGCGCTTGATGTCGGCGTTTTCCTGATCGGCCGACTCGTCACGAACATAGTCAAAAATGTCCCCCTCGCTAAGTGGACAAGAGCTAGCGGAGTCATCGGGAAGCCGTGGAAAATCTACGACCACGCTCACCCATTTTTCGACGTCCCTCGGCAGTTGGTTGAGGTCAAACATTTGAGGAATTTACCCCCAACTGCGTTTGAGGTCTATGTCGCCTTCGGGCCAAAGGCGGTCGTCCGCTTAAGCGCCCAGTTCGTTGGACGGCCGTCACATGCTCAATCCTAATCCGGCTGCTGGTCCTCCAGCCGCCCGGCATAAAACGCCCGCAAATCCGCTGCCAGCGCCTCCAGCGCCGGTTCGTGCAGATACATCATGTGTCCTGCCTGATAATAGGTCATCGCCACCCGCTCCTGCGGAATGCCATAGCGGCCAAAGGTGATTTCCGCGTCGAAGAAGGGCGTGATCATGTCGAAATAGCCGTTCGCCACCCAGGCCCGCAGCGCCGTATTCCGGCGCATCGCCGTGGCCAGCTGGTGGCCCGCATTCACATAGCTCGGTTCCCAGTATTCGCCTTCCGGTGCATTCCGGAAGTTCCAGGCATTACCAGCCGCTTCGCTGGAAACGACATAAGGCCGGTCCATCCGTACACCGAGATCGCGGTAGAGATAGTCGTTGAGCAGCGACGTATACGCCGACTCGATGAAATAGCTTGAGGCATCCGCTTCCGGCGCCTCGGCCACATCATCGGCCTCGTCCCCGGCATAGCGCCCGTCCAGCCGCCCGATGGCAAGGCCCTTGTCGCGCAGCAATTCCTTCTGGAAGCGCGGCATCAGGATGCGCAGGTCAGACCGCTCCACATACTCTGCCGAAAGCCCGGTGAAATACACCAGCCGGTCGCGGATACGCGCGCGTTCTTCCGCAGACAGCCGCGCGCCCTTCCACAGCGCCGGGCCGTATTCATCGCGCGCAAAGGCGCGCGCATCCTCCAAAAACTCCGCCTGCGGAACGCCTTGTCCCGCCTTGCCGTGATACTGCGCCGCCGCCGCCATGCTCGGCAGATAGGTAATGTAGGAATAGACATTGTCATGGGCGGAGGTTGAGCCCTCATAGTCCAGCGCCTGCGAGATCAGCACGAGCCCATTGAGCGCAATGTCCACCTCGCCCGTCGCCATCCGGTGGGCAAGGTAGGCTGCCCGCGTCGTGCCAAAGCTTTCCCCGATCAGGTATTTCGGCGCGTTCCAGCGCTGATGCTGGGTGATCCATATGCGGATGAATTCGGCAATCGAGCTGCCATCGCCTTCCTCGCTCCAATAGTCCTTGTTCTCTCCCTTGCCCACGGCGCGGCTATAGCCGGTGCCGACCGGATCAATGAACACAAGGTCGGTCACGTCCAGCAGGGAGAGCGGATTGTCCACCATCGTATAGGGCGCCGCGCCATCATCGCTGTCAGCGTCGCTCGCCACCTTCACGCGCTTGGGGCCCAGCAGGCCAAGGTGCAGCCATACCGAAGCTGAGCCCGGCCCGCCATTGAACACGAAGGAAACAGGCCGCGGCCCGCCCGCATTCTCGCGGATATAGGAAATGGTGAAGAGGCTGGCTGCCGGCTCGCCGTCCTTGCCGGGAATATGCGTCTCGCCCGCCTCCACGCGATAGGTCATCTTCTGCCCGCCAAACGTGCCCGTATGCGTGCTGGTAAACATCACCGGCTCGGGCACCGGTTTGACGGCGGCTTCCTCCTTGGTCTCGGGCCTCGCTTCGGGCGCAGCAAAGGCGGGCAGGGCCACCGCCATCACCAATGCTGCGGCCAGCGCCTTGATCTCCGTCTTCATGCTTGGTGGCCCCGGCTTGCATATCTGGCCGCCCTCTGGCGGCCAATGGCTTGATATCAAAGGCGAAAGCTACGCCCCTCCAGAGGCGGCGTCAAACCCGGCAGCGACGCCCCTGCAGGCCGCGCAATTGCCATTGGCGCTTTCCAAGCCTTTCCGCGCCCGTTAAGTCTGAGCGCTTGGGTCTGATTTGCGGGAGGGCTATCGCAACATGCCGGCAGGATTTGAATGGGGCTGGGACAATGCCCGCGCGCTGATCGGGATTGTTCTGATTTACGGTCTGTGCTGGCTGCTCTCCGAAAAGCGCAAGCTCTTCCCCTGGAAGATCGTGCTCGGCGCCACGGCGATGCAGTTTGCCTTCGCCCTCGTCCTCTTCGGTATTCCCTTCATCAAGGAAATCCTGCTCAAGGCCAATGCCCTCGTCGATGGCCTGCAGAACGCCACCCGCGCGGGCACCAGTTTCGTGTTCGGCTATGTCGGCGATAACGTTGCGGCGAGCGAGCTGATCGGAGGCGCTCCGCCGCCGCTTTTCTTCTTCCAGATCCTGCCCATCATTATTGTCGTGGCCGCCCTCTCGGCCATCCTCTGGCACTGGCATATCCTGCGCTGGATCACCAATGGCTTTGCCTTCGTCTTCCGGCGCGGCATGGGCCTGGGCGGGGCCACCTCGCTTGCCGTCTCGGCCAACGTCTTCATGGGCATGACCGAAGCTCCCGTCCTAATCCGCCCTTACATCAAAGGCATGACCCGGTCTGAGCTGCTCATCATGATGACCGCCGGTTTTGCCACCATCGCCGGCTCGGTCCTTGTCGTCTATGGCGCGTTTCTGGAAGGGAAGATGGCCAATCCGCTGCCCCAGCTTCTGGCTGCTTCGATTATCGCTGCCCCTGCCGCCGTCGGCGTTGCTCTCGCCATGATCCCGGAAACCACCCCGGTGTCGGAGCGGATGAAAGACCCCGATTTCAAATACGCCTCCACCATGGATGCCTTCTCCACCGGCGCCACCGATGGCCTGAAGATCGTCTTCAACATCGCGACCATGCTGATCGCCGCGCTTGCGCTACTCTGGCTGGTCAATGCCGGCCTCGGCCTCTTCCCGGATGTGAACGGCAGCCCGCTCTCCATCGAGCGTATCCTCGGCTGGATCTTCGCGCCCCTGATGTACATGATCGGTGTGCCGTGGAGCGAAGCCTCCCAGTCGGGCTCGCTGATGGGCGTGAAAACCGTCCTCACCGAATTCGTCGCCTTCCTCCAACTCGCCGAAGTGCCGGTTGAGGCGATGGACCCGCGCACGCGCATGATCACCGCCCACGCCATTTGCGGCTTTGCCAATTTCGGCTCGATGGGCATCCTGATCGGCGGCCTCTCCATCGTTGAGCCGGAACGCCGGGAAGATTTCCTGGCCCTCGCCTGGCGCACACTGCTGGCGGGCACGCTGGCCACCTGCCTCTCCGGCGCTGTGGTGGCCGCTTTGCCATACGGCCTGTTCGCCGCTGGCTGATGGCCGTCAGGGGCTGCGCGCAGCAGGCCCGGCGCCTCCGGATACAGCTTTCCTGACATTTGCCTTGAGCAAATGCCCATGGCCCTGCATCCGAAACTCTAGTCATTAGGTAGGCTAGGTTGGGTATTCCTCGGGGCCGCCGATGCCGTTTGCAATTGATGAGCTGTTTCTCTGGCTGGTGCTGGTGGGGTTCCTCGCTCAGATGATCGATGGCGCCCTCGGCATGGCCTATGGCGTGGTCTCCACTTCCGCCATGCTCGCCCTCGGCATTCCGCCCGCCATCGCCAGTGCCAATGTCCACACGGCAGAGATATTCACCACCGCTGCCTCAGGCACCTCCCACGCCATCGCCCGCAATGTGGACTGGAGCATCTTCTGGCGGCTTGCCCTCTTCGGTTCCATCGGCGCCGTCATCGGGGCCACCTTCCTCAGCCATGCCGATACCAGCTTCATCCGGCCTTTCATCGCCGCCTATCTGCTGCTGATGGGCCTCATCGTCATCTGGAAGGCGCTGCGCCCGCCAAGCGCCCCGCCGCAGATACGCAAGGTCGGCCTCCTCGGCTTCTGCGGCGGCATCGCAGATGCCATCGGCGGGGGCGGCTGGGGACCGGTTGTCACCTCAAACCTCATCGCGCGGGGCGGGGAAGCGCGAAAGATGGTCGGCACGGTCAACATCGCCGAGTTCATCGTCACCGTCTCGGCCAGCGCCGCTTTCCTCGTCGCGCTCGGTCCGAACTTCGGCAAGGCGGCGCTCGCCCTGCTGATCGGCGGCCTCGCCGCAGCGCCCATCGCGGCCTGGACAGCCAGCCGCGTGCCCCGCAAGGCGCTCACCCTCATCGTCGGGGCCGCCATCTGCCTCGTCAGCGCCTACAATCTGTGGCGCGCCTTCAGCTAGGCCCCGCTGACGCCACGGCATCGCGCTTCTGAACCGCGCCGGGGTCGCCATCGGCGCGCCAAGCCTCTAAATGGTGCGCGGGCCGCCCCTTCCTGCGGCCCGGCTGACAGGAGGCCCCGCTTGCATCATCGGACCGGACTTGCCGCCCTTACCGCGCTGCTGATAGTGCCCGCCGCCCTGGCAGAGCTGCCCCAGCGCCTCGAACCGGTGGAGGTCTATGCGGACCGTTCGCAGCAGGCTCCTGGCGCGCGCACTTTGCTCGATGCCACCGTGATCGCGGATACCGCCGCAGACCGCCCGGCCGAAATTCTGAACCAGGCCCCCGCCGTCAATATCCAGATGAACTCCGGCCAGGAGCATCTGATCTCCATCCGCTCGCCCGTCCTCACCGGCGGGGCGGGGCAGGGCAGCTTCCTCATCCTTGAGAATGGCGTGCCCATCCGCTCGCCGGCCTTCGGCAACGTCAACGCGCTGATCGAGCCCCATCATGAAGTGGCCGATGCGATCGAGATCGTGCGCGGCCCGGCCAGCGCCAAATATGGCTCCAACGCGGTCCACGGCCTCCTGAACTTCATCCTGCCCGATGCCGGCAGCCCCCAGAGCGCGCGCTTCAGCTACTCCACCCTCGGCCGCCTGCGGGGCGATGCTTCGGTCAATCTCTCTGCCAGCACACGCCTCAGCCTCTCCCTGATGGAAGACGATGGCTGGCGCGACGACACCGGCAGCCAGCAGCAGAAGCTCTCCCTCGTCTCCAGCGCGGACCTTGCCGGATGGGACGCAAGCTTCTGGCTTGCTGCCTCCAGCCTCAACCAGGAAACGGCCAGCTTCATCCAGGGGCCGGACGCTTACAAGGACCGCGATCTCTCGGAGACCAATCCCAACCCCGAAGCCTTTCGCGATGCCTGGTCGGCCCGCCTCGGCGCGCGCCTCTCCCGCGAAGTAGGCCCCGGCACGCTGACGCTGCTGCCAAATATCCACACCCAGGCGATGATCTTCTCCCAGCATTTCCTGCCCTATGGCGGCGTAGAGAAGAACGGCCATACCGGCGGCGGCGTCCTCGCCCGCTACGAATTTACCCCCACCGGCCCCATCCAGTGGCGCCTCGGCGCAGACACAGACTTCGCCACCGGCTACCTGCGCGAAATCCAGCCCGATCCAAACCCCAGCCCGAATTTCCCGCAGGGCCTCCATTACGACTACACGGTCGATACCGCCGTCTTCGCTCTCTGGGGCGAAGCTGATTGGCAGCTTACGGATAATCTCCGCCTCCTTGCCGGCCTGCGCGGCGAAACCCATGGCTACGACTACACCACCCGCGCGCCCACCGGCATCAATGGCCGCTTCAATGTCACGCCGGACCGCACGGATGATTTCACCTTCCTCACGCCCAAGCTCGGCCTCGTCTGGGACCAGTCCTGGGGGGCGCTCTATGCCAACTATGCCCGCGGCGCCCGTGCCCCGCAGGTGTCGGATCTTTATCGCCTGCAAAGCCTCCAGCTCCCCGGAGAGATCGACACCGAAACGCTCGACAGCCTCGAAATCGGCGCGCGCGGCGCGCTGCTCTACGGCCACCTCACCTTCGATGTTGCCGCCTGGTGGATGGAGAAGGAAAACTTCTTCTTCCGCGATTCCGATGGTCTCAATGTCACCGATGGCGCCACCCGTCATTTCGGTATCGACGCCGAAGCCACCTTCCGGTTTACGGACACCCTCTCCGCCACCGGTAACCTTGCCTGGAGCGAGCAGACCTACACCTTCAACCGCCCGGTGGTCGCTGCCCAGGAACGCATCGTGGACGGAAACCTGATCGACACTGCCCCCGAATGGCTCGGCAATGCGCGGCTCGACTGGAAGGCAAGCTCCGCCCTGAAACTGTCCCTCACTCTCGATCATGTCGGAGACTACTTTATGGACCCGGCCAACACCGTCACCTATCCCGGTCACACGGTCCTCGGTGCCCGCGCCGGCTATGTGTTCACGGACGGTCTTGAGGGCTACATCATCGTCCGTAACCTGACGGATAAAAAATATGCCGACCGCGCCGATGTCGGCTTCGGCAATGAGCGTTATTTCCCCGGAGAGCCCGTCAATGCGGCCTTCGGCATCACCAAAAAATTCTAGGAGGAACCCCCGATGAAACTCTATCACAGCCCGATGGCGCCCAATCCGGACCGCGTCGTCTATTTCCTGCGCGCCAAGGGCAAGCTCGACGCGGTGGACCTGCAGGAAGTCTCGATCATGCAGCAGGACCATAAAAAGCCCGAATACCGTGAGGTCTCGCCTTTCTCGCAGGTGCCCGCGCTCGTTCTCGATGACGGCACCAAGCTCACCGAGAGCCGCGCCATCTGCACCTATTTCGAGGGCATCTTTCCAGAGCCGAACCTGATGGGCGCAGACCCCAAGGAAAAAGCCCTGATCGAGATGTGGGATCGCCGCATCGAGCTGATGTTCTTTATCCAGTTCGCCGGCTGGTTCCGCAACGCCCATCCGATGATGGCCCCGCTCGAAGTGCCCCAGAGCGCGGAAGCCGCCGCCAAAAGCGAGAAGGCCGCCCGCAAGATGGCCGAACGCCTCAACGAACATCTGGCGAATAACGAATTCGTTGCCGCTGATCGCTTCTCGATTGCCGACATCACCCTCTTCATCACCTGCGGCTTCTGCCGCGTGATGAAATGGGCGCCGCACAAGGAGCTTCCCAATCTCGGCCGCTGGTATGACGCCATGGCCCAGCGCGGCTTCGCTGGCTGAGCAAGGTATACCGGAGTATCCAGCCCACCTCCGTCAAAAACGGGGGTGGGCGGAGTATCCGGTCAGCGGGGCGCCATGCGGATGCCGCCGTCGAGACGGAGGCACTGGGCGTTGAAATAGGTGTTGCGCACCAGTTCCAGAACCAGCGAACCATATTCTTCCGGTTTGCCGAGGCGTTTGGGGAAGGGGACCGACGAGGCGAGCGAATTGAGCACCTTGTCGGATGCGCGCAGCATCAGCGGGGTGGCGAAGATACCCGGCATGATCGAATTGACGCGAATGCCGATATCCATCAGGTCGCGCGCCATCGGCAGGACGAGGCCATTGACGCCCGCCTTGCATGATCCGTAGACGACCTGTCCGATCTGGCCATCCTGGGCGGCCACAGAGGCGGTCAGCGTGATCACGCCGCGCTCGCCATCTTCCAGCTCGGGAAGGTTTGCCATGCCCTCGGCCGAGAGCGAGGCAATACGGTAGGAGGCCACCAGCACGCCCTTGGCGCCGAACTCATAGTCCTCGGTGGAGAGGCGTTTGTAGCGGGCGTTTTCCTTGTCCCAGGAAAGCGTCTTGCCGCCTTTGGAAGCCATGGCGCAGTGCACCGTGATCCGCTCCTGGCCATGGGCGGCGCGGGCCTTCTCGAAGCCGGCGACGACCGAGGCTTCGTCCATGATGTTCACATTGCAGAAGATGCCGCCGATTTCCTTGGCGGTGGCTTCGCCCGCTTCGGCGTTGATGTCGAAGATGGCAACCTTGGCGCCGGCCTTGGCGAGCGCGCGGGCGGTGGCCTGGCCGAGGCCAGAGGCGCCCCCGGTGACGACGGCGGCGGTCTCTTTGGTGATCTGCATGGATGGCTTCCTTCCCTGTCTGGCTGTCTTTATTCCTGTTTAGGCAGGGGCGGGCGGCTTGCAAATGGTGACGCCGCGCCAAGGATAATGCGTTCCAAAAAGCGACCCGGCGCGTCATTCCTCTTGCCGCAGGTTCAAACTCCCGTCACAAACCCTTTCCATGGATTGGGGTAAGCTCAGATCGTTTCACGCCGCCGCCGAATCCGGCAGCCTCACCCTCGCGGGGGAGCGCCTTGGCATTTCCCAATCGGCCGTCTCCCGCCAGATCGCGGCGCTGGAGGAACAGCTTGGCGTTTCTCTGTTCCAGCGGCATGCCCGCGGCCTGGTGCTGACCGATAGCGGCCACACCCTCTACCGCTCGACGATGGAGATGGCCTCGGCCGCCCAATCAGCCAACACGGCCCTGCGCGACCAGCAGGAAACCCCGCAGGGGGAGCTGATCGTGGCCGCCCCGGTGGCCTTTGGGTCCATCTGGATGGTGCCGCGGCTGGGCAATTTCGTTCGCCGCCACCCGGATCTGCGGCTCGATCTGCGCCTGGATGACCAGTTTGAGTATGATTTGCTCAAGCTGGAGGCCGAATGCGCCGTGCGCCTCTGGCCGGCGGACAAGGCAGACCTGATCCAGCGCAAGCTCGGCACGCTGGGCACAAACCTCTATGCCTCACCCGAATATCTGAAGACCCATGGCGTGCCCAAGGAGCCTCAGGATCTCGATAACCACCGGATCATCGCCTATGGCGACGAGTCCACGCCGCTGTTCGAGATGGCCTTTGCCTGCCGGGTAGGGCGTGATGACGCACCCCCGCGCAACGCGACCCTGAAGGTGAACAATGTGTTCGCGATGCTTCGGGCGGTTGATGCCGGGCTTGGGATTGCCGATGTGCCTGACTATATGGCCGCTACGCTGCCCCGTCTGGTGCGGGTCCTTCCTGAAGTAACTGGGCCGGTTTTCGATCTTTACTTCATTTACCCCAGCGACCTGCGCCGGTCCAAGCGCGTAGCTGCCTTCCGGGAGTTCCTGACGGCCGAGACAGAGCCCCTGCGCCGGGTTTCTATGCGTCAAGGTTCGTGAATTCTGCGTAACACATGCAAAATTGCATGATTGAGCTGCTGTGTCGCATGTTGCAATGCAGCGAAAATGCCCTATCTAGGCGTCATGCCAAGGGTCCTGGGCATAACCCGATCATTCCTCCGATTGGGCGTTTCCTCCCCCCTTCAGGACCCCACTTTATGCCCGGCGCGTCTTATGATGCTGCCGGGCTTTCTTTTTTCTGGCCTGCTGCCGCCACTTGTAAGGTCTGAAAAGCCGGGTTTCTGAGTTTACAGAATTTACAAAACACACTTTACCGGAAGAAGCCACGAATAAGGCGCCATACCAGGAACAGCACGAGCGCAATCGTGAAGGTCATTGAGGCGTAGAGCACGAATACCGAAAACTCGTTCCAGGGTTGATCGAGATTCCCGCCGGACAGGTCCAGGAAGGGAGGCATCCAGCTGAGACTGACCGACACCTCATCATTCCGGCTAAGATCGCGCAACTTGTCGGCCCACATCATCGCCAGCTGGAAGAAGCCGAACACGCCCAGCGCGCCCAGCAGCAGGCTCATCGAGGTTTCGTCCTTCTTGGCGAGGCGCGCTTCCCGGTCGCGGGTCTGGCTTTCCATGTTGGAGATCAGCCGCTCGATATAATCATTCCGCCGGCCGATCCCGCGCAGCTGGGTCATCTTCTCGAACACCTCGCTCTCGGTGTCATAGCGGAAGACGTTCATGTACCGGTCGCGGTAATAATTGGCATACTGGCCGGTGCGGAAGGCGTAGAAGGCTTCCGCCGCGCGTTTCAGCCGGCCCTTATTGCCGAGCTTTTCCACCTCGTCGATCAGCTCGAAGGCGGAGGCTTCATATTCCCGCGTCATGAACTCGTTATGCATCGAGACGACATGGATCATGAAGGCATAGGGGCAGGTGCCGATATAGTCATTGGCCGCTTCCAGGCTGCGGGCCTTCTCGACATAGGTGGTCAGCGCGCGCGGATTGGCGAAGCGCACGAATTTCCGCTCGGTCGCCTGTTCCTCGGTGGCCGGATAGATCGGGTCGGTCGAATCCAGGATCTCTGACGGGTCCTGGTTCATGAAATCGATGATGTTCTGGTTGAAGCCGGCCATGAACAGGTATTGCAGACAGTCCTGCCGCCGGCGGTCATCCATGCCGGGCCGGGTCTTGCGGGCCTCTTCGATCTGCGCGTCGGTGAACTGGTCATAGTCCGGCCGGTTGATCACCCAATGCCAATAGTCCGGTCCCATGCGGATTTCAGGCACATCCACCAGCCCGCGCGGGTTCAGCCCGTCCAGCTTCCGCTGGTAGGGCAGGTAGCATTCCTCCTGAACCATCAGCGTGCGAGGCGGGGGCAGCCCGGTCACCGGATCGGGCTCCGGCAGCAAGCGGCGGAAGAAGGTGGCGTCCTCGAAGAAGAAGAGAAGACGGGAGACCGGCATCATCAGGCCGGGCACTTCGATGAAGGGCGCTTCGGCCACCAGCGCGTCGAAGGTCGGCGCCAGCAGCGGGGCCTGGCCCTTGCCGGGATCGCGCGGCAGCCTTCCAAACAGATCCTCCGCATCCAGATCGAAGGAAGCGCGCACATATTGCCAGAAGCTCAGATCGCCGCCGCGCGGGCTTTTGACGCGCAGGAGGTCCAGCGGGGCAATCCCGGTGCGGTCATCGGTGGCGCGGAAGGGCGGGGCGCCGGGCGGGCGGGGCGCGGCTTCGAATTCCTTGGGCGCAGCCGCTTTCTGGAGCAGGGAGAGGAAGTAGAACTCCCCCGGCGTGTGGTCGTAATTGTAGCGGAAGGAAAGATGATATCCGATGGCGCCATTGGCATGGGTGTACCAGAAGCGCCGTACCCGGAGGGTTCGTGTCTTGCCAAGGCCCGGCGGCGTGGCAATGAAGCGGCGCCCCTCGGTTGACCAGGCAATCTCGTCGGGCGCCGTGATCTCGATGAACTCACCATTCTGCGGGCAGAGGGTGTCCAGCAGGAAATCATCCACGGCGCCCAGGCGCTCGCGGTCGGCAATGTCATTGAAAAGGGGCTCCACCGCGTCGCGCAGGCGCTTGCTGCCGCGATAGCCGCGCTGGAAATCCCGCACCGTTTCAGCATCCAGAGAACCTCCCAGCGCAGCGGTGACCTTCTTTTCACTGACATAAAGCGAGAGGGTGAAATAAACCGACTTGTCCTCGCATTCCTCAAAGCCGTGCGTGATGCTGGCCATCTCGGTCATCCGGGCCTCTCCTGCAGTATCGGTCGCCGGCCCCCCGCCGGCTAGCTTCGGTCCCGGGGCACCTGTGCGGCGGCGGCAAAGACGGCCTCAAACCCGATCAGGGGAATATGGTCTCCGCGCTGGCAGGCTGCCTCCAGCACTTCCAGTTGGGCGGCGGCCACCGGGGAGGAGGCAGGATCGCGCCCCTTCAGCACCGTCACCCCGAAAAAGCGGCGCATATGCGCCAGCAGCCGGCAGGCGGGCAACGCATCTGCGCCGCCCGAGCCGAGCACGCCGAGCAGCAGCTCATCCTCCGATCCCTGATCGTCTGACAGCGGCGGCTGGCGATACTCCATCCCGACAAGCCGGGCCCCGCGCCGCTCCCATATCTTCAGCCGGTCAACCTGATCGAGCCCGGCATGCTGGCTGTCGAGGGCGTAGTCTTCCGGGCTCATCTTCACCGGATTGTTTATCTCGATGAAGATCAGAGGATTTGGAATGTCCCCTTCCGGCCAGGCAAAAGTCTCGCGCGTTTCCTCGCGGATGAGATGCATCAACAGGCCGAACAGGCCGCGCCGCCGCTGGTTTGCGTCCACAAAAATGTAAGAGAGGGAGACTGTCGGGTCCGTCCCGTCGCCGCCAAAGGCGATGAAATTGGCCGCGCCCAGCACCGGGCCATTGGCCCCTTCCGTCAGCAGGATCGCCATCTCCCGGTAGGGCCCGTAAAGCGCGGAGAGGCGCTCATACGCCTCGCCCTCATTCAGGGCGAGACAGGCACGGAAGCCATCCAGGTCTTCCTTCTCGTCGGGAAGGATGAAGGCGGCGTCATAGGCCGCATAGAAGCGCAGGAGGTGAGGATCATCAGGCCGCGTGATGTAATGAGCAATCACGCCGCCTTCGAGGGCGTCGCTACGCTCGCGTCCGGTCAGAGAGGTTATCGTCATGCGGTTTGAGTGGTCGCATGTCAGCGGTTTCTGTCAACGGGATTCTCTCTGGCTGCCCCACCGCAAGGGCTCGACGCTCCCTTCAGGATCGGGAATGCTGGCAGGGAGAACCTATCCGGAGGAAATCCATGTCATCCCGCCATCTTGTTGATCCTGAACTGCTGCCCTTTCTCGAGAGCTTCCCGACGATCAACATCAATGCCGAAAACCTGCCCGCGGTGCGGGAGATGAACCGGGCGGGGCTGGCGTTGTTGCCGCCGCTGCCGGAGACGGTGGCCATGGAAGAGCGCTTCATCCCGGGCCCGAAGGGCGCCCCCGATGTGCGCGTGAAACTCTACCGCAAGAAAGACGGCAGCAAGGGCCCGCGCCCGGCGATCCTCCACCTGCATGGCGGAGGTTACATCTCTGGCAATCCGGAATTCATGGGCCCGCAATGCGCGCTCTGGGCAGAGCTTTTCGATGCGGTCGTCGTCTCGCCGGCTTACCGTCTCGCGCCGGAGACCAGCTATCCCGGCAATGTGGAAGATGCCTATGCCGCCACCGCCTGGATGAACCGGGAAGCGGCCAGTCTCGGCCTCGACACGGCCCGCATCGCGGTGACCGGCGAAAGCGCTGGCGGCGGCCTTGCCGCGGCCCTCGCCCTTCTGGTTCGCGACCGGGGCGAATACCGTTTCTGCCATCAGCAGCTGATCTTCCCGATGCTGGACGATCGCACGGCCGTGCGCGCCGATCTCTCGCCGATGTATGGCGAGTTCATCTGGACAAATGGGTCAAACCATTTCGGCTGGGCCTCGCTGCTGGGCCAGCCGCCGGGCAGCCCGGATGTCTCGCCCTATGCAGCCGCCGCCCGTGCGGAAAGCCTCGCGGGCCTGCCGCCCGCCTTCCTCTCAACCGGCGCGCTTGATCTCTTCACGGAGGAAAATCTGGAATATGCCCGCCGCCTGATGGCCGAGGGCGTGCCGGTGGAGCTGCACGTCTATCCCGGCGCGCCGCACGCCTATATGCGCGACATGCGGGCCAAGGTCTCGCGCACCTATATGCGGGATGCCCTCGCTGGCATGGCGCGCGGGCTGGGCGTGGCGTTTGAGGGGTAGGGGCCCCGCCCCCCACTCATCCCCGCGAAGGCGGGGATGAGCGGATGAAGCCTGCTTAAACCGAAGCCCGCAGCATCCAGGCGGTCTTCTCGGCAATCTGCGCGCGCTGGGTGAAGAGGTCGACCGACACCGGGTCGGCATTCTTCTCGGCGATGGTGATGCCATACTTGGCCGCGCGGCTGACGGCTTCATGGCCCGCTGCCAGGTTCTTCACCATCGTTTCGGCGTCAGGCACGTCATTGTCCGGCTTGATGGTGGCATGTTTCATCATTTCGCCCGAGGAGCCCGGCGCGAAATGGCCCAGCGCGCGGATCCGCTCGGCGATCTCGTCGAGGGCCGCCCACAGCTCGGTATACTGGGTCATGAACAGCGTGTGGAGCGAATTGAAGCGCGGCCCCGTGACGTTCCAGTGATAGCCATGGGTTTTGACATAGAGCGCATAGGTCTCGCCCAGCAGCGTCTTCAGGGCGTCGGCTGAGGCTTTGCGGGCTTCGTCAGACATTCCGATGTCGATGGACATGAAATTCTCCTTTTGAAACAGAATGAGGGAACAGCCCCCCGTTACCCAATGCATATTGGGACCGGGAGACTGATTTTCCAATCCGAAACCCGCGCTGCGGCTATAGGTTCCGCCTATGGCGGCTGATCAGGACAGAGTGCCGCAGAAGCGCTGAATGCGCGCCAGCGCTTCCTTGAGGATCGCGTCGGAGGTGGCGTAGGAAATCCGGAACGTGCCCGGAAGGCCGAACGCTTCGCCGAAGACGAGGGCCACTTTTTCCGCTTCCAGCAGCTCGGCAGCGAAGGTCTTGTCGCTGTCGATCAACGTGCCGGCGGCGGTTTTCTTCCCGATCAGGCCCTCGCAGGAGGGATAGACATAGAACGCGCCTTCCGGCTTGGGGCAGACGATCCCGGCGGCCTGGTTCAGGCCTTCCACCATCAGGTTGCGGCGGCCGGCATAGGCGGCGCGGAAGCCGGGCAGGAAATCCTGAGGGCCGTTAAGCGCCTCGACGCTCGCCCACTGGCTGATGGAACAGGGGTTGGAGGTGGACTGGTCCATCACCTTGCGCATCGCCCCGATCAGCTTTTCCGGGCCAGCAGCATAGCCGATGCGCCAGCCGGTCATGGCATACGCCTTGGAGACCCCGTTCATCGTCAGCGTACGGTCATAGAGCGAAGGCTCGACCTGCGCGATCGTCTTGTACTCGAACCCGTCATAAACGAGGTGCTCATACATGTCGTCCGTCAGCACCCAGACCTGCGGGTGGCGCAGCAGCACATCGGCAAGTGCCTTCAGCTCGGAGCCGGTATAGGCCGCGCCGGTAGGGTTGGAGGGCGAGTTGAGGATCAGCCATTTGGTCTTCGGCGTGATCGCCGCTTCCAGGGCAGCCGGCGTCAGCTTGTAGGCTGTCTCGGCGCCGCAGGTCACCGCCACCGGCGTGCCGCCGCACAGCAGCACCATCTCCGGATAGCTCACCCAGTAAGGCGCCGGAATGACCACTTCATCGCCCGCATTCAGCGTGGCCATGAAGGCGTTGAACAGCACCGCCTTGCCGCCGGGCGATACGTTCACCTGGGAGGTCTTATAGGTGAGGCCATTCTCGCGGGCAAACTTCGCCACGATGGCTTCCTTCAGTTCCGGAATGCCGTCCGAAGGGGTGTATTTCGTCTTGCCTTCGCGGATGGCGCGGATGGCCGCTTCCTTGATGTTCTCCGGCGTGTCGAAATCGGGTTCCCCGGCGCCCAGGCCAATCACGTCCAGCCCCTGGCGCTTCATCTCGTTGGCCTTGGTCGTCACGG
Organism: Hyphomonas sp. NPDC076881; assembly: GCF_050269995.1. Classification (NCBI taxonomy): domain Bacteria; kingdom Pseudomonadati; phylum Pseudomonadota; class Alphaproteobacteria; order Hyphomonadales; family Hyphomonadaceae; genus Hyphomonas; species Hyphomonas sp. NPDC076881. The sequence goes on along the minus strand of NZ_JBNNJJ010000008.1, from coordinate 169,983 downwards.
CAATCGTGGCGGAGGGTTTCACGCGGTCGATTGCATCAGACAGGCGGAGGTCGGCGGCCATTGGGGCGGTCCTTTTTTCTGGAGGGGCAGTTGCGGCGCACGCTTACTGGAGGCCCGGCAGGCCTTCAAGGCGCTGAATTGGCGCTGCCGCGTCCCGGCAGGCGCGCGGCGCGGGCAGGGATGCCCGGCCGGTGAACCAGATCGATGAAATTTTACCGGCTTTTTCGCGAGCCGATAACGCAACTGGCCCATAATGGGCGTTGTTGCGGATAAAACTGCCTGAAAGCAGAGTACCCCATCCCGAGCAGTGCCATGAGCATGAATAGCTGGACCCAGAAATTTGACGCCGCCATTACCCGCGCCAGCTCCGAGCTTTCGGGGCTGACCGATGCCCTTGCAGAGTTTCTCGGCGGGCTGAGTCTGGTCGAGAAAATCCTGCTGGGCGCCCTGGGGGTGCTGACGCTGTGCTACATGTTCATGCCCGGAGGCCGGGGGGAGGGCGTGGGCAATCCCAGCGGCAGATATTTCGCCGGCATCCTCCTGCTGTTCGTTGCCGCCGGCGTGTTTGCCGGGCTGCTGATGTCGGGCGATATTTCCCTCTGACAGTTCACGCGCAGCGCTCGAGCTTTCCCGGCCCGCCGGTCTCGACTATCTCTGCCCCATGACCGACACGAGCGCCGGCGCCGCCCCAATCCGCGGGGTGGACGTCATCAGAGAGAATTTGAAACACCTTCCGGCCAAGCCCGGCGTCTACCGCATGTTCGGTGAGGCGGGGGAGGTGTTGTATGTCGGCAAGGCGCGCGATCTGAAGGCGCGGGTCTCCAACTATACCCGCATGGGTGGCCACACCCAACGCATCGCCCGGATGATCTCGATGACGCGGGCGATGGAATTCGTCGTCACCGAAAGCGAGACAGAGGCGCTGCTGCTGGAAGCCAGCCTCGTCAAATCGCTCAAACCCCGTTTCAACGTGCTGCTGCGCGATGACAAGTCGTTCCCGTACATCCTGATCCGCCGCAATCATGAGGCGCCGCAGATCAAGAAGTATCGCGGCAGCAAGCAGGATGAGGGGGACTATTTCGGCCCCTTCGCCAATGCGGGCGCAGTGATGCGCACGCTCGACACGCTGCAAAAGGCTTTCCTCCTGCGCACCTGTGAGGACAGCGTGTATTCGGCCCGCACGCGGCCCTGCATGCTCCACCAGATTAAGCGCTGCGCCGGGCCCTGCGTCGGCCTCATCTCGAAGGAAGACTATACCGAGCTTGCCAATGAGGCAGCCGATTTCCTGCGCGGGAAGGGGGCTGACCTTCAGAAGCGCCTCGCCGCAGAAATGGAAGCGGCCTCCGAGGCGATGGAGTTCGAAACCGCCGCGCGCCTGCGCGACCGGATCCGCGCCATCGCCCATGTCCGCTCCACCCAGGACGTGAACCCCGACGGGATCGAGGAAGCGGACGTCTTCGCCATCTCGATGGAGGGCGGGGTCTCCTGCGTGCAGGTCTTCTTCATCCGCGCCGGGCAGAACTGGGGCGCGAGCGCCCACTTCCCGCGTCACGAGCGCGACCAGTCTGTGAGCGAGATCCTCGCCGCGTTTCTAGTCCAGTTCTATGACAAGCGCCCGCCGCCACGTTTGCTCCTTGTCAACGAGCTGCCCGAACAGGCCGAGCTGATCGAGGAAGCCCTCGCGCTGAAGGCGGGCCGCAAGATCGAGCTGCGCCGTCCTGAACGCGGGGCCAAGCGTGACCTGCTGACCCAGGCTGAGCGCAATGCCAGCGAAGCGCTCTCCCGCAAGCTGGCCGAAAGCGCGAGCCAGGAGCGGCTGCTGACGGAAGTGCAGAAGGTGTTTGATCTTCCCCGCCCGCCGGAGCGGATCGAGGTTTACGACAACTCCCACATTCAGGGCACCAACGCCGTCGGCGGCATGATCGTCGCCGGCCCCGAAGGCTTCCGCAAGCAGGCCTACCGGAAGTTCAACATCAAGGACACAGACCTCACTCCCGGCGATGACTATGGCATGATGCGGGAAGTCATGCGCCGCCGCTTTGCGCGCGCATTGAAGGAGAAAGAGTCCGGAAATGTCCAGGATTGGCCGGATCTGGTGCTGATCGATGGCGGCCTTGGCCAGCTGAATGCCACGCTGGAGACACTGGCGGAGCTTGGTTTGACCCCGGAGGATGTGACGCTTGTGTCCATCGCCAAGGGCGTTGACCGCAATGCCGGGCGCGAACAATTCTTCCGTCCTGGCAGAGCCCCGTTCAAGCTGCCGGAGAATGCGCCGGTGCTCTATTATCTTCAGCGCCTGCGGGATGAGGCCCACCGCTGGGCCATCGGCGCGCACCGCCAGAAACGTGCCGCCGAAGCGGCCCGCTCACCGCTCGACGAAATCGAAGGCATCGGCCCGGCCCGCAAGAAGGCGCTGCTGCACCATTTCGGGTCCGCCCGCGGCGTCTCGCGCGCCAAGGTGGCCGACCTGATGGAAGTCGAAGGCGTCAACGAAGCCCTTGCCATCCGCATCTACGGCCATTTCCACGGCGGCTAGGATTTGCCGGCTGCCTTCTCGGCGCGCGCGCCCAGGGCGGTGAGATAGCTCTCGATCAGCAGCACTAGCTCGTCTTCCAGCGCCTTGGGATCGAGCTCCAGTTCCGGTTCGGCCGCCGCAGCCCTCAGCAGGCAGATCACGGCATGGGTCAGCACAAAGGCAGACTCCCGGCCCAGCACAAGATTGAGATCGCTCCGTGAGCTGATCGCCTCGACAAAGGCGAGGTGATGCTCGCTCATGATGCTTTCGCCGCGCGCCTTGAATAGGGCATCCATCAGCACGATGCGCGTTTCAGGCGAGCCCTCAATGCCGCCCATGATCGCCTGGATGATGGAGCGGGTGGCGTCCTGCTCCGGCGCGGCGAGTACAATCTCGGTGACCTTCTGGCGCAGCGCTTCGGCCTGGCGTTCGCCCATGGCTGCGAGAATGTCGTCCCGGTCCTTGAAGTATTGATAGAGCGTGCCGATGCTGACACCGGCCCGCTCGGCAATGCGATTTGTGGTCAGCCGGCTTTCCCCGTCGCTCTCCAGAAGCTGAAAGGTTGCCGCCAGAATTGCGTCCACAGTGGCCTGCGCACGCGCTTGTTTCGGATTTCTCCGCGTCTTTTCAGTCATTTGCGTCCCCCAACTTTCCGTCGCTCAGCTGATTTTCTGATGCGAGTGGAAAATATGAGAATTACTTACATTATTTCCCGAAGGTAGCCAAGGACTTGTCTCTATGACCGTATCCCTCGACGCTGTTCACCAGCGCATCCAGCTTCAGAAGACTGTTTTGCCGGTGATGTATGGCGGCGTGGATTTCTCGGCAACGCCGGAGCGGTACACCGATGACATCTCCGTCAGCTCAATGGCGGCTTATGCGGACAAGTTTCCGCCCCCGCCCGCCGATATGGTGGCCCGCGTGCGCGCCTATACGATGCTGGGCGATGTGACGGCTGATGCCTATGCCGCGCTGATGCCGAAATACGGGTTCAAACGGCTGGTCAGCATGCTGCAGACCGCCTGCGATGAGGGCATCGAGGCGGCGCCGGACGCGCCGCCGGAACTGGCCGCGCTGATCGCCGAGATGGAAGTCAGACCCGCCTGGCTGGACATGGACCTGGTACGCAGGGGCGCTGAGCTGAACCGTCTGCCGATGGCGGTGTTTGCGCCCTGGACGATCCGGGGCGCATTCCTGGCAACGTTCATGAACAAATATACCGCCCTGCCGATGGCGCTGACCGGCACCCTGTCCAACACCACGGCGGCCAAGCGCGTGAACGAGACGGCGACCTTCTTCACCGTAACGACCCTGCCGAACGCGCTGGAGCCGCGCGGGGAGGGGTTCAAGGCGGCCGCAATGGTGCGCCTGATGCACTCGATGGTGCGCTTCAATGTGCTGCGCGGGATGAGCAAGAGCTGGGACAAGTCCGTCTACGGCATCCCGATCCCGCAGGTGGACCAGATGCCTGCCGGGCTGATCGATGTGTTCCTCTTGGCATTCAAAATGGTGGAGCAGGGGCGCACGGAGTTCACGCCGGAGGAGCGCGCCCGTGTCGAGTTCAGCCGCTATCGCTGCTATCTTCTCGGCCTGCCCGAAGACCTGCTGATGGATACGCCTCAAGGCATCATCGACATCATGAATGCGCGCAGCGCTTCGATCCGCGAAGGCTTTGACGACGCCACCTGCGGGGAGCTGGTGCGCGCAACGCTGGCCGCCTACCTGCCGCCCGACAAATCGCTGGGCAACCGTATCCACAATTCGCTGGAGCGCCGGGTGGGGCGGATGGTGCTGGTCCAGAGTTTCCTGGGCGGCAGCGTCAAGGCCGCCCGCGACATGGGTGTGGAGGTGGGGTTCCTCGATTATCTGGTCGCCGGGCTGGTGTTGCCGATGATCGGGGTGAAGATGGCGCTCTATGGCGCGGCGGCGAAGGTGCCGGGCCTGCGGGAAATGGCAGACCGGCGGCTGGTGGCGAAAATCCACAGCCTGCTCAAGCGCTATGGCCATGCTGAATTCACAACAAATGCGGAGGCATACCGCCCGGCTCTCCCGGCCGGCGCGGCAGGGCAGGCCGGGTGATGGCTGCCCGAGGGGCCTATAGGGGATTGTGGGGGCTTACCTTTGCGCCCGCGATCCCCTATATTGGCGCTGTCTTCGGACTATGGCGATAAACGCGCGTGTAATAAGCGGCTCGGACCCGGGGGCGGTACCCGGCGGCTCCACCACAAGCAGACCTCCCCGCAGGTCTGTTTCTGACGGGGCCGAAATAGTGTCGACGGACGTGTAAAGACGAGGCTTTCGCTCGCACGAGCTGCGTTAGAAGCTCACAAGCAAATAGTTGCAAACGACAACTTTGCTGAAGGCGAACTGATGGCTGCGTAAGCGGCCGGATGTTTTCCGACCTTAACTCCTAGGGTTTCAGACCCCTAGGCGGGGCCCGGAGGCGCCTGGCAACAGAAGCCTCCACCTTCTCCTCCCTGAAACTCGCCTTGTGAACGCCGTGATTGGCGTCCACTCTGCGTGTCAGCACCGATGGCGATCCGGGGGAACCTATGGCCAACAGCATACTGACAGCTTTCGTCAAGGAAGCCCTCGAAAGGGGGCAGGCGCGGCCTGCAATCCGCGCGGCCCTGCTGGATGCGGGATGGCGGGCAGAGGAGGTGGACGAGTCCCTCTCTGCCTTTGCCGAAACGGCTTTCCCAATCGCCGTGCCCCGGCCGCAATCCTATCTCTCAGCCCGTGAGGCTTTCTTCTATCTGCTCTTCTTCATCGTGCTCAGCGTGGTGGCCTATAATCTCGGCTCCCTGCTGTTTGCGCTGATCGATACGGCGGTGCCGGACAAGATCGAGCAGCCCTACCGTTACTGGGGCGGGCCGGACGCGCAGATACGTTCGGCGATTGCCGGGCTGATCGTCGGCACACCGATTTTCTTCTGGCTGGCGCGGATCCTGCTGAAGGCCCGGCGGAGCAACCCCGCCCTGCAGCGCTCGCGCATCCGCAAATGGCTGATCTATGTCAGTCTCGTGATCGCCGGCACGATCCTCGTCGCCGATGCAATCTCTGTGGTCTACAATTTCCTGAGCGGCGAGCTGACCCTGCGCTTTGCCCTGAAGGCGCTGGTGGTGGCCGCAATCGCCGGAGCGATCTTCAGCTATTTCATCACCAATGCAGAGCGGGACGAAGCCAATGGCATTTAGCCGGGATATGGCCATGGGAACCGGGTTGGGCGTGGTGGTCCTGGCGGCCATCATTGCCGGCCTTTTCGTGACCGGCGGGCCCGGCGAGGCGCGGCGCCTGAAAGAAGACCAGCAGCGGGAAGCGGCGCTGCTGTCGACCGCCAATGCGCTCGTCTGCCTGCAGAAGGCCGGGGTGGAGACCCCCGAAACGCAAGAGCAGCTGGAGGCGGCATGGAAGCAGCACCGTTCCTCTGCGCAGGACAAGTGTTTCCATGGCGATCTGCGCGTTGACCCGGTCACGGAGGCGCCCTTCACTCTGGTGCGCGAAGAGGGCCGCGTCACGCAGATCTGCGCGGATTTTGCGGCCCCGCGGAAGCTGGATGGGCCGGTCCAATACGGGTCACCAAACGCGCTGCCAAACCTGGGCGACCAGCGGGAAGCGGCGGGGACGCATTGCTTCGCCATCAACTATTCGGCCGAGGTGGGCTGAACGCCCCACGCAGATGTGACCGGTGAGATGGCATGCTGGCCCACCGGTTTTGTTTGTCTCCCCGGATTTTCTGCCTATTGTTCCTGTCAGAAGGCAGAGAGGGAGAAAAGGCATGGGCAAGGCAGGCGCAACGCGGCGGCAGATGATCGGCGGATCAGCCGGCGTGCTGGGGGCGATGAGCGGGGCGCCCAAAGCCTTGGGCGAGACGGGACCGCAAGCCCCGCCGCCCGGCGCCCTGGAAGGCAAAACCATCCTGATTACCGGGGCAGCCTCCGGCTTTGGCCGTCTTGGGGCGGAGCATTATGCCCGCCTTGGCGCCCGCGTGTTTGCCACGATGCGAAACCTCCCCCGGCCCGAAGCTGAGGAACTGGCGCAGCTTGCCCGCGATGAAGGGCTCGCCATCGAGGTGGTCGAGATTGATGTGATGTCGGATGAGAGCGTCGCTAGCGGCGTGGCCGCGGTCTTGGAGAAGACGGGCGGCACGCTGGATGTGCTGATCAACAATGCCGGGATTGGCCTTGGCGGTCCTGCCGAAGTGCAGGACATGGAAGCCACGAAGCTGCTCTTCGAAACCAATGTGTTCGGGCCCCACCGGATGGCGCGGGCCGTGCTGCCGGCCATGCGCGCGGCGGGGAAGGGGCAGATTTTCCAGCTATCGTCGCAACTCGGCCGCGTGATCGTGCCGGGCATCGGCCACTATTCGCCGACGAAGTTTGCGCTGGAGGCATTATCGGAGAGCCTTGCCTATGAGGTGGCCGCGCAGGGGATCGAGGTGACGATCATCCAGCCGGGCGGCTATCCCACGAAGATCTGGGAAAAGAGCACCGCGCGCGCCGCCGCCCTCAAGGCGCGCACGCCGCAGGAATTGCTGGATGCCTATCCGGAGATGACCGCCGGCATGGGCCAGCCAAGCAGCGGGGGCGGAACCACCGACCCGATGGATATTCCGCGCGCGATTGCCGAAATCATTGCCATGCCGCGCGGCACCCGCCCGCTGCGCCGCCCGGTTCACCCCGGCAACAAGCCGCAGGAAGCGATCAACGCGGTCTCCCGCGAGACGCAACTGGCAATGCTCGGCAATTCGCCCTGGGCCCCGGCCGTGAAGGATGTGCTCGACTAGGCATCCATCCGCAGGCTGATCAGATCAGAGAAGGATGGTGCCTTTGCCATCCTTTTCCATCGCGCGGATGTAGGAGGGGTATTCGCGCATCTGTTTCAGGAAACGGTAGGCGTTGGGATAGGTTTTCTCGTCCATGCCGGCGCGGTGAACGCAAAGTTCCATCGAATAGCCCATCACCATATCGGCGGCGGTGAGTTCATCGCCCGCAAACCATTTGCTTTCCCCAAGGGCTTTCTCGATCTCGCGGAAGAGGGCGGCCAGGCGCGGGCCGAAGAAGGCCTGGTCCAGCGCGCCGACGAGGGATTTGGCAACTGGGCGGACGAGGAAGGGCGCGCGCGTCTGCATTGCCATCATCACGAACTTGTTGGTCAGCAGGGGCTGCAGGCTGCCTTGCGAGGTGTGGAACCAGAAGAGGTATTTGACGCGCTCCGGCGCGCCGGGCGCCGGGCGCAGGCGGCCGGTGTCATGCTTGTCGCAGATATAATCGACGATGGCGTTGGTTTCGGCCAGCGTGACAGGCCCATCGGTGATCACCGGCGCGGTGCCGAGCGGGGAGATTGCCTTGTAGGCCGCCGGGGCAAGGCGTGTCTGCGGGTCGCGGTCGTAAAGCTTGATCTCATAGGGAACGCCCAATTCTTCCAGCAGCCAGAGAATGCGGATGGACTGGGATTTCTCAAGATGGTGCAGGGTGATCATGGCATATCCTCTCGGCCGGATTGGCGCCCGCCTACACTTAGCGCGCCGCTCCGCTTGGTCGAGCGGAAAATCAGTTTCCGGCGGCCAGGGCCGCTCTTTCCCGCGCAGCGCCGGGAAAGAGCGGCAGAACGCGCCTTATTCTTCCGCCAGAACTTCCTGGAGGAACAGGGTCTCTGCCTCGCGCTGGGCTTCGCGGTTCGATTTCTTGCGGAAGCCGTGGCCTTCATCCATCGCCATCAGGAACCAGGCTTTCACGCCATTGGCTTTGACGGCTTCAAGGATCTGCTCAGCCTCCGTATACGGAACGCGGGGATCGTTATAGCCTTGGATGACGAAGAGCGGCTTGGTGATCTTCGAGGCATTCTTCAGCGGCGAAATCTCGTCAAAGAAGGCCGCAATCACAGGATCCCGCTCATCGCCATATTCGGCCCGGCGCAGGTCTGCGCGGTAGCCTTCGGTGTTCTCTAGGAAGGTCTTGAAGTCCGAAATGCCGACAATGTCGATGCCCCCGGCAAGCCGGTCTGCATAGTCGATCATCGAGGCGAGAACCATGTAGCCGCCATAGGAGCCTCCATGGACGATCACCTTGTCACTGTTGAGGTCAGGCTGTGCCGCGATCCAGTCCAGCAGAGCGCCGATGTCTTCGACAGATTTTTTCCGGTTGAGGCCGTTATCGAGCGAGACATAGGTTTTGCCATAGCCGGAGGACCCGCGGACATTGGGGACAACGACCGCGATGCCAAGCTCATTGGCCCAATATTGGTAGGAGGAGGCAAAGCCGGGGCGCGACTGGCCTTCCGGCCCGCCATGGATGGAGATGATCACCGGATGCGGGCCTTCGCCTTTCGGCCGGTAGATGAAGGCGGGAATATCCATGCCGTCCGCATTCGGATAATCGAAGAGAACCGGTTCAATGAAGGTTTCGGGGTTCAGGCCACCGGTTTCCGCTTCGGTCCAGCGGGTGAGGTTCAGCGTCGCCACATCGAACGACCAGGCATCGGACGGGCTGGTGGCGGCGTTGAAGGTGAAGCCGACATGGCTGCCGCTGCGGGAGAAGACGAGGCCCGAAGCGATGCCTACAGGCAGGGTAGGGCCGGGACGCACATGGCCGCTTTCGACCTCCAGCAGATGGATCGTGCCAAGGCCGCCTTCATTCAGCGTGAAGGCCACCGTGTTGCCATCGGGCGACAGCGTCCAGTCGGACACGCCCCAGTCGATATCGCCGGTATAATTGGTGAAAGTGCCATCGGGCGCGATACGAACGAGATTGGTGAACTCGCTGTCCTTGTCAGTGGCCGTGAGGATCGAGCCATCGGCCAGCAGCGCGCCGCCGGAATAGGAGACCGTTTCGCCGGGATTGATCTGCGTCAGCCCGCCGGACGTCAAATCCAGAACGAAGAGACGGCTTTCGGCGATGGAGATATAGCGTTGCAGCAGCAACTTTGATCCGTCATCGGACCAGTCGACCGGGCCGATGGCGCCTTCGCCTTCCAGCGCCACGCGCACACTGGCGGGGTCGGCCGGGTTGCCGATGATGATGTCATTGTTCGGGTCGCCCGGATTGGTGCGGGCCCAGGCGGCAAGCTGGCCGTCATCGGCCCAGAGGGGAGAGCCGTTGCGCGTGCCCGGTTCGGTGAAACTGAGGATTGTGCCGGTCTGCAGGTCGAAGCGGTAGCCCTGATAATATTCATCTCCGCCCTTGTCGCGGGCGAAGAGGAAGGCGCCGCCTTTCGGGCTCATCGCGGCATTGCTGACCGTCTCGCTGAAGAAGGTGAGCTGCCGGCGCGCCCCGCCGGGGGCCTTCACCTCATGGACCTGGTTGGTATCTCCAAACCGGGTGGTGATCAGGATGCTGCCATCGCCGGTCCAGTCGAGGAAGCCATGGCTGCGGACATTCTCATAGGCGGAGAGCCGTTCGGAGACGGCAGCGGGAATTTCCGGGATCGATTCGAGGACGAGATTGCCCCGGGTCACGCGCTCGGCGGCGGCCGGGGGGGCGGTAGCTTCAGTCAGTGTGGCGGCAGGCGCCGTAGCGGTCTGGGCGCAGGCGGCAAGGGCAGCGGCAAGCGCTGCAATAGACACGAGGCGAAGGCTGTGTCGTTTCATGGCGGTTTCCCCATCAGAAGTTTTTCATGACGTTTTGTTTAGTGCGTTCAGCCCGAACGTCACGCCTTTTTCAGTTCCCGGGCTTCACATCGCCGCTACATTCGGGGTCTAAGGGCGCAAACATGTTTGCCGATGGCACGGAGGGGCAAGGTATGGGACGGTTCGGGGCAAGGGTGATTTCGGCAGTGGCAGCGGCCTTGTTGGCGGCATGCCAGTCGGCGCAGAATGACGTGCCCCCGCCCGCATCGCTCCTCTCACCGCAGATCACCGAGGCAGAAACGGCGGCGCTGCCCGTGGCCGAGGCGCCTCTGGTGCTGATGATCGGGCTGGACGGGCTCAACCCGCCGATGATCGACCGGTGGGACGCGCCAAATCTCAAGGCGCTGGCCGCGCGCGGCGTGCGGGCCGAAGCCATGCGCCCGGTAATGCCGAGCGTGACCTTCGTGAACTTCTATTCGCTCGCGACCGGTCTTTACCCCAAGCATCACGGGATGGTGGAGAACTATCCCTATGACAAAGCCGCCGATGAGCAGTTCGACCGCGCCACCGGCCCGCAGGAAGAACGCTGGTGGCAGGGCGAGCCGATCTGGATCACCGCCGAAAAGCAGGGCCTGCCCACCTCCATCATGTTCTGGCTGGGTTCTGAAGTGGCCCATGATGGCGTGCGCCCCACGCGCTGGACACCCTACGAACACAACAAGCCCTATCAGGACCGGGTGGACGAAGTACTCGGCTGGTATGACGCGCCCGAAGCTGAGCTGCCCCGCTTCGCCGCGATCTATTTCGACCGGGTGGACACAGCGGCGCATTATTTCGGGCCGGGGTCTGACAAGGCAAAGGAAGCGGTTGCCGAGGTGGATGGCTATGTTGGCCAGCTTGTCGAGGGGCTGAGCGCGCGCGGCCTGCTGGAACGCACGACCGTGATCGTGGTGTCAGACCATGGCATGGTGTGGGTGGATCCGGCCAAGGTGCTGGATATCGGCCAGTTCCTGGACCTCACCGCGCTGAACGTGCCGCAGTTCAACGGCCCCTATGGCGGCTCCAACCATCCCTTCCTGCACATCTATGGCGAGGGCGAAGCGCTGGAGAAAGCCTATCAGGGCCTCAGGAATTTTGACGAGCATATCCATGTCTACAAGCGCGGCGAGATGCCCGCGCACTATCATTTCGACCACCCGACGCGCGGGCCGGACCTCTTCCTCGTGGCCGATCCGGGCTGGTCGGTGCGCAATGCGAATCTCGGCGGCTGGCGCGCTCCGATCCCCGGCCAGCACGGCTATGACAACCTCCATCCCACCATGGCGGCCACTTTCATCGCCGCCGGCCCGATCTTCCCGGAAGGGGAGATGGCCGCCCCGTTCGAGAATGTGAACGTCTATCTGATGATCGCCTGCGCGCTCGGTATCGAGCCGGCAGAGACCGATGGTGACCCGGCGGTGGTGGAGCAGGTAACCGGCGGGCGCTGCCCGGCGGCGCGATAGGGGCGTATCAGTCCGACAGGCGGTCGATTTCCTCGCCAACGAGGCCTGCCAGTTCAGGATGGTTCTGCTGCAGCTCATTCATCCGCGCCATGATCCGCATCTGCGCGGCGCCGATATCCTGCGCGCGGGCGCTGAGGGCCGCAGCGGCTTCCACCTGTTTCATGCCCGATCCTTCCAGGGCCTCCGTCAGGTTTTTTATGCCCAGCGCCGCGGTGCGAATCTCTGTGGCTGCGGCGCGCGCGCTGGCTTCATCAGTCACCCCGTCCAGCGCGTCGGCCACGCGGGTCATCTCCGTGACATAGGCAGAGGCCATATCCTTGCCTGACGACGCCCGGGTGATGCTCTGGCCGTCAGTCTCGCCTGTCTTTCCGCCACAGCCAGGGAGTGAAAGCGTGGCCGCGAAAAGAGCGGCAGCTAGGAAGGTGCGTGTCATGGCCTTGTATCCCTCAAGAAGCCCGCAAGCCAGAATTCCGCTTGCACCCTCTCTAACCCGTTTCCCGGCCAAATCCGGACATTTGCAGGGTCAGGAATACCGCGCTTCCACTTTCGGCGCCGTATTGCCGGCCTTTACCGCTTCCAGACACGCGCCGAGGTCGGTGAGGTAATCATCGGCCACTTCGGCATGTTTGGGCGAGAGCATCAGGTGCAGGCTTGGCGGCTCCACGGTGAAAGAGGTGAACCAGCCGCGCTGGCGCATGGCGCTGTAGAGGGCGAGCGTGTCCGCTTCCGGATGGCGGAAGGCGACAAGGCCGAGCAGCGGGCGCCCGAGCACTTCAAAGCCAAGCGCGCGCACGCCGTCTTCGATTCGCTCCCGCGTCTGGCAGACGAGGCCCTGTTTCTCCTGGTATCCGGAAATGCCGAGCACATTCATCACCGCCCAGGCCGCCGAGATGGCGCCGCCCGGCCGCGTGCCTGCCAGCGTGGGCGTCTTCATCGGCGCGCCGGACCAGTCATGCAGGGTGAACGGCATGTGCTTGTAGAGGTCGGCTGACCGGAAGAGGACCGTGGAGGCGCCCTTGGCGCAGTAGCCATATTTGTGCAGGTCCGCGCTCATCGATTTCACGGCCGGAACGGCAAAGTCGAAGTCCGGCACAGGCACGCCGTTCATCCGCGCGAAGGGGGCAAAGTATCCGCCCACGCAGGCATCCACATGCAGCCACACGCCTTTCTCCTCGGCCACTTTGCCCAGCTCTGTGATGGGGTCGATGATGCCATGGGGAAAGTTCGGGGCCGAGCCGGCCATCATGATCGTGGCCTCGTCGATGGCCTCGGCCATCGCGGCAGGGTCGGCTTCATAGCTGCCATCGGTTTTCAGGGGCACGCTGCGGATTTCGATGTCCATCAGCAGCGCGGCCTTGTGGAAGGCCAGGTGGCCGGAACGGGGAATGACGATATTGGCGCGGTCCTTGGGCTTGCCGTTGGCGCGGGCATAATCCCGCGCGGTCTTGATCGCCATGGTGATCGAATCGGTGCCGCCGGAGGTGATGGCGCCCGCCGCTCCCTCCGGGCCGTGCAGCAGCCCGAGCGCCATGGAGATCACGTCCTTCTCCATCTGCGCCAGCGAGGGGAAGGCGAGGGGGCCAAGGCCATTCTCCGCCATGAACAGGCCATAAGCCTCATGCTGGAGGGCGTGCACATCCTCCCCCGCATTGAAGACATAAACCGCCGTCTTGCCTTCCCGCCAGGCCACATCGCCTGCGCCGCGGCTCAGCATCTCTGCGCGCACCTCGTCCCAGAGGCGGCCCTCTGTGGGCATCTGCATGGCGGTCCTCCTCCATTTTCAGGCTCTGTTTGCGCAGGAGAGTAGAGGCGAACTCCCCAACTGGCCACCCGCTGCAGGTTACCTGTTCTTGTCACCCGAAAAGCGCTGGGGAAAAGAAAAACCTCGCCCGTTGTGCGAAGCCCGTTGCGAGGCTAAAGCCACCGCCTTAGTTTGTACCTGAAACGAAAAATTAACGGGGATGCAGAGCGCCAGCATGACGGACTATATCGGTTACGAAGCGCTTTCCCAGGCAGCCATGCGCGGCGTCGTGCGCGAAGCGCTGCGCCGCGGGAAAACCAATGGCGGCCTGCCGGGCGAGCACCATTTCTACATTTCCTTCCGCACGCGGGCGCCCGGCGTGAAAATTCCGCCCCAGCTCGTGCAGCGTTTCCCGGAAGAGATGACCATCGTGATCCAGCACCAGTATTGGGATCTGGAAGTGCATGACGGGCATTTCGAAGTCGTTCTGAAATTCTCCGGCGTGCCCCAGCACCTGTCGATCCCGCTGGCGGCGATCACGCGCTTTGTGGACCCTTCCGTGAATTTCGGCATCGCGTTTGAAGCCCAGGCCAAGGATGCCGGCGTCATTGCCCCGGCCACCGCCGCGCCGGCGGAAGAGCTGCCGCCAACTCCGAAGGCCGCCGGCGAAACGGTGGTCAGCCTCGATGCGTTCCGGCGCAAGTAAGCCCGGACAGGCACATTGAGCCCGGAAGAGAAACCCCGCGTCACCGACGCCGAAATGCTGGCGCGGTTCCAGAACTCCAAAAAACGCCCGCCCTGTTCGGAAACCCTCGGCATGCGCCTGGCAGACCTGAACCAGGACAGGCAGTGGGTGAAGATGGAGTTTGACGTTTCGCCGGGCTTTGCCAATCCCACCGGCGCGGTACAGGGCGGCTTCATCGCGGCAATGCTGGACGAAGCCATGAGCACGGCGGTGATCATCGCCTCCAACGTCACCATGACAGCGCCGACGCTGGAGATGAAAACCAGCTATCTGAAGCGCCTGATGCCCGGCAAGGCGAGCGTCGAGGCGCGTATCCTGAAGCTCGGCAAATCCGCCGCCTTCCTGGAAGCGGACTGTTTCGATGCAGACGGCGAACTGGTGGCGCGCGCCACGGCAACGGCCATCCCGATGGCCTTCAAGCGGCTCTGAGTGTCCATGACTTTCGACAAGGCAGCCTACTGGCAGGCGATTTTTTCCAATCCCGCCCACATGCCGCCGGCAACGCAGTTTCTCGGCTTTGAGCCGATTGGCTGGGATGGTGATGCCGGATGGTGTGAGGCCGCCTTCCTCCTGCCGCGTGAAGCCTCCAATCCGGCAGGCGACGCGCAGGGCGGTATGGTCGCCGCCGCGCTGGATGAGGTGATGAGCCTTGCCGGCTCCATGGTGCAGGATGGACCAGCCATGGCGCCGACGCTGCAGATGACGATCAGCTTCATCCGCCCGGTTCCCGTCGGGCGGCGCATTCTCGGCCGGGGAGAGGTCATCCGCCGCGGGCGTCAGGCGATCTTCACCGAAGGCTGGTTGCGTTTTGAGGATGGCACGCTGCTGGCTCAGGCCACCGCCAGCTGTATCCCGCGCGCGGTGCCGCTGGCCGATGCAGACGCCGGGAAACAGCAGCCATAGGGCCTGCCCCCGCGTGATGGGGCGCCAACCTTCCAGATATCGGTTACACTAGTCCCATAGAGTCATTGGGAGGAAACCGGCCATGGCTGACGGGAACCGGCCGCCGGAAGGCGTGACACAAACCATTCTGGAACTGATGCCGGATAATCCGGCAGCGCGGGACAATCCGCACCTTCTGCTGAAGGCGCTGCGGGAAAGCTGCCCCGTGATGCGGGATGAGACGATCAAGACCTGGTTGCTGACGCGGTATCGCGACATCCGCGAGACATCGAACGATCGTAGTTTTGTGCGCCATCCCTCAAAGGCGGAGCGGGGCACGCTGGCGGGTGGGGGCGCCGCCCGCGAGGATCAGGAACCTCCCCAGGAAGCCCCGTTGAGCATGTTGTTCCTGGACGATCCAGATCATTCCCGCGTCCGCCTGCCGATTGCCAAAGCGTTTTATGCCCGCATTCACCGCATGCGTCCGGACATCGAGGCGATGATCGATTCGGTGATCGATGCGGCGCCTTTGTCCGGCCGGTTTGATCTGATGGAGCTGATCGCGGTGCCGATCCCCATTCTCGTCATTGCGCGCATTCTGGGCGTGGATGAAGACCGGCTGGTTGAATTCCGCAAATGGTCTGAACAGGTGATCCTCGGCCTGAAACCGGCGCGCACACCGGAAGAAGACATGCACCTGTTCTCCGGCGGCATGGCACTGATGGCTTACTTCACCGAATTGATGGAAGCCCGCCGCGCCGCGCCGAAGGATGATCTGGTTACGGATCTTGTCCAGATGCAGGCGAGCGGCGAAGCAGACCTGCGCGACGAGGAACTCCGCTCCAATCTGTTGGGGCTGCTCGTTGGCGGAAACCTGACGACCACAGACCTGATCGGCAATGGCATCTGGCTGTTCCTCACCCATCCGGAACAGGCGGCTCTGCTGCGGGCGCAGCCCCAGCTTGCCTCGCAGGCGGTGGAAGAGGTGCTGCGCTATGAGGCGCCGGTCACCATGTCGTCCCGCATTGTGCCGGATGCACGCACGGTGGGCGGCTGCCCGATGAGCCAGGGGCAGCCGGTCTGGATGATGCTGCCGGCGGCCAATCGCGATCCGGAAATCTTCGAGGCGCCGGAAGTGTTTGACATTGCCGTCAAGCGCACGGGCCATGTCGCCTTCGGTGGCGGGTCGCATATCTGCATCGGGGCGCCGCTGGCGCGGATCGAGGCAAGGCAGGTGTATTTGAAACTGCTGACGCGGTATCCTAACCTGCGCCTGCCGGAGCAGGATCTGGTGTGGCGGCCGCTGCCCTTCTTCCGGGGTCTGGAGACGCTGATCGTGGAGGCGTGAGGGCGCTCTAGCCGTCCATCGCTTCGGCCAGCATCCAGATCCCGTCGCGCTCCGCCTGCCGCCGCTCGACCAGCAGGCGGGCAACCTGATGGTCGTCCTCGAACACATTGCCGCAGAGGCTGTCGAGCAGGGCCTTGGCCAGATTGTCGAGGTCCATCCAGGGCGCCGTGCCGGCATATTCCATCACGATATGCACGCTGTAATCGCCATACCCCGGCCGCAGGCGCGGGAAGTCCTTGCGGAAGAACTCCTTGAGCAGGGTCTTGTAGTATTTCGTCTGGGTGGTGAGCCCCGTACAGGAAACTTCGAGCGCTCCATCCTCAGTGATGCGCGCGCGGACTTTGCCGGAGGAAATCCAGTCTGAGATCATTTTAAAGAACCATCCTCTTCCGGAGGATATTTCCGGCGGGCGTCGGAATGCGCTCGATGTCCAGGTGGTAGGCGTCAGGCAGGGTATAGATCACGATCAGCGAGGTTCGCGGCACCACAAGTTCGCGAGTACCTTCAACGCGCCCTTCTTTGCCAAGCAGCGGAAACCCCTCCAGTTGCGCAATTGTTGTAAAGACGGCGGTTAAAAGGCGGTCCAGGCCTTGCGCGCTGCGGGGTTGGAGCCATTCAGCAAGTTGTTCCAGATCGGCTTCGGCATCAGCCGAAAACCTAATGTGCATCGGGGAGGAACCTGCGCGCCACCGCTTCCAGAGGCCGGTACGTCATCTGGCCATCTGCCTTGGCCTTCAATGTCTTGCGGATCTCGGCCTGCATCCAGGCATCATGCTCGGGCGTGACGGTGAAATCTGCTTCCAGCGCCCGGAAGGCATCCAGTGGATCATTCGACGGAGAAGCGGTGTCGGCCATATGCCAAAGATAGCTTTGAACGGCGGCTATGCCTAGACCTGCCGTGCCTCGTCCGTTCTCCGAGGGGAAAGAGGCGGGCTCACCGCTTGATGGCAGGAGATTGGGGGGCTAAACCGCCCGGCGACATTGCTTCAGCTGAGCTTCAGGAGCCACCCCATGACCAATACCCGCACCGAGACAGACACTTTCGGCCCCATCGAGGTCGAGGCGGACAAGTATTGGGGCGCGCAGGCGCAGCGGTCGCTGGGGAACTTCAAGATCGGCTGGGAGAAGCAGCCCGCCCCGATCATCCGCGCCCTCGGCATCGTCAAGAAGGCCGCCGCCGAGGCCAACATGGCGCTCGGCAAGATGGACCCCGAACTGGGCAAGGTCATCATCAAGGCCGCAGAGGAAGTGATCGAGGGCAAGCTCGACGCGCATTTCCCCCTCGTCGTCTGGCAGACGGGCTCGGGCACGCAGTCGAACATGAACGCCAATGAGGTGATCTCCAACCGCGCCATCGAGATGCTGGGCGGAGAGATGGGCTCGAAAAAGCCGGTTCACCCGAACGACCATGTGAACATGTCCCAGTCGTCCAACGACACCTTCCCGACGGCGATGCACATCGCCTGCGCCGAAGAGGTCGTCCACCGGCTGATCCCGGCGCTGCAGGTGCTGCGCAATGCGCTGAACGACAAGGCAAACGCCTGGAAAGACATCATCAAGATCGGCCGCACGCATACGCAGGACGCCACCCCGGTCACCCTCGGCCAGGAATTCTCCGGCTACGCCCAGCAGATCGAGAATGGCATCAAGCGCATTGAGATGACGCTGCCGATGCTGATGGAACTCGCCCAGGGCGGCACGGCGGTCGGCACGGGCCTTGCCTCGCCCGCCGGCTTTGCCGAAGCAGTTGCGCAGAAGATCGCGCAGATCACGGGCCTGAAATTCACCTCCGCGCCCAACAAGTTTGAGGCGCTGGCCGCCCATGACGCGATGGTGTTCACCCATGGCGCGATCACGACGGTTGCGATGAGCTGCTTCAAGATCGCCAACGACATCCGCTTCCTCGGCTCGGGCCCGCGCTCGGGCCTTGGCGAGCTGGCGCTGCCGGAGAATGAGCCGGGCTCCTCGATCATGCCGGGCAAGGTGAACCCAACCCAGTGCGAAGCGATCACCCAGGTGGCCGCGCATATCGCCGGCAACAACACCGCCATCGCCTTCGCCGGCAGCCAGGGCCATTTCGAACTCAACGTGTTCAACCCGATGATGGCCTACAACTTCCTCCAATCCGTCCGCCTCTTGGCCGATGCGGCGGTGTCCTTCACCGAGAACTGCGTCGTCGGCATCGAACCGCGCCTCGACAATATCCAGCGCGGCCTTGAAAACTCGCTGATGCTGGTGACCCCGCTGAAGGAGAAATACGGCTACGATCTGGCCGCCAAGGTCGCCAAGACAGCGCACAAGAACGGCACCACCCTGAAAATCGAAGCCCTCGCCCTCGGCATCTCGGAAGAAGACTTTGACGCCATCGTGCGCCCGGAAAAAATGATCGGGCCCGACCCGGCATAAGGGGGCGGAGACGGGCGGGCTATCTGCGCATGGGAAATGCGCGTATATTATGCGCATAGCTTTGCGCAGAGGCCCACCATGACCCGTAAAACCCGCGTCAGTGTGACCATTGATGAAGCGCTCGTCGCCAAGGCCAAGGCGGCGGGCATAAACCTGTCGGCTGTGGCCGAAGAAGCCATCCGCTTCGAGACGCGCGCCGAGGAAATGCGGCGCTGGGCCGAGGAGAACAGGGCTGCGCTGCAGGCGAAAGCCCGTTTGGTGGAAGAAGAGGGCCTCTGGTCAGATGGCCTCCGGCTGTTCTGACGCATGGATTACCTGGCGGTGTTCACCCTTAAGAACCGGCCCGAGCAGTTGGTGCTGGTCCTGAGCCATCCCCTGATCGCGGAAGGCCGGCTCTGTCGTCGCCGCGCCCTTGCTGGATACGGCCAAGTTCGCGGTTGCGTCGACGCTGAATCCCGTCTTCGACTTCGGCAGCAGGCAGGTCGCGCTGGCGACCGAGCAACTCGCGGCAATTCCCTTGAAGGAGCTGGGCCAGCAGGTCACCTCGCTTGAGGCGCATGAATACCCCATCGCCAACGCCATCAATCGCCTCTTCTTCGGCATCTGACTTCTTGCAGCCCTGCTGCCCTTTGTTCATCCGCCGTTTGGGCCCGTGATGATAAGAGGGGGGTGAAACTCGGGAGGACTTTGTCATGTCCAGGCTCCGGATACTTCTCGCAGCCCTTCTCATTGCGTCCGGTTCGGCCGCGCCGGCGATTGCCCAGCGGGGAGGGGATGACCGCTCCTTTGCCGGATTTCAGGTCTCCCGCGCGACGGCGGTGGACATCGCCCGGGCACAGGGCGTTCAGGAGGTGCTGCGCGTGGAAGCCCGCCGGGGCGTCTGGCGCGTTGAAGGCCGCACCGCCGAGGGACAGAAAATGACTGTCGAAGTGGACGGCATGACGGGCGCCGTCGTGCACGTGGACCGGTCTGGCCGCTGAGGCGGCGGTATGTCCGGGCTGACGGGGCGCCGGGCCGGGAGTAGGATGCAGCAAGAGAATCACCTGCGTCCAGAAAGGTCAGGCCCCATGTCCAAGTCGCCCGTCGGCTCGAAGTCCAATCCCTCTCAGTTCGATGTGCTGGGCAAGCTGGCAGAGGATGAGCCCTATTTCGTCATCCGCGCGCATGACCCCCTCTCGTCCGCGCTGGTGGAACTGCACGCCTATATCGGGGCAGGGCAGTCCGGCGCGGCGCACAACAAGCTGGCCGAAATCATGGCGATGACAGCGGTGCGCCCGCCGCGCCCGGCCTCCAGCCCGAAGTACCGGGAAACCTTCGCCATCTCGCTGGCGATGGAACAATGGCGGGAAAGCCACAAGGAATGAATCTTGGCGCGCTGACGCTGGAAAACCGCTTTGTCCGCCTGCGGCCTTTTGCGGCCGGGCCGGATGGGCCGGAACTTTACGCGCTGGCTGAACGCGCGCCCGAAATCTTCCGGCTGTGGTCGCACCGGGGCCCTGGGGACTGGGTGGGCGCGTGGATTGAGGTAATCCGCAGGCGGACGGAATCGGGCACCATGATCCCCTTCACCGTGACGCGGCCAGAAGACGGCGCCTTCCTCGGCATCACCAGCTTTCTGGACCCCAGCGAGGGGAACAAGAGCCTCGAGGTCGGCATGACCTGCTATGCTCCGGAAGCTCAGGGTACGGTGATCAACCCCGCCTGCAAGCGGCTGTTGATGGCCCATGCCTTCGAGGATTGGGGCGCGCGGCGGGTTCAGTATCAGGTCGATAACCGGAATGAGCGCTCCAAGGCGGCTGTGCTGAAACTTGGCGCAAAGCTGGAAGGCGTACTGCGCAAGCACAAGACGCTGCCCGACGGATTTGTGCGCGATACGGCTTTCTTCTCCATTCTGGATACGGAATGGCCAGAGGTGAAAGCCAGGCTGGACGCGCGCCTCCTCGCCGCCGAGGCGGCGCGCGCATGAGCGATCCGGTCAATCTCAACAAGTTCCGCAAGGCGAAAGAAAAGGCCGGCAAGGAACAGCGCGCGAAGGAAAACCGCGCCAAATTCGGCCGCACCAAGGCTGAGAAAACGCTGGACCAGGCCCGCGCCGAGAAGCTCAAAAAGTTAACGGACGCGCACCGCCGTCAAGATCCTGGCAAGGAAGGTTAAAAAAGCGTTGACAGGCCCGGAACTTGCACTGAAATCACCGGCTGTATCAGTGCGGGAGGGCCGTCCATGTTCAAGCGTGTCATGCTCAAGACGGTCTTTGCCCTTACCGCTTTCGGCTCAGGCATCGTCTGGGGCATCGCGGCTGAAGCAAGCGCCGCTGGCATCCCTCTGATCGGCCTCTTCCAGGGCTGATCCCCTCCGGGACAAATCAATACCTGCGCGGGTTCTGAACCTGATCAATCAGGCTGTTTTCATACCGTCCCTGAGAGATGCGTCCGAGCGCGTCGAAGATCGGCTGGGCATCCTTGTCCTTGAGCAGGGGAATGCCGCGCGCGATTTCGGCGGCCTGCGCGTAAAGCAGGTGCGCCTCGGCCAGATCGCCGCGCGCTTCGGTGCAGGCGGCAAGGTTATGCAGGATACCGGGTGCCTTGGGATAAGCCCTGGCCAGTTCCTGCCACTGCGCGCAGGCGCCGATATATTCGCCGCGGCGCGTGGCCTTCACGGCAGCGGCAAAGCGCGGATCGCCGGCCTCCTCAGGCACCAGCGGCTTCTCCACGATCTCTGCCCGCAATGTTGTCATGTAAGGGGCAATGTCCGGGCGGAAGCCGGGGATGGCCGCGGCCACAGCGTCGGCGATCATGCCGATCGGCGCGTCCCATTGGGGCAGGGTTTCCCGAATGATCTCTCCGAACGGGCCTGTGGATTGATCCGTATCGGGATATTCGGCCACGTCATAACAGTCTTCCCGCTCGGAGGCGCCGCCCTGGGTTGAGGTGAAAACGGCCCGGCCCGTGCCGAAATCAACCAGCGTGGCGCTCACGGTCACATCCACGATGTCTTTCGGGCAGCGCATTTCGATCACGACATGCCGTTCGCAGTCGAACAGGCCCTTGTATTTGTCGCAGCGCCGCTCCCGCTTGAAGCTGGTCTCGCGGTTGAAGCCGGCGATCAGCACTTCGCCTTCATAGATGCCCTGGGGGCGGCCGGGGTCGATCACGGCAAACCAGGGCGCGCCCTCCAGCCGGGTATTGTCGATCAGCGCCTGGAACTCGGCCTCGGCCACATCGCCCGCCGGCCCCCGGAACCGGCCCACGCCGACATCGGTATAGTTCAGCGCTTCGGCATAGTTTGGCGCGGCGCGGGCGGCATAATCATATCCCGGCGTCTGACAGGCGGCCGCAGCGCTCAGAACGCCGAGCAGAACAAACAGATGGCGCATTATTATCCCCACTAAAGCGTCCCTTCAGGGGTGCCCCTGCATTCCCTTAACGTCAATGGTTGACGCCGACCGGACACTTGCCCAACTCATCGCCTGCAAAAGCGCAAGGAAATAGCTGATGACCCGCACCCTGTTCACGCCCTTCCGGCTGAAAAACCTGGAACTGCCCAACCGTATTGTGATGGCGCCGATGACGCGCTCCTTCTCGCCGGGCGGTGTGCCGGGGGAAAATGTGGCGGATTATTATGCGCGCCGGGCGGCGGCCGATGTCGGACTGATCGTCACCGAGGGTACCACTGTGCGCCGCGGCGGCTCCTCCAACGACCCCAATGTTCCCAACTTTTACAAGGCCGACGCCCTTGATGGCTGGGCCCGCGTCGTCTCCAGGGTGCATGCCGAAGGCGGCAAGATCGCCCCCCAGATCTGGCACCAGGGCATGGTGCGCAAGGCCGGCACAGGGCCGGAGCCGGACGCGCCGACCGACAGCCCCTCCGGCATCACCCATACCGGTAAGCAGATCCTGCCCGAGCCGACGACCGCCGAAGTCGAAGACATGGTGATGGCCTATGCCGATGCCGCAGCAGACGCCAAGCGTCTGGGCTTTGACACGCTCGAAATCCACGGCGCCCACGGCTATCTGATCGACCAGTTCTTCTGGGATGCGATGAACAAGCGCTCCGACAAATACGGCGGCAGCCTGGCCGACCGCGCGAGCTTTGGCGGCGACATCATCCGTGAGATCCGCAAGAAGGTCGGCCCGGATTACCCGATCATCCTGCGCTATTCGCAATGGAAGCAGCAGGATTACACCGCGCGCCTCGCCCCCACGCCGCAGGAGCTGGAAGCCTTCCTGAAAGTGTTCGTGGACGCGGGCGTTGACTGTCTCCACGTGTCCCAGCGCCGCTACTGGGAACCGGAATTCCCGGACGTTGACGGCGAAAACGGCCTCAATGGCGCCGGCTGGGCGAAGAAGCTGACCGGCCTGCCCACAATCACGGTCGGCTCGGTCGGCCTCAATGGCGATTTCGAGAAGGCCTTCGCCGGCGAGGGCGCGTCACAGCGTTCGCTGGGCGACCTCGAAGAACGCCTCGACCGGGGCGAATTCGATCTCGTCGCCGTCGGCCGCGCCATCCTTCAAGACCCCGAATGGGCCAAGAAGATCAAGGAAGGCCGCTTCACCGAGATTGCCGACTATAACGGCAAGGCGCTCGCCACGCTTTACTGAGGCGATGCCTCTGTCGTGAAATCCAATCAGGTCCGGCCTGCGTAACGGGGAACGAGTTCAACCCCGCAGACCGGACCTGACCCATGCCAAATGCCCGCCGCGTTGCGAATGTGCTGGCTGCCGGCGTTGCTTCGGCAACGGCCACAGCCTGCGCGTCTTCTTCCTCCCTCGAACAATTCCAGGCGGCCCCGCGCCAGCTCGTGCTGGAGGAATATTTCCTCGGCGAGACGACCGCCTATGGCCTGTTCGAGGACAGGTTCGGTAAGGTCCGCCGCCAGTTCAAGGTAGACATCGTAGGCGAGCTGGAAGGCGACCGCCTGACGCTCACTGAAGAGTTTTTCTATGATGATGGCGCGCGGGAAACCCGCGTCTGGGAAATCGATGTCCTCGGCAACGGCCGCTATCGCGGCACGGCCGGCGACGTCACCGGCATCGCCGAAGGGCAGGTCTCCGGCAACGCCTTCAACTGGAAATACAAGGTCGATCTGAAGGTCGGCGGCAGCATCTGGAATGTCGGCTTCAATGACTGGATGTTCCTGATGCAGGACGACGTGCTTCTCAACCGCGCCTATGTCACCCGTTACGGCATCGAGATCGGCCAGGTAACCATCGCGTTCAGGAAGGGCTGAAGTCTTCAACCGCTTCTTGTGGGATTTAGATTTTCACAGTTCAATTTTTGGGTGAATCAAAGAATCATGTCGACTTTTCGAGGGGTTGACATGAAAAATTTCGAAATTGCCTTGCTTTCTATGGTGTTGTTTAGCGCAGAGAACGCCTTCGCCCAACCTGGATCCGCCGAACGGTCTGAGGATAAATGGGACGCCTATGGCAACCTTGGGTACTCATTTGAAGGACGAACCGGCGTAGAAATTGAAGCTGGTGTTAAATACCGGCCTGTTTCTTGGATTGAGTTTGGTGCGTCTCCTGCGAATTTGATCTTCTATGAAAATGAAGATGATCACTATCAGCGGGAAACATTTTCGAATGGAGGAGAGGTCTGCCGCGATACTACAAATGGACAGTTTGCAGATGATGCTCGTTGCGCGCCAGACGTTGCCTGGCGGGGCTTAGTCACGGGCGAATTAAATCTCGGTCCAAACGTGAGCGCCGGAGGCGGGTATCTCTTTGGTGATCAGGAGGCCGGGTTTGGCTCCTTGAGATATAACTTTAGCAACCGATGGGCACTCCAGGGACGAGTGGGTTCAGAATACGGATCGCTCGCAGTCTCCTTGAGATTCTAACAGATAGCTCCCAAGCGCGGTTCAACTGAGAATGTTCTTAGCTGGCTGCGGCCCTAAATTGCATTCTCTCTGATCTACATTGAGATTTTCCCGGCTGGCCAGTCCGGCCGGCGCGTGCCCCACAGCGTCAGGAAGCCGCCCGCTCCCTGGGCAGTCTCCAGCTGGCGCACCGGCACGCCCGCCGCCTTGGCCAGCGCGCGGGCGGCGTCTCCCGTCAGGGCCGTATAGCGGGTGGTCTTCGGGATGGGCCGGTCTTCGCCCAGCAGGATCACACCGCCCTCCTTCATCCGTACACCGTAGACGCGGTTGATCGTCGTCAGCCCCAGGCTGGAGGTAATTTCCTCGCGCCATTCGATCCGGCGGATGGCGGCATAGCTCAGCGTCTCCGCCACGGGCGGGGCCGGGCCGAACAGCAGGCGTCCAGCCGGCAGAAACAGCGTCGCCTGCGCCTCGCCCAGCAGGATCCGCCAGCGCCACCGCATCCGGCAGTCCCGCAGAATGATATTGCCGAGCAGCACGAACAGGATCGCCGCCGCGCCCAGGCTGAGCGCGCCCACCCCTTCGCCGCTGAGCAGGAGGATCGTTGCGGCCCACGCCATTCCCGCCAGCATCAGCCAGATCAGCGCCGTGGCAACGGCAATGCCCAGCCGGCCGGCCAGGCTGAAGCGGAAGTCTGTCCTGGAAGGGGAAGAGTGCATGGCGCCGCCTGGGTCTGTTACCTCTACAGGCGTCACAATTGCCGCAAACAGGTCAATTCCCCCGAACGAGGGGGTGGACCGGCACGCGGAACACTTATTCCCGCGTCTGTTCCGCGCGGGCGACAATATCCGCGCACGGCGCATCGGAGGCCTCGCCCAGTTCGATGAAGGGCAGGGCAGCCAGGCCGCCGGTG
Organism: Hyphomonas sp. NPDC076881; assembly: GCF_050269995.1. NCBI lineage: Bacteria > Pseudomonadati > Pseudomonadota > Alphaproteobacteria > Hyphomonadales > Hyphomonadaceae > Hyphomonas > Hyphomonas sp. NPDC076881. The sequence continues at coordinate 144,546 of NZ_JBNNJJ010000008.1, read as the reverse complement.
ATACTGCCAAGCACAGCCGCCGCCCCGATCTGCAGAACCGTTTCCGGGCCGAGGGCAGACAGCTCCGGCGACCGGAACGTGCCCCCCACCTTCACATCCACCGCAAGGGTCGCGAAGGACGGATTCTTGGAGTCAGACTGCACGCTGAGATCAATGGTTTCATTGCCGAGATTGACGTCCCCCGTCACCACCACCAGCCGCTTCTCGGTATCAAAGAGAACGGGATCGGCCCGCCCGACACCCTCCTGAAGGGCAAGGGAGGCCACTGCGCAGCTTGTCGGCGCATAGGTCTTCTCGCCCTCGTTTTCATCCAGCAGCGCAAGCGTGTTGGGAATGTCGAGCGCGGAAGCCTCGGCCACCAGCGCCAGCAGCTCCGCGTTCTGCGACCAGAGCGATATGCGTCCGTCCAGGCTGGCCGCCGTATCGCGGAAGCCATCGCCGCGCCCCTCCAGCTTGAACTCCCCATAGGCGGTGCCGCGCACATAGGGATCGGCGGCAAGATTGCTGAACGGCACACCGGTAAGCTCGCCCTCGGCGGTTGTCATGGCCGGCGATTGCGACCCGTCCAGCGTCACATAGGCGGCCAGTTGCCCTTCCGCGAAGCTCAGCTCCAGCACCGGCGCGCGCACCACCCGGCCTTCGATCTCGAATTCCAGCTTCAGGCCCCGGATATCAAAGATCGCATCGCTCACCTCATCGGCCGTGAAACGGATCGTGCCATCTACGGCATCCAGCCGTGTGAAATCGATGGTCGCGTTGGGGATCAGCCGCCCACTCGCATCCAGCGCCGCGCGGGCTTCGGCCTGCTCTTCATTCACGGTCTCGCCGGCGCCCACGCCGATCGGGATGCCGAAGAGGATGCCCAGATCGTCAAAGTCGAGATTGGCAGAGCGCAGGTTCGCCTCGATCACCGGCGTGTCCCGGCCCGTTCGCAGGGTCAGCGGCCCGGCAAGGTCGCTATCCCCGATCCGGGTGTCGGGCAGGAAATCGATGGTCCAGAGGTTCGGCGCGATGCGGATATCGGCCACCGCGTCATAGGGCGGCGTGTTCGGCGCGGCAAAGCCGGCCACCCAGGCGAAGTCGGCAAAATTCTCGCCCCGCAGCCGCAACCGGCCAGCCAGGGCGTTCAGGGTGGAGGCTTCGGCGCTGCCTGCAAATTCAAGCTCCGAGCGCCCCCCGGCCGCTTTCAGCTGCACAGAGCCCGCGCGAAGGGAGCCTGCCGCCTCGCTGATGCCGATCACGCTGGTTTCGCCGCGCCGGGTATAGCGCACGTCAATATCAGTCAGCGCCACCTCGTCGATCAGCCGCCGTACCTGCGGGATTGTGATGCCTTCATCGCGGTCCTGTCCCCGCTCGATCGCAATGAACCCCTCGCGCGCTTCGGCGCGGGAAATCCACGCCACAGCGGGCAGAAACCCGAAGAAATTCAGGCGTACAGACCCCGAAGAAATCTCGGCCCGGTCCGCCTCAAGCCCCTGAAAGACAACCGTATTAAGCGCCGGAAACCGCGTATGGGCGCGGCTGACTGAGGCGCCGTCCGGCCCGGTCATGCCCAGCGCCAGATTGGTCACCGGCGTTCCGATGGCCGGAAAGGTCATCAAGACCAGCAGCAGCACCAGCGCCCCCATCAGGGTAACGATCACGGAAAACGCTGCGGTCACGGCGCGGGGGAGCTTCAGGTCCGGCATTCTCACCTAACGCATTACATACAATCGGGTTCACAAAATGCAGTCCGGCCTGCCCATTATGTCAGGGCCTGCTATATGTTCCTGATGAGTTCCAATCCGAATCGTCTTTCGATCAGCCAGATGGCCGCCGCCCGTCCGCCTGCCGCAGCGGGGGAGGGCGCCCCCTATCTGAAAGGGCTGAACCCGGAGCAGCGCGAGGCCGTGCTGCACACCGATGGCCCCCTGCTCGTGCTGGCGGGCGCGGGCACTGGCAAGACGCGCGTGCTGACCACCCGCCTGGCCCATATCATCGCCACCCGGCTTGCCTTTCCCTCGCAGACGCTGACGGTGACCTTCACCAACAAGGCCGCCCGCGAAATGCGCGAGCGGGCGCTGCACCTCCTGGGAGACGCCGGCGAGGGGCTGAGATGGCTCGGAACGTTCCACTCCATCTCCGCGCAGATCCTGCGCAAACATGCCGAGCTGGTGGGCCTCAAATCCAGCTTCACCATCCTCGATACCGACGATCAGATCCGCCTCTGCAAACAGATCGTCCAGGCCGAAAACCTCGATCCAAAACGCTGGACACCGCGCTATCTGGCTGGCCTCATCGATGGCTGGAAAAACCGCGCGCTGACACCGGACCGTGTGCCGCCCGAAGAGGCGGAGCTGTTTGGCAATGGCAAGGCCATCAAATGCTACGAGATCTACCAGGCGCGTCTGAAAGTGCTGAACGCCTGCGATTTCGGCGACCTGCTGATCCACAACATCACGATCTTCCAGCAAAATCCGGACATCCTGCGGGAATACCACCAGCGCTTCCGCTACATTCTGGTGGACGAGTATCAGGATACCAACGTCGCCCAGTATCTCTGGCTGCGCCTCTTGGCGCAGGGCTCCCGCAACATCTGCTGCGTGGGCGATGACGACCAGTCGATCTATGGCTGGCGCGGGGCGGAGGTGGATAACATCCTGCGCTTCGAGAAGGATTTTCCCGGCGCCAAGGTGGTCCGGCTGGAACGTAACTACCGCTCCACCCGGCATATCCTGGCCGCCGCCTCCAGCATCATCGCCCATAACAAGGGCCGCCTCGGCAAGGCGCTCTATGTCGGCAATGACAGCGCGGTGAACGAGGACGCCGACGCGCCCAAGGTTAAGGTGCGCGGCCTCTGGGACGGGGAGGCGGAAAGCCGCCTGATCGCCGACGATATCGAAAGCTGGGTCCGCGCTGGCGGCAAGCATGATGACTGCGCCGTGCTGGTGCGCGCCTCCTGGCAGATGCGCGCCTTCGAGGAACGCTTCATCCTTCTGGGCATTCCTTACCGCGTGATCGGCGGCCCGCGCTTCTTCGAGCGCGCCGAGATCCGCGACGCGCTCGCCTATCTGCGCCTCATCCGCTCGCCCGATGACGACCTTGCCTTCGAGCGCGTGGTGAATGAGCCCAAGCGCGGGGTGGGGGACGCCAGCCTCGCCAAGCTGCAATCCTATGCCCGCGCCGACGGCCGCAGCCTCTTCGTTCTGACGCCCATGGTCCTGCAGACCGACGAGATCAAAGGCGCCGCCAAGCGCGGCCTCACCCAGTTCATCGACCAGATCAACATGTGGCGCGGCAAGCTCGCCGGCGGCATGCCTCATACCGAGCTCGCCGAGATGATCCTGGAAGAGTCCGGCTATACCGACATGCTGCAGAAAGACCGCAGCCCGCAGGCGCAAGGCAGGCTCGACAACCTCAAGGAACTCGTCCGCGCCATGGGCGAGTTCGACTCGCTCGCAGGCTTTCTCGAACACATCGAACTGGTGATGGATGCTGCCGCCGGCGGCAGCGGCGAAGATCAGGTGCAGATCCTCACCCTCCACGGCGCCAAGGGCCTCGAATGGCCGATGGTGTTCCTGCCCGGCTGGGAGGAGGAGGTCTTCCCCTCCCGCCGCAGCCTGGATGAAAGCGGCCTGAAAGGCCTCGAGGAGGAGCGCCGCCTCGCCTATGTCGGCATCACGCGCGCCCGGCAGCGCTGCTACATCTCCTTCGTCGCCAACCGGCAGATCTATGGCCGCTGGCAGGCCGTCATGCCCAGCCGGTTCATTGACGAGCTGCCGCCCGAACATGTCGATGCCGTCTCCGAAACCGGCTATTCCGGCCTCCCGGCGGGCGCAGACGCCTTCACCGGCACGATTGAGGATCTGGGCGAACGCTCAGACTATCAGAGCCCCGGCTGGAAACGCCTGAAGGAAAACGCCGGCAAACCCACAGGCACGCCCCCACGCGACGCCGCCGGACTCACCGCCACGGCGTCGGGCACCTCCGGCTTCACCACCGGCGCCCGCGTCTTCCATGACAAGTTCGGCTATGGCCGCGTCGCCTTCACCGAGGGCAACAAGCTGACGGTGGATTTCGACAAGACCGGCCGCAAGAAGGTGATCGCCACCTTCGTCACCAAGGCCTGATCTCAAGCCGGGGAGGTTTGCAGCGCCGGGAGGCTGAGGCCGGAGCCCGGGTCAGGGGCAGGGGGCGTCCGGCGAACACTCGCATTACGGCTGGGAGAGGGGTTGAAGCGTGGTGCGCTTGCCTTCTCCGGCGCTGCAGGATCACCCTCCCACAAGCCGGGCAAACGGTATCCGAACGAACCGTTCATCTTCCGCTCAGGCTGACGGCCCCTCGTCCGGCGGGCAGTCCAAAGGTTAACAGGAAGCCGCAAACCGTTTACATTTGGCGTACGAACCGTTCCGTGATTATTGAGCAGGCAACGGCCAAAGCAGCGGTGAGTGCCTTTGGAATCAGCACATCCCAAATATAAGTACGGTTCGTTCCGATTATGTGACGAGCGGACCTTGCTTTAAAGCGGCGTTAACGGCACATGATGTATGGGGCTGATATCAGGAATGCGCGCGTTGTCGGACGGAACGATCCGGACCGTTTCAGAAAGAGCTTGAGAACAGCATGATCGGTAGCCTCCTCGGCCTGTTGTCCACAGACATGGCCATTGACCTCGGGACCGCAAACACACTCGTCTATGTGAAGGGTCAGGGCGTCCAGCTCGATGAGCCCTCCGTCGTCGCCTACATGACGCAGGGCGGCCGCAAGATCGTCTATGCGGTCGGCGAGCAGGCGAAAAACATGCTCGGCAAGACACCTGTTAACATGGAGGCGATCCGCCCCATGCGCGACGGGGTGATTGCAGACTTCGAAGTCGCCGAGGAAATGATCAAGCACTTCATCCGGAAGGTTCATAACCGCCGGGCGTTCGTGTCTCCCCTCATCATCATCTGCGTGCCCAGCTCCGCCACCAGCGTTGAGCGCCGCGCCATCCACCAGTCCGCGCTCGCCGCCGGCGCCCGCCATGTCGAGCTGATCGAGGAGCCCATGGCCGCCGCCATCGGTGCCGGCCTGCCGATTGACGATCCGGCCGGCTCCATGGTCGTTGATATCGGCGGCGGCACCTCGGAAGTGGCCGTCCTCTCCCTTGGCGGCATCGTCTATTCCCGCTCCGTGCGCGTCGGCGGTGACAAGATGGACCAGGCCATCGTCAACTATCTGCGCCGCGAGCAAAAAATCCTCATCGGCGAAATGTCGGCCGAGCGGATCAAGAAAGAGATCGGCACCGCCATGCCGCCGGAAAACGGCACCGGCATGGCCCTCACCGTCCGTGGCCGCGGCACGCTGGACGGCGTTCCGAAGGAAACCGAGATCACCGAAGCGATGATCGCCGAAGCGCTGAAGGAACCGGTCACCGATATCGTCGACGCTGTAAAGATCGCGCTCGAAGCCATGCCGCCCGAACTCGCCGCTGACATTGTGGACCGGGGCATCGTGCTGACGGGCGGGGGCGCGCTTCTCCGCAATCTTGACGCCGTGATCCGCAACCAGGCCCAATTGCCGGTGATGATCGCGGACGATCCGCTGAAATGTGTGGTCAATGGCTGTGGCCATGTTCTCGAAAATTATTCAAAAATGAAAAGCGTCCTCTGCCCGGAAGTCTGAGTCGCGGGCAGCGCGGACGGCGAGGGAGCCAGAATAGATGGCGCGCTTCGGACCATCAGGTCAGAAAACTGCGGCCCGCGGGGCGCGCCGGCTGACGCTTGGCGTGCTGATGGCGGCCGCGTTTGCGCTGGTGCTGGCCCAGACCGCGCCGCAGATCTCCGCCTTCTTCGTCCCCGCCCGCACCACGGTCAGCGACCGGCTGCGCGCCCCCAGCGAGATCAGCCTCTGGGCCCGCATCACCGGCCAGGCCGAGCGCGAGCGCCGCATCCGCGAACTTGAAAACGAAGTCCGCGACCTTGCCCGCTACAAGGCCGCCGCCATCTCCATGGCCGATCGCCTCGAAGCCTATGAGCGTATCCTCAACCTGATGGGCGAGCCCCCGGAGAAGGGGGTCACCGCGCGGGTGACCACCGAAGTCGACGGGCCGTTCTCCCAGACGCTGCTGGCCAATGCCGGGCGCCTTCAGGGGGTTGAGCCGGGCGCGGTGGCTGTCAATGAAGGCGGGCTGGTCGGCCGCGTCGTGCATCTGGGCGAGCGGTCCTCGCGCATCCTGCTGATCAGCGATTATTCCAGCCGCCTGCCGGTTCTGGGTGAGGTCTCCGGCGTGCGCGCCATCATGTATGGCCAGGACCGGGAAGGCGGCCGCCTCAGCGACCTGCCCGAAGACGCCGATTTCGTGGAAGGCGAGCGCATCCTCACCTCCGGGGATGGCGGCGCCTATCCGCGCGGCCTGGTGGTCGGCTCGGCCCGCAAGGATACCAGTGGCTGGCGTGTCCGCCTCGCCATGCGCGATCATGGCGGCACCTATGTCCGCATGATCCAGCCGCCGGTCATCCTGGCGCCGATCACCGAAGCGCCGCCGCCGCAGGAAACGCCGGCAGAGCCCTCCGCGCAGCCCGCCCCGGCGCGCACTCCGCAAACCCAGCCGGCGTCCCCGCCGCAGCCTGACCCCTCTGCCGCTGCCAGCCCGCCGGATGACGGCGCCGCCCAGGCCGCGGCTTCCGAGGCCAGCCCCCCGCCGGGAGGGCAATAGGCATGGCCAGCGGAAAGCTCAGACGGCGGAAGAAGTCCCTGTGGAGCCAGACAGCGCCAAGTGCCCGGCTCGCCTTCGGTGCCTTCTTTATCGTGCTGACCGGCGCCATCGGCATGCTGCCGCGGGAAATTTTCGGCATTGCCATCGCCTGGCCTTTTGCCGCCCTTTGGGGCGCGATGGGCTGGGGCAAGGTGGGGCTCGCCATTCGCCCGATGATCCTCTTGCTGCTGTTCGGCCTGATGCAGGACATCGTGTCGAATGCGCCGCTGGGCTGTTTCGCGGTCATCAACCTGGCCGTATACGGACTGAGTGCGGGCTTTACGCAGCAGACAGACGGCATGCGCGACGCCTTCGTGGCGGTGCTTGGGCCCGTAGTCATGCTGCTCGTGGCGCTGGTGATGATCTGGATATTCGCAAGCGTCACAAGCGATCATCTTGTGCGGTCCACACCGATCCTGGCTTCCATCATCACGACAGGGCTTGTCTATCTCGTGGGATATCGCATGTTTGATCTCGGGCGCAGGCCAGGTGAACCACCGGGGCAGACGACATGAGCCGCAAGAGCAAGAATGCCGATGAGATGTTCGACCGCCGCATGTTCATGGCGGCCGGGGTCGGAGGAATTGTCTGGGCCACGCTGGTCGGCCGGCTTTTCCAGCTGCAGTTCCTGGAGGCAGAGCGCTATCAGGATCTGGCCGAGGCCAACCATGTGAAGCTGGTCATGGCCCCGCCCGAGCGTGGCCAGATCCTCGACCGGTTCGGGCGCCCCCTCGCGTCCCAGCGCCAGGCAGGCCGCGTCTCTGTCATTCCCGAGCAGATGAGCGACCCCGAAGCGGTCCTCAATCGCATTTCCAACCTGATTGATCTGCCCGCCGCCCGCCGCGAAAGGCTGGCCGAGGAAATCCGCAACGCCCGCCGCCGCAACGCAGCCTTCCTGCCGGTCATCGTCGCGCAGGAGCTGACCTTCGAGGAATTTTCCCGCATGCAGGTGCATGCCGTGGAGATGGCGGGGGTAGATGTGCAGATGGCGTCCACCCGGTCCTATCCGCGCGGGCGCGATTTCGGCCATGTGCTGGGCTATGTCGCCCGCGCCAGCGCCGAGGATCTTGAGCGGATGACAGACGGCCTCGTGCCGGAAGACCGGCGCATCTATCAGGAAATGTTCCGCCATCCGGATATGCGCACCGGCCGCCAGGGCATGGAACGCTTTGCCGAAGACTGGCTGCGTGGCCGCCCCGGCCGCCGCCGCGTGGTGGCCAACGCCCATGGCCGCCCCCTCTGGGAACTGGAGCAGGATCCCAAACAGGCCGCTGTTCCGGGTAAGGATCTTTACATCACCATCGATGCCGAGCTTCAGCGCACGGCGATTGACCGGTTCGAGGGCGAAAGCGGCGCAGCCGTGGTGATTGACATCGAGAATGGCGACGTCCTCGCCATGGTCTCCACACCCGCCTTTGATCCCAATAGCTTCGTTAACGGCATTTCCGGCGCCGATTATGCCGTGTTGCGGGATGATCCGCGGTCGCCGCTCTATCCGCGCGCCCATGGCGGGGTCTATCCGCCGGGATCGACCTTCAAGATGGTCGTGGCCACTGCGGCGCTCGAAGCCGGCGTGATCAAGCCGGAAGAGCATGTTCGCTGCTCCGGCCATTACCGGTTCGGCAACCGCACCTGGCACTGCTGGAAGCGCGGCGGCCACGGCGCCATGAACATGCACAACGCCATCAAGCATTCGTGTGACGTGTATTTCTACGAGATCGCCCGCCGGGCGGGCGTGGAGAAGATCGCCGAAGTCTCCCGCAAGTTCGGCTTCGGCCACACCTGGGTGCTGGGCATGACCGGCGCGCGGGGCGGTCTTGTGCCCGATCCTGCCTGGAAACAGAAGGCGCGGGGCGAGCCCTGGTTTGAAGGTGAAACGCTGAACTTCGGCATCGGGCAGGGGCAACTCGGCACCACCCCGCTGCAGCTTGCGCTGATGACGGCGCGGATCGCGGCCACCGGCGCGCCGATCCGCCCCCGGATGATCGGCCTTGGCCCCAATGATGAAGATGATGCCCTTCTGGATGAGCCGCTTGATCCGGCCATCATGGAGCGGATGAAGGCGGGCATGTATGGCGTCACCTCCGAAGGCGGCGGCACGGCCACGCGCTCGGGGGATCTTGGCCTTGGCGGGCCGCGCCTCGCGGGCAAGACGGGCACGGCGCAGGTTCGCCGCATCACGGCCGCAGAACGTGCAAGCGGGGTTGTGCGGGGCGGCGACGCCATCGCGCGGGAGCTGCGCGACCATGCTCTTTTCGTGGCCTATGCCCCGGCGGACAATCCCAAATACGCCATCTCCGTCATCGTCGAACATGGCGAAGGCGGCTCGCGCACGGCGGCCCCTGTGGCGCGTGATATCCTTGCCGCCGCCATCCGGATGAATAGCGGGCGCACGCCCACCTATGCCCAGCGCGCGTCCACCACGCCAGAGCCGGAGTCGGGTGACCCTGCATGAGCCGTGATGGTTTCACCGGTTTTACCAGGGGCGAAGCGCGCGTGCGCACGGCTGCCTCAACCCTGCAGTTCGCAGAGCTTGGGCCCTTCAGCAAGCTGGCGCGGATGCCGTGGGGCATTGTCCTTCTGATCTTTGGCGTCGGCCTTGTCGGCGTCGCCATGCTGTTTTCGGTCGGCTGGGATCCTGTCGCTCAGGCCCCCTCGGCCAAGGAGGCGGGCCTCTGGCGCGAACAGCTCACACGCCTGTCCATCGGCGGGCTGCTGATGGTCCTCCTGGCGCTCCTGCCGCTGGGCATCTGGGCGCGGCTTTCCTGGCTCGCCTATCTTGGCGTTGTCGTGCTGCTGGTGCTGGTCGATTTCTTCGGCATCATGGGCGGGGGCGCGGCGCGCTGGCTCAAGGTCGGGCCGATCGTGCTGCAACCGTCTGAGCCGGCAAAGCTGGCGGTGACGCTGGCTGTCGCCAGCTATTACCAGCGCATGATGCCGCTCAACGGGCGCAGCCTGCCGCTCTGGGTGCATCTGGGCGCCCTCGCCATCATCCTCATTCCCGCCGCGCTGGTCTTCAAACAGCCCAACCTCTCCACCGCCCTGGCGCTGACAGCTTCCGGCGTGATGATCGTCTTCTTCGCCGGCATCGGTTACCGCTACGTGGTCACCGCCATCCTGGCCGGTTTGGCGGCGGTGCCCGCCATCTACGCCTTCGTGCTGGAGCCCTATCAGCGCCAGCGCGTCGATACGCTGATCGCTGGCATCACCGGCCAGACCACAAACGGCCTCGGCGAAAGCTACCAGATCGAGCAGGCCAAGATCGCCATCGGGGCAGGCGGGATCAGCGGCAGGGGATATCTGCAGGGCATCCAGTCCCAGCAGGAATATGTGCCCGAACAGCATACAGACTTCATTCTCACCGTGATCGCCGAAGAGTTCGGCTTCATCGGCACGGTGGGCCTGCTCACGGTCTTTGCCTTCCTGTTTGTCTGGTCCTTCCGGGTCGCCGCGCGCAATCGCAGCTGGTTTGGCCGCCTCGCCACCATCGGGGCCACCTCCACCATCGCCTTCTTCACCATCTTCAACAGCGGCATGGTTCTGGGCCTGTTGCCGGTGCTGGGTATGCCCCTGCCGCTGATCTCTTATGGCGGCACGGCCCTGATCACGGTCATGGCCTGTTTCGGCCTTGTCCTGTCGGCCCATCTTCACCGGGATGAGAAGATGACCACCCACGGCCCCATTTGACCCCACAATGCGCCAATTGCGTTGATTTCTCACCGCTTGACGCTACGGTCCCGCCAAACATTTCCACGGGGATCGGGATTCATGGCAGATATTGGCCGCAAGTCAGACACGTTCAGCTCGCGCTTTGGCTTCATCATGGCTTCGGTCGGATCTGCCGTCGGGCTGGGGAATTTCTGGCGGTTTCCCTATACGGCCGGCGAGAATGGCGGCGGCGCCTTCATTCTCATCTATATCCTCTGCGTCGTGCTGATCGCGCTGCCGCTCCTGATGGCGGAATATTCGATGGGCCGGAAATCCGGCATGTCGGCCATTGAGGGCGTCCAGTCGCTCGCCCGCGCTGAAAGCCGCAGCCAGAACTGGGGCATCGTCACCTGGATCGGCTCGCTGACCGCCTTCTTCATTCTCAGCTTCTATGTTGTTATCTCCGCCTGGCTGCTGGCCTATCTGATCCAGGCTATCGGCGGCGACCTGCACGGCACCACAGCGGCCGAATCGGGCCAGAACTTCGCCAACACCATCGGGCAGGGCGAAGACCCGATGCCCTCCAAATGGTACATCCTCGCCCTTCTGGGCATCTTCCTGGCCGCCAACGTCTTCATCGTCGGGCGCGGGGTGAAAGGCGGCATTGAACGGGCCGCCACCCTCCTGATGCCGGCTTTCTTCGTGATGCTCATCGTTGTCGTCGGCTTTGCCGTCGCCACCGGCGATACCGCCCGCACGGTCGCCTTCATCTTCGAGCCGAAATGGGAGGATGTCGGCTTCAAGACCTTCCTTGCCGCGCTCGGCCAGGCTTTCTTCTCCATCGGTGTCGGCGTCGGCCTGATGATCACCTATGGCGCCTATCTCGACCGCGAGACCAACATTCCCAAATCCTCCGCCATCGTGGCAGGGTCGGATACGTTCGTCTCGCTGATCGCGGGCTTTGCCATTTTCCCCATCGTCTTTGCCGCCGGCCTGCCGGAGAATGCCGGCCCCAGCCTCTTCTTCGTCTCTATGCCGGTGGCGTTCGAGGCGATCCCCGGCGGGACGATCTTCGCCATCGTCTTCTTCGCCCTTGCCCTCTTTGCCGCCTTCACCTCCTCCATCTCGCTGATGGAAGTGTCGGTATCGTGGCTGGAGGAACGCCAGGGCGTCACCCGTTTCGGCGCGGCCATCGGCGTCGGCTTCGTCCTCTTCATGGTCGGCGCCGCTTACGTCTTCTCGCTGGAATATCTCGACTTCATGGACTTCATGACCGAGGGTCTGCTGCTCCCGCTCGGCGGGCTTCTGGCGGCGATCTTCGCGGGCTGGATTCTCAGCCGCGACATGCTCACCTCGGAACTGGGGGAGGGCACGATCATGAACCTCTGGCGCTTCCTGATGCGCTGGTTCGTGCCGCCCTTCATCGGCCTCGTCCTGATCTTCGGCTTCCTCGACAAGATCCAGGACCAGTACCACGTCCAGCTCCCCGGCGCGCTCGAGCTGCTCCTCGGCCCGAATTACGATCTGACGCTGCAGGAGTAGGTCCGCTTCAACTAGGCCCGTCCTCCTGCGGAGGATCGGCCCGGTATGTGAGCCATGGTGAGAGGCTGCTAATCGCCGAAAGGCGACCTACGACCAGTTGATTTTGTCGTGGTATGCGGCCAGCAAGAACTGTTCTCGATTAAGGCCTAATGTGCTGTTGAGGCTGAGAAGCGTTCCGCCACCAGCCCTTAGTTGCACCCAAACGTAGGTGACTTCATCGTCGAGTTCCAGATACTCCCAAATCCAAAAGCGTTCTGCTCGTATTAAAGCGGTTCTTACGAACCGAAAGCGCTTGATGTCGGCGTTTTCCTGATCGGCCGACTCGTCACGAACATAGTCAAAAATGTCCCCCTCGCTAAGTGGACAAGAGCTAGCGGAGTCATCGGGAAGCCGTGGAAAATCTACGACCACGCTCACCCATTTTTCGACGTCCCTCGGCAGTTGGTTGAGGTCAAACATTTGAGGAATTTACCCCCAACTGCGTTTGAGGTCTATGTCGCCTTCGGGCCAAATCCCGCCCTCCAGCCACCCCCGCCCCTAAGCCTTCGTCCGCGCGCCCAGCTTATCCGCAAAATCATCGGTCGCCTGAACAAGGCGGTCGATGATGCCCGGCTCCATCGAGGAGTGCCCCGCATCAGGCACCACATGCAGTTGCGCGGCCGGCCAGGCCTTGTTCAGTTCCCAGGCGGTCGATAGCGGCGTGACCACATCATACCGGCCGTGCACGATCACGCCCGGCACCCGGCCGAGCTTCAGCCTCGCCTGTTCCAGCAGCCAGCCATCCTTCTCGAAGAAGCCGCCATTGACGAAATAATGGCATTCGATCCGGGCAAAGGCGTCGACGAAATCATCCTCATTGAAGCGCGGCGGCGTGGTCAGCGGCCCCTTGATCGAAAGGGTATGGCCCTCCCATTGCGCCCAGGCGCGGGCCGCATCGATCCGGGCGCGCGGGTCGCTCCCCGTCAGCCGCTTATGGAACGCCTGCAGAAGATCGCCCCGTTCCTCATGGGGGATGGGGGCCACATAAATATCGTAAGCATCCGGGAACAGACGGCTCGCCCCGGACTGATAGAACCAGTCGATCTCGGCCTTGGTGACGAGGAAAATCCCGCGCAGCACCAGGCCCAGCACGCGGCTCGTATGCGTCACCGCATAGGCCAGCGCCAGGGTGGAGCCCCAGGAGCCGCCAAATACCAGCCAGTTTGACACCCCCACATGTTTGCGCAGGGCCTCCATATCGGCCACCAGATCCCAGGTCGTGTTCTCCCGAAGCTCCGAATGCGGCGTCGAGCGGCCACATCCGCGCTGGTCGAACAGGAAGACGCGGTAGCGGTCCGGATCGAAGAAGCGGCGCATTTCCGGGCTGGAGCCCCCGCCGGGCCCGCCATGCAGGGCCACCACGGGAATGCCCTTCGGATTCCCGGATTCTTCCCAGTAGATTTCATGCAGATCCGAGACGCGAAGCCGTCCGGAGGCATGAGGTTCATGTCTGTGATACAATATACGGCGGGACTGGCGTCTGTTCATGCGCTCTTCACTTATGGTCTGCCACAATGACTGACGTGACTGGACTTATCTTATTCACACCCATAGTGTTAATAACACTTGGGGAAACTGGCTTTTGGCGGTTGGCGAATTGATGCGTATCGTTCTCGTTTGTGTATCCCTAGGACTTCTGGCGGGATGCGCAACTGTTTCGGTTGTGCCCGGCGAAACCACGGTTGAAACCGCATTAACCAAGAGCCAGTCTGATCTGCGCAAGGCGTCCGATGCCTATTGCGACCATCTTGCCGCCAAGGGCTGGGCAGAGGCCGACAAGGGCCTGGCCGGCTTTGCAGACCTGCTGATCCGGGGACGGAGCGCTTCGGAACAGACGCCTCCGGCCTATGCGTCCGATATCGGGGCCGGCACGCGCGCCCCGGTTCTGGTGCTCGCCAAGATTTCCGCTGACAGCGAATCAGCCCGCAAGGGGCTTGAGGGCGTCACCCTGGAAGCCCGCGAAGTGCTCGACAGATCGCGCAGCGATGCCTCCAACCGCAATGATGTGATCGCCTATGAGCGCGCGCTCGTCCGTGCGCAGATGGCCCACCGCAATTTCCGTGAGGCGCTGGACATTGTTTCGGCCCGTGCTGATCTGGATGTCAGCCCCATCGAGGCCGAGCTTGGAAATCTCTCCAATGCCATCGATGATGCCCGCCGCGTCGCCGATGATCTGGCCGAACGCTATACCGGCTCTTACGGCACATCGTCCTGAGGGCTGCGGGCGGCGCTCAGCCCGCCCAGCCCGATCATCACCCAGCCGGCCAGCAGGCTGATCCCGCCCACCGGCGTGACAGCCCCCAGCCAGCGCGGCGCGCCCAGCGCCATGGCATACAGCGTCCCGGCAAAGATCACCGCGCCTGCCACGATCATCCATCCGCCTGCGGCAATCTTGCCGCCCCGGCCCGACAACCCGGCCGCCAGCGCCGCGCCCGCATGCGGCAGCCCGTAAAGCGTCGCGGTGTGCCACCAGTCCGCGCCCTGCGCCGTCAACCGGCCGTCCAGCGCATGGGCGCCAAAAGCGCCCAAGGCGACTGACAGGAAACCAACAAGCGCCGCAGCAGGGATAAGCCGGTTCATCGCAAACCTTCGCAGGGATCAGGAACGGTCAGCCCTTCCGGGGAAGGGCATAGGTCACGATAGCGTGGCTCGCCGGCTTGTCAGCGTGCTCAATCCGCACATCCACCTCGATGATCGCCAGCGCCTGGCCAATCTTCATCAGTTTGCCTTCGGCAATCACCACCTTGCCGATGCAGGGGCGCAGGAAATTGATGTTGAGATTGCTGGTCACGGTCATCGGCTCCAGGCCCGTCACGGTCATGATCGCCATATAGGCGGCGGTATCGCACAGGCTCATCTGCGTCGGGCCGGAGATATAGCCGCCCGGCCGCAGATGCGTCTCGTCTGCCTCCAGCCGGATCACCGCGCGGCCCGTCTCCATCACCAGCACCTGGTTCTGGTGCCCCCGGCCGGGAAAGGCCTGGCTCAGAAATGCGTTGGCCTCGTCTGCCGTGAACTTTGACATGCCACCCTCCCGTCGCGGCACCGCTTGATCCGCGCGCGCCGCCTTGCAAACCTACCCGCTGAGACCCACCCGCCAAGAGGTCACCCAGAGGAAGGAACGCCCCATGCTGACTGCCGGAGACGAATACCCCATCCACCAGACGCCGGAGCCGGTGGCCTTCTCGGGCTCGGACCGCAACTTCTATGACCGGTATTTCTTCAACGGCTACAGCGCAGACGGCAAGACCTTCTTCGCCGCCGCCATGGGGGTCTACCCCCATCTCAATGTCATCGATGGCGCCGTTTCCGTGCTGCGCGATGGCAAGCAATCCTCGGTCTTCTTCTCCCGCCCGCTCAACATGGAGCGGATGGACACCTATGTCGGCGGCCTCTCGGTCACCGTGCTGGAGCCGCTGAAACGCATCCGCCTGAAGCTTGAGGAAACCGAAGGCATCGCCCTCGATGTCGAGTTCACCGGCCGGTCTTTCCCCATCGAGGAGCCGCGCTTCACCCGCCGCATCGGCCCGCGCATGATGATGGATCTCACGCGCATGACGCAGAACGGCACCTGGTCGGGCAAGCTGCGCATCGATGGCCAGGAAATCGCCGTCACGCCGGATAACTTCACCGGCACGCGGGATCGCAGCTGGGGCGTGCGCCCCATCGGCGCGCCCGATCCCCAGCCGATGTTTCCGCCCGTGCCGCCGCAATTCTACTGGATCTGGGTGCCCACGAACTTCCAGAACCTCTCGATGTTCTACCATGTGAACCATGACGAACATGGCGAGCCCTGGAACACGCGCACCTCCATCGTCATGGATGGCGCGCCCCAGGGGGCCGGCATGCATATGGGCGACGTGAACATGGATGTGCGCTACGCCAAGGGCACCCGCCGCATGTCTTCGGCCACCCTCACCGCGAAGGATCATGAAGGCCGTCAGCATACGGTAGATTACGAACCGATGGGCACCTTCCTGATGAAGGGCATCGGCTACAACCATGCCAAATACCGTCACGGCGTCTTCCATGGCGACCAGCTGATGGTCGCCCGTGAGGATTATGACGTCGCCAAATCCCCCTGGCACGAGATCGAAAACCTGCACATCCAGGAAATCGTCCGGGCAACCCATAAGGGCCCGGATGGAAAATCCTCGGTCGGTGTCGCCGCCTATGAACAGCTTTTCCTCGGCAAGCACGCGCCCAGCGGCTTCAAGGACATTCTCGACGGCGCCGCCTAATCGCGGCTCAGGCGCTCTGATCTGACGGCGCGCGGGCCGGGGCAGGTTGCCTCGGCCCCAGCGCCTCGCGCAGATCGGCCAGCGCTTCGGGCGCCACCATCGCGTCCAGGCGCTCGGCTGCAACGCCTGCATCAAACTCGAACGTCACCACCAGCCCGTCGCGCCCGGTGGCATGGCCGCCCATCGCCCGGAACAGCGCGCGCGCCGCATTGTTTTCCGCCAGCGTATCGGCGGCAAAGCGCGTAATGCCCGCGTCAATGGCGTCATGCACCACCGCCGCCATGAGCAGCCGGGCGAGCCCCTTGCCGTGGTGGGCGTCCAGCACCCCCATCGCCAGATCGGCCACATCGCTCGTTCCCCGGCGGATCGCGCGCACCACCCCCATCAGCGGCGCCCCCGCCGTCTCCAGGTCCAGCGCGCCCCAGGCGATGTGATGATAGCCATCCACATTGACCAGCTGGTCAATCACGGCCTCCGGCACGGTCTTGGCCCCGGTAAAGAAGCGCAGATACCGCGAATGATCGGAAAATCCGGCAATCAGCGCCACTTCACGGGCACGGTCACGCGGCCCGATGGGCCGCAGATACACCGCATCCCCGGATTTCAGGCGGGTCGAGAAGGTGTGCGTGTTCATGAGGGGAATTTGTGCACTGCACAACGAGAAGAAAAGGACGGAAAGCACTTATGCGACGATATGGCTGCGTTGCAAAAACGGGGTGCCTTTTGCGCCGCAGCAGGGTAAAGCCCGCCGCATGCTTGAGATCAGGAACCTTGATTACCGGGTTGAGGCCCGCCCGCTGTTTGACGCGGCCTCCGCGCGCATCTCCGCCGGCTGGAAGGTCGGCCTCATCGGCCGCAATGGCACGGGCAAGTCCACGCTCCTGCGCCTCATCCGCGAGGAAATCGCCGCCCCCGCCAAGGACAGCGCCATCCGCCTGCAAAACGGCGCCCGCCTCGGCTGGGTCGCCCAAGAGGTCGCCCCCACCGATCAGACCATCCTGGATGTCGTGCTGGAGGCAGACGCCGAGCGCCACGCGCTGATGATGGAGGCTGAAACCGCCACCGATCCGGACCGGATCGGCGATATCCACGCCCGCCTTCTGGACATCGACGCCTGGTCTGCCGAGGCGCGCGCTTCGGAAATCCTGATGGGCCTTGGCTTCACCCATGCCGATCTCTCCCGCGCCACGCGCGAGTTTTCCGGCGGCTGGCGCATGCGCGCGGCCATCGCCGGCGCCCTCTTCGCCCAGCCAGACCTGCTGCTGCTGGACGAGCCCACCAACTATCTTGACCTGGAAGGCGCCGCCTGGCTCGAAGGCTATCTGCGCCGCTATCCCAACACCGTCCTCATCGTCTCCCACGACCGCGAAATGCTCAACCGCTCGGTCACCCACACGATGGCGCTGGAACACCGTAAGCTGACGATCACGCCCGGCGGCTATGATGACTGGCTGAAGCTGCGCGCGGCCAAGCTTGCCCAGCTTGAAAGCCAGAAAACCAAGCAGGACAAGGACCGCGCCCACCTGCAATCCTTCGTCGACCGGTTCCGTGCCAAGGCGTCCAAGGCCCGTCAGGCTCAGTCGCGCATCAAGATGCTGGAAAAGATGCAGGAGATTTCAATCCCGCTGGAAGAGCGCACGGCGCCCTTCAACTTTCCCGCTTCGGAGGCCGTGCTCGCCCCGCCTTTGCTGGAGATCGAAGACGCGGATATGGGCTATGGTCCGCAGGCGGTCATTCTGCGCGGCGTGCGCCTGCGCATCGATCCGGACGACCGCGTGGCCATCATCGGCACCAACGGGCAGGGCAAGACCACGCTGGTCAAATCCATCGCCGAACGCCTGCCGCTGCTCGCCGGCAAGCGCCGGATGCCCAAGAAAGTCGAGATCGGCTACTTCTCGCAGGACCAGCTCGACGAGCTGACCATCGGCGATACGGTCCTCGAACACGTCATGCGCGCGCTGCCTGCAGATACGCCGGTCGCCAAACAGCGCTCGGTCGCCGCCCAGCTCGGCTTTTCTCATGAGAAGGTCGAAACCAAGGTCGAGAAGCTTTCGGGCGGCGAGAAAGTCCGCCTCATCCTCGGCCTCATCGGCCTGCAAAAACCGCAGATCCTGATCCTCGACGAGCCGACCTCCCACCTTGATATCGACAGCCGCGAAGCGCTGATCTACGCGCTCAACGATTTTTCCGGCGCCGTCCTGCTCATCACGCACGATGTCTATCTCGCCGAGGCCACCGCCGATCAGCTCTGGCTCGTCAAAGGCGGCAAGGTCGCCCCGTATGACGGAGACCTCGCCGACTACCGCGTCCTTGTGATGAGTTCAGACCGCGAAAAGGCTGCCCCCGCCAAGGCTGCGGTCATCGAAGAGGCCCCCGCCGACAAGGCCGAGCAGCGCCGCCGCGCTTCCCAGGCCCGCGAAGCGGCCGCTCCCCTCAAGAAAAAGGCAGACGCAGCGGAGAAAGCCTTCGAGAAGGCAAACGCCCGTATAAAAACAATCGATGCCGAGCTTTCAAAAACCGGCCTCAGCCCGCAGAAGATGACCGAACTCTCCATCGAGCGCGGCAAACTCGAAGCCGAGGCCGCCAAAGCCGAAACCGAATGGCTGACCGCGCTGGACGCCTACGAAGCGGCCGTGAAGGAAGCGGTGGGCTGACGCTCAGCCCACCGGAGAAATCCTCAAACCGTGCGCTTGGCGCGGTCCTTCGCATTGGTGGCTTCGATGGCTTCGCGGGCGGCGGACCATTGCTCGTCGCCCCAGGCCGTCAGCATACTGAAATTGCCGCCCGAAGCGTTATACATCGCGCCGTCGATGGCAATCGTCTGCCCGTTCACATATTCGGCGCCCGGCGCCATCAGGAATACGGCAAGGTTCACCAGTTCGTGCATCTCGCCCACCCGGCCCATCGGATTGGCCACGCCGCGTTCCATCCGCTCGGCGCCGTCAGCGTCGGGTGAAAGGCGTTTCGACATGCCCTCGGTCGGGAAGGGGCCCGGCGCAATCGCGTTAAAGCGCAGCCCGTAATGGCCCCACTCCACGGCGAGGGATTGCGTCATCACATTGACCCCCGCTTTCGACATCGCCGAGGGTACCACAAACGGCCCGCCATTCCACACCCAGGTCGTCAGGATGGAGCAGACATTGCCGCGCCGTTTCTCGGCAATCCAGCGCTTGCCGATGTCATGCGTCATGTAGAAACTGCCGCGGAACACGATGTTCGAAATCGCGTCAAATCCGCGGATCGACAGATCCTCCGTGCGCGAAATGAAATTGCCTGCCGCGTTGTTGATCAGGCCGGTCAGCGGCCCATGCTTGGACCAGATCGTGTCATTCATCTCGGTGATCGCCTCGGCCACGCGAATGTCGCACGCATGGGGCACAACCTCGCCGCCATGCTTGTCCATCAATTCCTTCGCGGTCTCTTCCAGCACGCCGCCCCGGCGCCCGCAGATATGCACTTCAGCGCCGAGTTTCAGAAAGCCTTCGGCCATTTCCTTGCCAAGGCCGGTGCCGCCGCCGGTGACCAGGATGCGTTCATCCTTCATCAGCCCGTCGCGGAACATCAGTTTCGATACGTCCATTTCTGGTCCTCCCTCATATGTCCTTAACGAGCGTACAGGCGCCCTGATCCCGCCGCCAGCCGCTACGTCGCGGAAGCTGCCGCCTCATTTCCTCCAGGGCAGGCTGACGACGCGCCAGATCATCCAGACCGGCAGCACCACCAGCGCCCCGGCCAGCGCCGGCTGCCAGAAATTCGTGACCGCCCAGCCCAGCGCCGCAAAGGATTGCCGCAGGATCGCGCGCAGCGCTTCGGCCAGGTTGAAGTCCGGATTGCCGGGATCGAAATTCGCCGCCATCACGAAAAAGCCGGTGAGGATACACAGCCCCAGCAGCTTCAGCGCGCCCCAGAGGCTGATGCCGAACAGGCGCTTCAGCAGCGGCCGTTTCTCGGGCGGCGCGGCAGGCGCGGGCGCTGCCGCCACCGGCTCGGGTTCCGGCGTGGCGGCGGGGCGCGGGGGATCAGACGGGTCCATCATGGCCCCAGTCTAAACCCGCCGCCCGTTTCCCGGAAGGGCGCCTTATTCTGCCGCCACCTTCTGAACCACCGTGCGGTGCGGATACGGAATGGAGATGCCTTCCCGGTCGAACGCCGCCTTCACCTTGTGGGTGATGTCGAGGCGCACCGGCCAGTAATCTGCCGAATTCACCCAGCTGCGCGAGGCAATGTCCACCGAACTGTCGCCCAGATTGACCACCCGCACAAATGGCTCAGGATCGCGCAGAACACGCGCGTCCGCGTCAATCACCGCCTGGATGATGCGGATGGCCTTGTCCATGTCGTCGTCATAATCGATGCCGAACGTGACATCCACGCGCCGCCGGTCAAAGCCGGAATAGTTCTTGATCACATCATCAATCGCCTGGCTGTTGGGCACGATCACCTTGATATTGTCCGGGGTCGCCAGGATGGTCTGGAAGAGGGAAATATCCTTCACGGTGCCGGCCACGCCGGCTGCCTCGATATAATCGCCCAGCTTGTAGGGGCGGAACACCATGATCATCACGCCCGAAGCGATATTGCCGAGCGCCCCCTGCATCGACAGGCCAATCGCCAGCGTCAGCGCGCCCAGCACGGCCACAAAGCTCGTCGCCTGCACCCCGAACACCTGCAGCGTGGCAATCCCGACCGCCGCAATGATCGCCCACTGAACCAGCGAGGCAAAGAAGTTCGACAGGGTTGCATCAATCTGCGGGTTGCGGGCTGCCTGCTTTCGGACCAGCCTGCTCAGCCAGCCTGCGATCCGCAGCCCCACGATCACCAGAACCAGGGCGCCTATCGCCCTCAATCCAAAGGGCAGCAGATAGGGGCCTAAATTCTCCCAGATTGCCTGGGGCGTCATTGTGTCTTCCATGTCAGTCTCCTTTTGAGGTGAGCCTGCTGTCATTGTTCAGCATACGGCTGTTTGGGCGGTGGGGTGTTCCTTTTCAGTCTGAAGGGGCTTGGTTCTCTTGCGCGGCTTATCCGCTCGTGTCGCGTCCGGCCGGCGGCGAAGGCGCGGTCTCGCCTTCATCCTCAGGCCGTCTCTCGCGTGGGGGTGTGTCCACCTGATACTGCGTCGAGGTGGGGAAGGGAATGGTGATGCCCGCCCGGTCGAGCGCCTGTTTGACGGTCTTCATCAGATCGGCGCGCACCTGGAAATGGTTGGGCGTGGCCACCCAGGCACGCAGCGTCAGCGACACGGCCCAATCGTCCAGCGACCGCACCCCCGCCCAGATCGGCATATAGCCGATCACCTGCGGATGGTTTTCCGCCGCGCTGCGCAGGATCTGCAGCGCCTTGTCGATGTCATCATCATAGGAAATGCCGAAGATCAGATCGATCCGGCGGAAGGGTTGAAGCGTGTGGTTGATCAGTGGCGAGCCCCACACCTTGTCATTGGTGATGGAGACGATCTTGTTGTCGATCTGCTTCAGCGAGGTGGTGAAGGGCGTGATATTGGTCACTTCCCCGTCCAGGCCCGCCAGCGTCACGAAATCCCCGATCCGGAACGGGCGGAACACCGCCAGCATCACCCCGGCCGCCACCGATTTCAGCGTGTCCTGCAAGGCAAGGCCAATCGCAAGGCCCGCCGCGCCCAGCACGGCGGCCAGCGAGGCAGCCGGAAAGCCGAGCTGGATCAGCGCCATCACGATGGCGATGGCGAAGATCACATATTTGATCAGCGAGGCAGAAAACGCGATCAGCGTGTCATCGGCCCCGGCATGGGCATGGGCCTTTTCGCCGAACTTGCGCAGAGAGCGGGCAATCATGTTGGCGCCCATCAGCGCAAAGAACAGGATCGCCACCGCCGCCATCGCGCCCGGTCCCCGCGTCTCCACCAGCGTCCGCCAGTCATAGCCAGCCAGGCCCAGCGGCAGCGGCGAGAAGAGGATCAGCGCAAACACCCGCGCCACAGAGGCCATCAGATCCCAGGCGGAGCCTTCAAACTCCTTGTCCTTGGGGGTCAGCCTCTGGCCGGTGAACCGCACGATATGCTTCACCGCCGTCGCCAGCAGCCAGATCAGTATCATGGAGGCCAGCACCAGGCTCCACTTGACCATGTGGGGCCAGGAAGCCGCCAGCCAGACAGGCCAGGTGGACGTATCGATGTTCAGCTGCGCCAGCAGGCGCGTGGTCTCGGCAGGTATCGTCATGGCGCCGGTCTAACCGGCTTTGCGCCGCGCGTCAGCCTCACCAGCAGCAGCAGAATGAGGCAGCCACAGGCGATATGGCCGATGAGGTGCATCCCCGTCTCCACCCAGTTGTGGAAGGCGATGCCCAGGATGCCCCAGCCGAGCGCGGCGAAATACCAGAGGCTGGCGCTGATGCGGCTGGCAAACAGCCAGGCAAACACCCCGGCGCTGCCCAGCGTGGTCCAGAACATCGGCCAGGGAAAGTCTGTCTCGCCCAGTCCGGTGAGGGTGCGCACGGTCAGCGGGATCGACACCGCCGTCGCCGCCGAAATCCACCCCGCCAGCAGCCCGCTGGCCGTCGCCCCGATATAATAGCTGGCAGAGGCTGCCCCGCCGCGCAGGTCATGCGCGCTGCGTGCGGCCAGCCAGGCAAACAGGAAGACCGGCCCCAGAAGAATGAAGTTCAGAAGCTGCAGGTTCAAAAGCTGCGCGCTCAGCATCCACATGATGTTGCCCACCCCCGCCAGCAGCAGCGGCAGCCCGATCGCCTGCGGCCAGCTCTCCGGCTTGCGCAGCCCGGCCAGGCCAAAGGCAATATAGAGGGCGAAGATCACGCCCCAGATGGAGAAAAAGAGGGGCATGGGCTGTTCCGGCGCCAGGGCGGCGCGGTTGGCCTCGCCCACAGGAATCCCGATGCCCGTCAGCGGCGCCAGCGCGCCGGCCAGCGGCAGCAAAATGCCCACAATCAGGACCAGAAGGGGAAGTGTCCGGCTTTGCATGGGGCGGCCCTTTCGCTGTCTTCCAAGTATAGACCGGCCCACCCCTCCGTCCATCCCCGGATCAGCGGCAGGCGCCCTGATCGGCGTCACACAGCGCCATCACCGAGGTGATCCAGTCAGCATAGCCCTGCAGGTTGGTATAGCGGCCATTATACTCCCCCTCGCAGAAATGCCCGGTCGTGCGGTTCTGTTCGACAACGGAGAGAATCCCCACCGCTGTCTTGCTGCCATCGGCCTCGGTCACATAAAGCGGCCCGCCGCTGTCGCCGATGCATGGGCCCGCGCCATTGTCGCTCGCCACGGTGATCGCCGCCGGTCCGGCATGGGTAATCTTCAGGCGCGTGGTCAGAAGGTCGTTGGATAGCTGCCCGTCAAACCGGGTGAGGCCCCAGCCCGCCATCTCGCCGGTGGGATAATTCGCCGGCGCCAGCGGCCGGCTGGTCGCGCCAAACCGCGCCGCCGGCACATTGCCAAGGCCCGCCACCTGTTCCTCGCTCAGATGCACCAGGGCAATGTCATTGGCATAGCCATTGTCCGTCCCCTGATAGCCTGCATGGCACACGGCATATTCGGCCGAGGCGCGCTTGGCCTCCGGGCTGCGCAGATTGGCCGCCTCGCCGATCACCCGGATCTCGTCGAACGGCTCGTCGATGCAATGGGCCGCCGTCACAAACCAGTTGCGCGCCACCCGCACGGCCCCGCAATGCCCGCTGGCCACCGCGCCCGTCGGCTCGGCCCGGCGCGGCTCGATCTTCACGATGCCGGGAAACGCGCCCAGCGTCGCGGCCAGCGCGTTCACCGCTTCGGTGCCCGCCACCGGTTCTTCCAGCTCGGTTGCCCCGGCGGCCATCGCCACGGTCGGCGTGGGCGCGGCCCCGCGCGGCAGGCTGCACCGGCTCGCATTGACGAGGCCCAGCGCCGCGGCCAGCGCCGTTTCGGGCGCCAGCATCGCCTCCTCCTCTGAGGGCGCATCCGGGGCAGGGGGCGCCGCTTCGCCCGGTTCGCTGCTCGCCCCCGCCGCAGGCATCTCTTCTGCCGCCGCCGCTGCCGCCGCTTCCTCGGCCTTGCGCGCCGCCTCGGCCCGCTCGGCCTCTATCTCCTCGGGCGCCGGTTGCAGGTCGGCTTCAGTATAACCGCCGCTGGCGTCGCCCGCCTTGCTGGCCGGATCGGGGGAAACCGGGTTCAGCCCCGGCAGTCTCACCTGATCACAGCCCGCCAGGATCAGGCCAAGGGTAAGGGCAGCGCCCGCAAGGGCATAATGGGTGCGTCGCATTCCGGTGGTCCCCTTCTGAAAGCATCGCGTCGGTTCATAAACGCCGGGCGGGCAGCCCCGGTCAACTGGCGGTGAATACCGCCCGGAAACTGCCGCGCCGGGCTTGCCCGAACCGCCCGCCTGCCTACACTTGGCCCCAGCCTAGGAGACTCGCCCATGCCCACATTCCGCGCAGCCCTTGCGGCGCTGGCCCTGTCGATCCCGCTTGCCCTTCCGGCCCTGGCCCAGGAAGGCGGAACCACCGAGGACACGCAGCGCGCCCTGGCCGCCGGCTGGAAGGCCACCTTCACCTGTTCGGGTCTCTTCGTCGCCCGCCAGACCCAGCAGGAACTCGACCAGAACGAGCTTTCCGGCATCTATCCCGATTATGCCCGCTATTTCGACCAGCTGCCCCCGGCGCGGATCGATCAGGCCCGCAAGACCGTCTCGGTCGACTATTCCCCGCTGATGCCGCCTCGCCTGGCCGCCTACCGTCCCGGTTTCGGCTGCACCCAGCTGCCCGTTGGCGCCACCGAAAAGGCGATCGACTTTCTGCCCCGCTTTGCCGCCTGGCCGGAATACACCACCCAGGACCGGGGCAGCGCCATCGGCTCGAATGTGAAGCTGGAGCTGCGCCTGGAAGAGGCAGAGCGCCTGGAAATGCCCGTCACCTCCGCCTTCGATGAAATGACCTACGGCGCCGGCACGCGCACCAGCTCTGTCATCGTCGTGCGCGATGGCCAGGTCGTGGCCGAGCGCTATGCCCGCGGCGTCGAGCATGAAACGCCCCAGCGCACCTGGTCGGTCGGCAAATCCCTCACCGCCACCATCATCGGCGCCGCTCGCCGCCAGGGCCTGATCGATATTGACTATCCCGCTGTCATCGCGGCCTGGAACAAGGGCGCAGATCCCCGCCGCGAGATCACGATCCGAAACCTGCTGCACATGGCCAGCGGCCTCGACAGCGGCGAAAACGGTTCGCGTACGGATCGCCTGTATTTCGGCGGCGGCCGCGTGGTCGATCAGGCCGCCACTGGCATCCTCGAAGTGGAGCCCGGCTCCCGCTTCAAATACGCCAACAATGATACCGTCATCGCCATGCGCGCCCTGCGTGAGGCGATGGCCGATGACACCCGCTTCCACCGCTTCCCGTATGAAGCCGTCCTCCACAAGATCGGCGCCGTGCGCACCACGATGGAGATCGACTGGAACGGCGATTTCATCTCTTCCAGCCAGGTCTGGGCCACGGGGCGTGATCTTGCCCGCATCGGCCAGCTTTACCTGCAGGATGGCATGTGGGCCGGTGAGCGCCTGCTGCCCGAAGGCTGGGTGGAATTCGTCCGTACACCCGCCCCGGCCCAGCCGGCAGATGCCGCCTCCAGAGGCGGCTATGGCGCCCAGTTCTGGCTGATGAACAATGTGCCCGGCGTGCCCGAAGGCACCTTTTATGCCGCCGGCAATCGCGGCCAGTATATCGTCATCATGCCCGCTCTCAACACGGTCATCGTGCGTCAGGGCTATGACATGATTGGCGGCGCCCGGTTCGAGATTGAGCGTTTCGTGCTGGATGTCACCCGCGCCATCCAGGCCGCCGATGCAGACCGCGGCCTGGCTGCCGAAGAACTGCGCCGCGCCGCCGAAGCCGAAAACGCCCCCGCCATCCGCCGGCCGCGCTGACACCGTCCCGCGCCGGTCTCCGCACGCGCGGAGGCCGGCGTCTGCCGCGCCTTATGGCGCTCCATAGCCCGATTGCGGCGCCGCCCTCAGGTTCGATACCTTGCGTGTTTCGGTCTGGCGGAAGTCTTGCATCATGGCATTGCCCGCCACCTGCAGCGTGAACGTGTCCACATGGCTGCGCCCATCCGGCGCGGCTTTGCACGCCACCTTCATGCTGAACGTGTCGATCTTGGCGGCCATCGCCGGCTTGAAGGCTTTGGGCGCCGCCAGTTCATAGGCCAGCACATTGCCCGTTGCCTTGTCCAGCACGGCCGTGCCCGTCAGATGTTTCACCATGGCCCGCATGTTCTTGTCGTCGCCGGGCAGGGGGGTGAAGCTGTAGGTCGCCGTGCTGCCTGTCTCCGAAACGCGCTTTGCGCCCGCCGGAATGGCTTCGGTAAATCTGTTGCACCAGATGTCGCCCTTGGTTTCGCTTTTCAGCCGCTCGGCGCGCTTGGCGGCCTCGCCCTCAAGGCTTGCAATGTCCGGTGTAATCGCCACCACCCGTTCGTCCTCGGGCCGCGCCTGATCGATCTTGAAACTCAAGCGCTGCGCGCCGTCATCGAATGACATGTCGAAAAGATAGGCCGGGCCTTCCTTGGGCACCTTGCGTGCCTTTTCCAGCAGCGCGTCCGCGCTCGCGGGCAGGGCAAGGGGGATGACGCAAAGTCCGGTCAGAAACAGGCGGGTGCGCATCGATTGGCTCCATCAGGTTGCATGCGAAGGGCAACTTCTGCTTTTCCGCCGCAAAATGAAAGAGCCAGACGCCGCGTCTTGCCCTAGTTTAATCTTCGCCATGGCTGACACCGCCCCGCCTTCCTTCCGCCTGCCGCCCGCCTTCGAGGCGTGGTTTGCCGCGCGCGGCTGGTCGCCCCGCCCGCATCAGCTCGCCCTTGCGCAGGCCTCTCTCGCTGGCGAGAGCGCCCTCCTCATCGCCCCCACAGGCGGCGGCAAAACCCTCGCCGGCTTCCTCGGCACCCTGATCGAACTCAGCGAACCTTCTTCTCCTCCCCCGTTTACGGGGGAGGTGGACGCGAAGCGGACGGAGGGGGGAGCCCCGCGCCCGGCTTTGCACACCCTCTACATCTCGCCCCTCAAAGCCCTCGCCGCAGACGTTCAGCGCAACCTGATGACGCCGGTGTCGGAGATGGCCCTGCCCATCCGCATCGAAACCCGCACCGGCGACACCGCGCCCCATATCCGCCAGCGCCAGCGCAAGACCCCGCCAGATATCCTGCTGACGACGCCCGAACAGCTCGCCCTGCTGATCGCCTCCGATCACGCCGCCAGCTTCTTCGCCGATCTCAAATGCGTCATCATCGACGAGATCCACGCCATCGCGCCTTCCAAGCGCGGAGACCTGCTCGCTCTCGGCCTCGCCACGCTGGCCGAATGGTCCCCCGCCTGCCGCTTCCTCGGCCTCTCCGCCACCGTGCGGGATCCAGAGCAGCTCGCTGGCTGGCTCGACGTGCGTGCGCGCCCTTCTCCTCCCCCGCCTGCGGGGGAGGTGCCCCGCAGGGGCGGAGGGGGGAAGCCCCAGTGTGCAACCTCTCCCCCCTCCGTCGCCTCCGGCGCCACCTCCCCCGTAAACGGGGGAGGAGAAGTCGGACGTGTACGGATTATCCAGACACCCTCCCTCCTCAATCCCGACATCTCCATCCTTGTCTCGCGCGAGCGTATCCCCTGGTCGGGCCATTCCGGCCGCTTCGCCGTGCCGGAAGTCTATGAGGCGATCCAAGGCGCCACGATGACACTGGTGTTCGTCAACACGCGCAGCCAGGCAGAGCTTCTCTTCCAGGAACTCTGGGCCGCCAATGAGGACGGCCTCCCCATCGCCCTGCATCATGGCTCGCTCGCCCGCGACCAGCGTGAGCGCGTCGAGGCCGCCATGGCGGCGGGCAAACTGAAAGCAGTCGTCTGCACCTCCACCCTCGATCTGGGGATCGACTGGGGCGAGGTTGATCTCGTCATCCAGATGGGCGCCCCCAAGGGCGCCGCCCGCCTCATCCAGCGCATCGGCCGCTCCAACCACCGTATGGACGAAGCCAGTGAGGCCATCCTTGTCCCCACAAACCGGTTTGAAGTCCTCGAATGCCGCGCCGCCGAGGCCGCCGTCGAGGCCGGCGAAATCGACGGGGAGGGGCCACGAAACGGCGCGCTCGACATTCTCGCCCAGCATGTGATGGGCCGCGCCTGCGGCGAAGGCTTCCACCTTGCCGCCCTCTATGACGAAATCCGCCGCGCCCAGCCCTATCGCGATCTCGACTGGGAAACCTTCGAGCGCATCGCCGATTTCGTCGCCACCGGCGGCTATGCCCTCAAAACCTATGACCGGTTCCACCGCATCGTGCGCCGCCCCGACGGCCTCTGGGTCGCCCGCACCCCGCGAGACAAACAAGCCCACCGCATGAACATCGGCGCCATCGTCGAAGCCCCCATGCTCAGCGTCCGCCTGGCCAGTTTTGCAGGGCAACCTTCTCCTCCCCCGCCTGCGGGGGAGGTGCCCCGCAGGGGCGGAGGGGGGGGCAGCAATGCCAAGCCAACGGTCGCCACCCCCACAAGCAAAGCGCAGGCGCAGGCGCGCTCCGCCGCAGGCGGAGCAACAGCGCCGAGCAATAGAATAATACGCGCCGGCCGCAAACTCGGCGAAATGGAAGAATACTTCCTCAGCCTGCTGACGCCCGGAGACACCTTCCTCTTCGGCGGCGAAATCCTCCGCCTGCTGGGCATTGACGGCATGGACGCCCTCTGCGCCCGTGCCCAGTCAGACAGCCCGGCCATCCCTACCTATAATGGCGGCAAGTTTCCGCTCTCCACATTCCTGGCAGACCGTGTGCGCCACATGATCCACAATCCGGCGGAATGGAAACACCTGCCAGACCCCGTGCGCGAATGGTTCGAGATACAGCAGCTGCGCTCGGTCATTCCGCCGCCGGATCATCTGCTCGTGGAGACCTTTCCCCGCGCAGACCGGCATTATCTCGTCTCCTATCCCTTCGAGGGGCGCCTCGCCCATCAGACGCTGGGGATGCTCGTCACCCGCCGCCTCGAGCGGGCCGGGGCCAGGCCGGTCGGCTTCGTCGCCAGCGAATATGCCATGGCCGTCTGGGGCTTGGAGGATATGCGCGGCCTGGATATGGACGCGATCTTTCATCCGGACATGCTGGGCGATGATCTGGAAGAATGGCTCGACGAAAGCGCCCTGATGAAGCGCACCTTCGCCCATTGCGCCCAGATTTCCGGCCTCATCCACCGGAACCTTCCGGGGTCGGAGAAAAACTCCCGCCAGGTCACCTTTTCAACCGATCTCATCTTCGATGTCCTGCGCAGCCATGAGCCGGGTCACATCCTGCTGCAGGCCACCCGCGCCGACGCCGCCACCGGCCTCCTCGATGTGTGCCGCCTGTCAGACATGCTCGCCCGCATCCATGGCCACATCGTCCACAAGCCCCTGGCGAAGATCAGCCCCTTCGCCGTGCCCGTCATGCTGGAAGTCGGCCGCGAGCCCGTCTTCGGCGCCTCCGCCATGGAAGCCATCCTCCGCGAAGCCGAAGAAGACCTCGTCCGCGACGCTATGGGGTAGGCAGCGCAGGCTTCAGCCATCCGCGATAATGCGCCACGAGGCCAATCATCGGCAGGCGGATCGATACGTCAAACTTGCAGGCTCCGTCATCTGTCACGCTCTCATATGTCTCGCTCACTGGCAGCAGAAAGCGGGGCAGGGGCACGCCAAATACGCGCCCGGAGTGCACGGGAAATGCCAGCCGCGCGCCCTCCAGGGTGAGCGGAATGGCAAACTCCATTACGCCAAACCGTTCACGGACCATGCCCGCCGGATCGGTCGCCGTCCGGCGTAGGTGAGAGCGGAACTTTCGGGCTCCGAACTGGCGCGTCCAGGTTTCGCCGGTCCGGGTCCGTTGCATGGTCACCAGCACGGGCACCGCGCGCCCAGCCGGGGGGAATCCGGCCAGCGCGCCGGCCATTCTTGAGAGCAGACCCCCGCCGCGTGTAATGTCTGCCTCGCCCCGCCAGTGATGTACTTGCGCCACGCGGTGTAGCGTCTTGAGGGGCACAGGCAGCGCCCCGAATTCATCCCCCATCGCTGCGGCAAACACCATCGGCTGCGCCGCCGCCGTCTGCGCGGTGGTCACGCGCAGCGTCTTCAGGGCCGCCTCCGCTTCCGCCAGCGAAAACGCGCCAAGGCACGCCCTGGCGCCTGGCAATGTCTCGCCCGCAAGTATCTTCCCGGCCATGATCCGTGCCGGGACGGCCGGAATGTCGGGCCCGTCGCCTGCTTCGGCAATCAGGGTCCAGCTTCTGCGCTCGCACGTTCCCTGCGCCGTAAAGCCGGTCACCTCCACGCCCATCCCGCCCCGGTCGCTGCCAAACGCGGCGAGGCGTTCGGCCACCCATTTCAGAAGTCCCGTCCAGCTTTCCAGAGACCGGATCAGTCTCAGCGAGACGAGCTGCCCCAACGCCCACAGCCCGCCATGCATCAGTTTGAGGTCCAGCCCTGCGCTGAAGCGCACACTGGCTGCGCCATATCGGCCGGGCATCAGGCGCAGGTCTGGCGCGCCGATCGGGCTGGCCCACCTGCCTTTCAGGGGCGCGGTGCCGGGCGTCTCCAGCGTCACACTCCGGATTGACCCCCACCCGTTTACGGATTTCCACTGATCTCCCTCCCGCTGTTCCAACGGCTTTCCGGTTTGCGAGAGGATGGACCGGATGACGGATTTCCCCCTCGGCGCCCGGTTGCCCGGCAGGATCACCGTGTCGATCAGCGCAATTTCACTCAGTCCGGCAGCCAGCGCCTCCACCGCCGCCGAAGACAGGCCCGGCACGCTGGAAACGCCTGACAGGACCGTGAGCCCCCTGGCGGCCGCGTCCGCGTCCAGCGTGGCAATGCCTGCGGTGAATGCGGCATCGTCGGAGAGGTCCAGATAATGCGCCCCGCAGGCGATCGCCGCCTGCGCGATGGCATAAGGCGCTTTGCCATAGGCCTGCCAAGGGCCCGCCGCATCAATCAGAATGGCGGGCGCCAGCGCGGCCACCTGCGCGGAAAAATCCTCCGTACCCGTATCCAGTTGCGCGGGCGTGCCGCCTGCCTCCCGGCAGAACGCTTCGGCTGCCGCAAGATTCCGTCCCGCGACGACAACATCCGTATACCCGGCCCGGACCAGCGCGCTGGCCAGCCTTCCGCCGAATACGCCATATCCGCCGATGATGAGGATACGCCTATTCAATCAGCCTCACCCGGATCTCGTCTGAGGGCAGGGGGCATTGCCCGCGCTGCAGCAGCTTGCGATTGTTCGCCACCCGCCGGTATAGCCAGCCGGCAACCGGCCGGGGCAGCGCGCGCAGAAGGCCCGCCGCCTTCCAGGGCCAGCCGATCGCCACCAGCGTCTCGGTAAACACATCCAGATTGCGGTAAACCCGCCCGTCAATGCGCAGCAGGGCTGTCTCCATCGCATCGGGATCAAGCCCCTCAGCGCGATAGATCGCCCGGCCCGCTTCTGATTGCGCCGTCATCAGCGCAAACCGCCCCTCCGGGTCATGCGCCACCAGAAACCGCACAAAGCGGGAGCAGAGCGCGCATTCGCCATCATAAACATAAAGATCCGTCGTCAAATGGTCGCGCATGGCCGGTTCCCATTATTGGCAGGATCATCCGGTAATCATCTGGGGTTGAAAATGCGTCAATTCCGCGCCGCCCGGGGGCTTATACGCCGCGCATCAGCCATCCTCCGCGACGCTATGGGGTAGGGGCGGGCGGGGGCCCCTTGCGCAGCCATCCGGTCACTGCCCGGCGCGCGCCCTTGGCAAAGGGCGCCACCGCGCTCACCGCATGCTGCTGGGGCACCTTGAAGAAAGAGAGGGTGTTGAACATCGGCGTGAACGCCTCCTGCACATGCCCGTCCTTTCCGGTAAACATCAGCAGGCCGCCCATATCGGCGTTCCAGTCCGGCGTCAGGTTCACCACGAACGCCGCGATCCGCCGGAACTCGGGCAACTCGTCATCATGCGAAGTCAGGAAATGCCCGGCGCGGTAGCGTGTCAGCTGCCCATCGCAAAATGTGTCGCCCGCCACATAGTCTGCGCCCATGATGTCGTGCAGCAGCGCAATGAAGGCTTCCGAGTTCAGCGTCTCGGCCATCTGCCGCAAGGGCCCATCGGGCAGCTTTCCGGCCCGCAGATTGTCATACAGCAGATGCCGTTCAAACCGGTACTGGAACCCCGCCCGCGCCTCGGCCGCCACCAGCTCCTCAAACGGCGCCAGCCGCTCGGCCGGCAGCGCCGCCATCTGCGCGGCGTCAAACTCCCGGTGCTGCCCCTGAATGCGCGTCACCAGCAGCCAGCCATCATGCTGCTTCGCCGTCGCCAGCACAGATCTGGCAAAATCCGGCTCAAAAATCCCCGGCACCAGCACGCGGCCGGTCCGCGCAAAGCGGTCCTTCAGGCCAGAAATGTCATTGCGGCTTGCAAGCAAGGGTGCCTCCGGAATCTCTATCCACCCAAAGCAGATGGCCTAGCCAGCAGGGGGTGAGAAGGCAAGCGCGCCGC
The DNA here is from genome assembly GCF_050269995.1 of Hyphomonas sp. NPDC076881. Classification (NCBI taxonomy): domain Bacteria; kingdom Pseudomonadati; phylum Pseudomonadota; class Alphaproteobacteria; order Hyphomonadales; family Hyphomonadaceae; genus Hyphomonas; species Hyphomonas sp. NPDC076881. The sequence continues at coordinate 111,880 of NZ_JBNNJJ010000008.1, read as the reverse complement.
TCACGCTGGCGCCGGCCGCAGCCCGCCTGCCCGCCGGAACAGGCTCTCCATCAGCCGTTTCCAGACGTCCAGCCGCCGCTCGGAAACTTCCGCCAGCGCGAAACACGCCGCCAGCGTCGCGGCCGCCAGCAGCGCGGCGTGCAGGCCGTTGGCGCCGTCATATCCGGGCAGACCGTGCAGGAATGTCAGGATAGGATAGTGGAAAAGATAGATCGAGAATGTCGCCCCCGCGCACCAGCGGATCGCCGCCTCGGCCCTGGCTCCGATCCAGCCGGCCCCCTGTGCCAGCCGGTACACCCCGGCAAAATGCGCCGTCATCAGCAGCGAGATCAGGAAGTTCCAGGCAAACTCGTCGGAAAAGCCCAGCGCCGCATTGGGGTCCTGCCCGCCCAGCAGCACGCCGGTGCCCATCGTCAGCCGCTCGGGCACATGCCACATCAGCGCCAGCGCATAGGCGCCCCAGGGCGCCACCGCCAGCATCCACGCGCTCGCCGGCGACACGCCCGTCCCCCATCCCTTGCCCAGCGCCTGCTGCAGCGCGACCCCCACCAGCCAGCAAGGCGCCAGCAGCAGGATGGCCGGGCCCGCCGCAACAGCCATCAGCCCAAGGAGTATCCACCGGATGTGCCCCCGGCAGAATACCGCCACGCCGAAACCGGCATAATACCACGCTTCATAAGCCACCGACCAGAACGGCCCGTTGCTGCCGATGCGGAGGGCTTCATTCCAGGTCTGCGAGGTGAAGGTCAGCGCGCGGGCAATCTGGCCGCCAATGTTCTCGCCATTATACCACCAGCCCTCATAGGCCGCCGGGAAGAGGGCGGAGCCTGCTGCGTCCAGGATCACGGTCACGATCAGTGCCGGGATCACCACCGAATAGAGGCGTGCCATCCGTGCCTGCGCATACGCGGCCGGTCCGCGCGCCCGCGCAAAGGTGGTGTGCGCAATCACAAATCCCGACAGCACAAAGAACACCACCACCGCATCGCTGCCGAGGTTCAGCGCGCGGATCCACGCCATGCTGCCTTGCGTGAAGCGCTCATACCCCATGTGAGAGGCGAACACGGCCATCGCCGCCAGAAAGCGCAGCGCGTCGAGATAGAGGGAAAAGCCGCGTGTCATTCTGCCGCCACCGGCGCCGCCGCGCGTGCCCGCATCGCTTCGGAAGCCTCGGCAAACGGCACCAGATAGGCGCTCGCCAGCGAGGTGTGCACCTGCGGTTCGCGCACGCCATGGGCATCGGCCGCGCCAAACACAAGGTCTTCCCGGCCTTCGGGAATATACAGTGTGCCGAACATCCAGTCCCACAGCGCGAAGATCAGCCCGTAATTCCTGTCATGATGTTTCACCGCGCAGGAATGGTGGATCTGGTGCTGTGCCGGGCTGATGAAGATACGGTCCAGAACCGGGCCATAATCCAGCCAGATATGCGAGTGGCGCAGGGCGCCGCCCGCCGCATTGAACGCCAAAATGAACACGCTGAGGCCCAGCACGGTCATCGTGTCGTAAACTCCCATCAGCCCGAAGATCAGCCCGATAACCGGCGCCACGAAAAAGGCGCTGACAAGGCCGGCAATCAGTTCGTATACGGGATGATTGCGCTTGGCGGTCAGGGGCGTCAGGTGTTCGGCGCTATGGTGCAGCTTGTGAAACGGCCACAATATCGCGGTTTCGTGATGCGCCCGGTGGGTCACATAATAGGCAAGGTCGCCCGCCATCGTGGCCAGCAGGGTTGCCAGCGCCAGCATCGGCCAGGCCAGCGTTCCGCCCTCGCCGGAATGCACGCCGGCGCCCACCAGCCCGGCTACAAACACCACGAGGCTGATCTGGACGCCGGACGAAACCAGCGTCAACGCCGGCTCGATCAGCTTGTTGGCGAAATACACCTTCACATCCACCAGCGAAGACTGCGACAGATACATGTGCCGGGGGACAAGAAACTCGGCCAGCCCGCCTTTGCCCTCGGCGCGGCCCTGCCGGCGCGCGATCAGCCAGACAGCGCTGCCCAGCAGGAAGAAAGCAACAAGCCCCGTCCAGTGCAGCCGGCTGGCGCCATCGAAAGGCATCAGGCTCCACGCCCACTGCGCCAGGCGCTGCGCAGCGCCCGGAAGTGTCTCCGGAAGGGTGATCCCCTGCATGGTTCAGCCGGCCCCATCACCTTTTGTGTTTATATGCCGTAACCTTCAGCCTAGGCTCGCCAGACTTAAGATGGCGTGAAAGCACGGCGCTTTTCGCGGTCGGCGGCGCAGCGCGCCATCGGCAAAGTGTTACATTCCGGCACACCGGCTTTCATCTTTCTGCGCGTCCTGTCCCCCATTTCCGTGTGGTAAAACATGCGAGGATTCAGGGCGCTGACAGAAAATGGGCCAGCCCTTATCCACCCCCTTCCGGCTTGTGCCTATACTGGCCCCCATGAGCGAGACAGATCCGCAGACGGAAGATGAAACAGGCGTGGTTGCCCTCCTGCGCCGCGCCACCGGGCTGGCGCTCGGTCTCATTTCCATGGCGCGCGCGGCTCTTGCCCAGTTTGGCGCCGCGCCCCCGCCGGCGGCCTATACGCGGCTCATCCTGCGCCGGTTCGTGGTGCCGGCCGAGGCGACTGTGCGCCGCGCGATCCTCGTCCTCGCCGGCACGCTGCCCCGGCCAGTCCTGCGCCCGGCTGCTTCCCCGCGCCCTGCGCCAAAGGCTGCGCCTCAGGCGCCAAAGGGCGTGCGCTATCCGGTCTTCTGCCTGACAGAGGCAGAGCCGCGCCCCCGCGCCCCGCGTCCCGCACCGGAGGCCGCGCTGCCCCGCATCCTCTTTCTGGATACGCCCACGCCTTCGCCCCCGGCGCCAAGGTCTCGTCCGTCATCGGATGAAATTGAAACCGCCAGCCAGACCCGCCTCCTGCGCCGCCTGTTTGCGCTGGAGCAGGCCTACCAGAACCCCTGGCGGGAGGCCCGCCGCTATCTGCGCCGCTGCGCCCGCGCCGAGGCAAAGGGCAGGGCGCCCCGGCGCCTCGCCTTCACGCGCATCCCCGGCAACACGCGCCATCTCTATGCGCCCTTCCGCGATATCCTTCAGGACATGAACCTCGCCGCCCAGGATTCCCTCCGCTGGCGGAGGGATTCCTCCTAAACTGTCATCCCGGCCAAAGGCAGCAAGACTGCCGATTGAGCCGGGACCTCCGGCCAAAACGCGCAGCGTGATTGCGCCGGGACCACCCCACACGCCAGCCCCATCCCCCGAAGGCCCCGCCTTTCGGGCCCTTCCTGCTGCGCCTAATGCCGCCGCAGGCGCCTCCGGCGGCGCCGAAGCACACGCTGCCCCCAGCGCGGCCAGCCCGCCTGCCAGAAAACCCCGGCGCGCCCGGCGCCTCCACCCCCTGTTCCGGGGTGGCATCTTCTCGCCCTGTTCCTCCTGCCGCCGCCCCGTTGACCCGGCCCGCGCGCCGCGCCAATCCTCCTCTGCATGACGCCCGCCCGCGCCCTTCCCAGTGAAACGCTGCTCCACCTGGCCGGAGAGCTGCTGACGCCTCTGCCGGAGGGCGGCCTCTGGTGGGCCGCGCGCCGCCTGCTGGTGGTGTCAGACCTGCACCTGGAAAAGGGCTCCAACTACGCCGCCGCCGGCCAGCTTCTGCCCCCCTATGATACCGGCGCCACCCTCACGCGGCTGGAGGCCCTCTGCGCCGCCCTGCGGCCGGAAATCATCCTTTCGCTGGGCGACAGTTTCCATGATCGCCAGTCGGAACATCGCCTGCCGCCGCCCTATGCGGCGCGCATCCGCGCGCTGACAGCGGCGCATGACTGGGTGTGGATCGAGGGCAACCATGATCCCGATCCCCCGGCCCATCTCGGCGGGCGCGCGGCCAGGGTGGTGCGCCTGGATGGTCTCGTCTTCCGGCACGAGCCGGAAGGGGAGGCAGGCGAAATTGCCGGCCACCTTCACCCCGTGGCGAAGGTTTCCGGGCGCGGGCGGTCTGTCCGCCGCCGCTGTTTCGCGGCCGATGGCGCCCGCCTCGTCATGCCCGCCATGGGCGCCTTTGCCGGCGGCCTCAATATTCTGGATACGGCCTTTTCTGCCGTCTTCCCCGAAGGCTGCATGGCCTTTGCCATGGGGGAGGGAAGGGTCTATTCGCTGCCCCGCAAACATCTGATCCCGGATGTCCGCCCCGGCGGCGCTTCCTCCGGCGGCTGGCGGCTCTGATCGCTGCGGTGCGAACAACCGCCACAGTTGCGCGCGCCCCCGGCTTACTTTAGAGCTTCCTGAAGTACGGACGCCCGCAAATCCTCGCGCCCGCCAGCGATGTGACACCGAAACTCCTTACCACCCTCAAGACCTACACGCCTAAACTCTTCGCGGCAGATGCCTTCGCCGGTGTCACGGTCGCCATGGTCGCCCTCCCGCTCAGCCTCGCCATCGCCATCGCCTCGGGCGCTGATCCCGGCGTCGGCCTCGTCACGGCGATCATTGGCGGCTTCCTCATCTCTGCCCTCGGCGGCAGCCGGGTGCAGATCGGCGGGCCCACCGGGGCTTTCATCGTGGTCGTCTATGGCGTCATCGCCCATCACGGCTTTGACGGGCTGGTGCTGGCCACCCTGATGGCTGGGCTCATCCTGCTGCTGGCCGGCGCCCTGCGCCTCGGCAATCTCATCCAGTTCATCCCCGAAGCGGTGGTCAACGGCTTCACCATCGGCATCGCCCTGATCATTGCCACCAGCCAGCTCAAGGATCTCTTCGGGCTGCAGATTGATAATCTGCCGGCGGATTTCCTGCACAAGCTGCCCGCCCTCTGGGAGGGCAGGGAGAGTTTCAATCCCGCCGCCTTCGGCATCGGCCTTTCCACCATCCTGCTGATCGTCCTCTTCCGGCGCCTCGCGCCCCGCTGGCCAGGCCTCATCGCCGCTGTCGGGCTCACCTCGGCGGTTGCCGCCTTCGCCCATCTCCCCGTCGATACCATCGCCAGCCGCTTCGGGGATCTCCCTTCCAGCCTGCCGATGCCGGGCCTGCCGGAGATCACGCTCGCCCGCCTGAAAGAGTTGCTGCCGTCGGCCTTCATCATCGCCTTCCTGGCCGGGGTCGAATCGCTCCTTTCCGCCATGGTGGCAGACCGGATGATCGGCGGGCGCCATCGCCCCAATGCGGAACTCATCGCCCAGGGCGCGGCCAATCTCGGATCGGGGCTTTTCGGCGGTCTGCCCGCCACGGGCGCGATTGCCCGCACGGCCACGAATGTGAAGGCCGGCGGCAAGACGCCGGTGGCCGGAATTGTCCATGCCTTGACCCTGCTGGTCATCATGCTGTCCCTCTCTGGCCTTGCCGGTCAGCTGGTTTTACCCGCCCTGGCCGGGCTTTTGCTGCTCACCGCCTGGAATATGAGCGAGCCGGACAAATGGCGCGACTATGCCCGGCTGCCCCTGGAAGACCGGCTGCTCCTGCTGCTGACGCTGGTGCTCACCGTGATCGCAGACCTCACCATCGCCATCGGCGTGGGCGTCGCCCTCGGCCTCGCCATCCGCCTGCGCCGCCGCCATGTGCCCCCGTCCGACTGGACGCCCCCAACCCGTTGACGATAGGGAAAAATTCCTGCAATAGGAATATATTCCACCGTTTCGAAATGGCGCATCCTGATGCAGCACAAGGACATCTGGCGGGGGCTTGACCGGCTCGCCGCCCATCACGGCCTCACCCCCTCGGCGCTCGCCAAGCGGGCGGGGCTCGACCCCACCAGCTTCAACCCGTCCAAGCGCGAAGGCGCCGATGGCCGCCCCCGCTGGCCCAGCACGGAAAGCCTCGCCCGCGCCCTCGAAGCGGTCGGCGCCGGCTTTGACGATTTCGCCGCCCTGGTCGAAGGCCGCCGGGGGGGCTCGGCCCCCCTCATCGGCTTTGCCCAGGCCGGGCAGGATGGCTTCTTTGACGATGCCGGCTTCCCCGTAGGCGCCGGCTGGGAGGACGTCCGCTTCCCCGGCCTCGGCGCAGAGACCGTCTATGCCCTTGAAATCAGTGGCGATTCGATGGAGCCCGCCTACCGCGCCGGAGACCGGATCATCGTCGCCCCCGGCGCGGAAGTGAAGATCGGAGACCGGGTCGTCGCCAAGACCACCTCTGGCGAAGTGATGGCCAAGGTGCTGGCCAAGCGCAACGCCCGCACCATCGAACTCGCCTCCCTCAACCCGGCCTATGACCCGAGGGAATTCAGGCCCTCCGAGATTGCCTGGATTGCGCGCATCCTCTGGGCGAGTCAGTAAGCGCCCAGTTTCCAAAGGCCTGTCCTCCCATGACTGACCCCAAATCACCCGCCCCCGGCCAGGGGCTCGACCCCGCTGACTGGGCCGCCTTCCGCCAGACCGCGCACGAGCTGCTCGACGCCGCCATCGACAAGATGACCGCCAATCGCGAAGGCCGCGTCTGGACGCCGTTCCCGCCAGAGATGAAGGCCGCCTTCGCGCGCCCCCTGCCGCAGGACGGGCAGGGTGAGGCTGCGCTTGCCGGCCAGCTCGCCGCGCTGCTGCCCTATGGGGTGGGCAACACCCATCCCCGCTTCTTCGGCTGGGTACATGGGTCGGGCACGCCGCAGAACCTGCTGGCCGAAATCGTGGCCAGCGCCCTCAACGCCAATGCCGGCGGGCGCGATCACGGCGCCATCTATGTCGAGCGGCAGGTCATCGCCTGGTGCCGCGAGATGTTCGGCTTTCCCGAAACCGCCAGCGGCCTCATCGTGTCGGGCACATCGCTCGCCACGGTCATCGCGGTAAAGACCGCGCGCGACGCGGCGCTGGACTTCCGTAGCCGGAAGGAAGGCATCTGCGGCGACAGGCTGGTGGGCTATGCTTCGGCGGAGGCCCATGCCTGCAACCCCCGCGCCTTCGATATTTTGGGCCTGGGCACAGAGGCGCTGCGCCGCATTCCCGTAAACGATGCCTATGAGATGGATACGGGCGCCCTGCGCGCCGCCATTCAGGCAGACCGGGAAGCGGGCCTCACGCCCTTCCTCATCATCGGCACGGCCGGCACCGTCAACACCGGATCAACCGATCCGCTGGCGGAGCTTTCCGGCATCGCAAAGGCCGAAGGCCTCTGGTTCCATGTTGACGGCGCCTTCGGCGCGCTCGCCCGCCTCTCGCCCGAACATGCCAGCCGCTTTGCCGCCATCAGCCAGGCCGATTCCATCGCCTTCGATTTCCATAAATGGCTGCATGTAAACTATGATGCCGGCTGCGTTCTGGTGCGTGATGAAGCGCTGCACCGCCACGCTTTCTCTGACCGGCCAGACTATCTGAAAGGCACCGAGCGCGGCATCGCGGCGGGCAATCCCTGGCCGGTGGAATATGGGCCGGAGCTGTCGCGGGGTTTTCGTGCCCTGAAGGTCTGGTCCCAGATTGCCGGCTTTGGCACCGAGCGTCTTGGGCGGGCGATTGCGCGCAATTGCGCGCAGGCGGCCTATCTGTCTGCCAAGGTGGCGGCTGATCCGCGCTTCAAACTGCTCGCCCCGGCCCGGCTCAACATCTGCTGCTTCCGCCTGCGCCCGGAAGGGCTGGAGGAAGCCGCGCTCGACGCGCTGAACGAGGAAATCGTCCTGCGCCTGCAGGAAAGCGGCGTGGCGGCGCCCTCCACCACCCGGCTCAAGGGCCGCCTCGCTATCCGCATCAACCTCACCAATCACCGCACGCAGGAAAGCGATCTCGATCTTCTGCTCACGGAGATTGTGAGGATCGGAGAGAGCCTGCGCCCTTAAACCCCTTCGACGAAGATCACGCGATAGTCCGCCGCCTGATAGCGGTGGCCGCGCGCTTCCTTATAGGCGGGACTGTCATACCAGGCCTTGGCTTCGGCCATGGTCGGGAAGGAGAGGATCACCACGCCATCGGCATCGGCCCCTTCGGTCACTTCATGCGTACCGTAAAAGGCCAGCGGCGTGATCTGGTGATCGCCGCGCGCATTCTTGGCGGCCTCGGCATAGCGGGCCATCGCCTCGCCATCGCGCAGCTTCTCGCGGATCAGGATTGCATAAGCGGCCATGTCGTGTCTCTCCCGGTTTGTGATGGGGCCCATCTTCGGTGGGCGCAGCAGGGCTTGTAAATCCCTGCCGTTGCGGCGGTCAGATCGTCAGGCCCTTCGGCGCGATCTTCTCCAACTCGCCCAGCATCTCGGGCGGGGCGGCCACGGCCTTGCGCGCGTCCAGGTCCAGCGTGATGGCCACCACCTGGCTCGTCGCCCAGGGGCTGCCGGTGGCCGGGTCCATCACCCAGTGAACAAGGGAATGGGTCTTGCCCACAACGCCGCCAAAGGAAGAATGCGCCACGAACAGGTCGCCCGCGCGCGGATAGCGGTGATAGCGCAGGCGGTATTCCAGAACGGCCGCGCCCATGCGCTTGCCGCCGCTGGTCGTGCCCACGCGCATCCGCCAGTCATAAAGCAGGTTGGGCACCATGTCAGACAGGCGCCCGATAAACCAGGAAGGCTCCATCCATCCGTGTACGCCGCAATGGCCGGGCGGCACGGCGCCCATGCCGATGCGGGGCGCGCCAACCGATTTGGCATAGTCCAGCGTGATTTCCGAAACCGGCATTCCCGGCGCATCAGGGTCAAAGCTGCGGGGCAGGGCCTCTTCCGGCGTCTCGCCCTTCAGGGCTTCCATCCGGGCGCGGGTCTTGCGCGTCCAGGGAAAGGCGTCGCCTTCGGCCGTGTCGATATGGTTGATCCGTGTGCGAAATGAGGCGGCCAGCGCGCCGTCTGAGTGGCGCAGCTCCTGATACACCACCGCGTCGCTTTCCCCGATTTCCAGAATGCAGCCCCGCATCGAAATCGGCTTGCCCGGAAGCACCTCGCGCACAAAGCGGATATGCTGGTCCACAGGAATGATCGTGGAAGGCGCATTCGGCCGGAAGGCCTCCGGCAGGCCCAGCTCATGGGCCAGGGCCACAAGGCCCTCCAGCTGTTTTTCGACATAGATGCGCACATTCATGTGCCCCATCTCATCGCAATCCCACTGGTTACAGCTACCCTGCCAGAGTGGGATCATGCGTGACATCTCCTGCACCGCCCGCGCACTTCGATCACGGCGCGGGTCATCTGGAAGCCGGCGGCTTCGGTTTCTTTTCTAAGCGCCTGGCTGGTGGCCACGGCGTGAAGTTCCTCGGCGTTCTGGCAGATCTCGCAGATCAGGAACACCGCAGAATGATTATGGCTCGTATGGCCGCACGCCACATAGGCGTTGAGGCTTTCGATCTTGTGGACGAGGCCCGTCTCCTGAAGGAAGTCCAGCGCCCGGTAGATCGTCGGCGGCTTGGCCGCGCCTTCCCCATCCAGATTGGCCAGGAGGTCATAGGCCTTTGCCGGCCCGTCATTCTCCAGCAGAAGGCGCAGCACCTTGCGGCGGATGCGCGTCATCCGTTGGCCCTTGCGGGCCACCAGCGCTTCGGCCTCGGCCAGGAAGGCGTCCACATCCTGCGGGGCGCAGGGCGTGTTGGCGGAAGCATGATCATGAGTGTGTGACTGGGCCATGGCTCTAATGTCTGGTGTTTTGTGCCGAATGTGAAGGGGGAACACCGCAAGAGGCACTGGACGCTACCGGCAAATCACCTGAGATTCTGTCTCATAGCGGAATAATCGTAGCGTGGAGGCATGGCCGGGATGCAATTGTCGGAGCGGGATGGTCTGGAACTCTGGCGCAAAGCGGTCACGGCCTCCGTCCGGTCGGATGCGCCCGATCTCACCGCGCGCCAGCAGGCGGTCCTGATGACCATCGCCCTCACCCCCGGCCCGCACACCGTCCGCGGCCTTGCCGAACATCTCGGCATTGCCAAGCCGGCGGTCACCCGCGCGCTCGATGCGCTGGAGCGTCTCAATTTCATCCGCCGCCTGCCTGACGATACAGACCTGCGCTCGATCTTCGTGGAGCGTACGCCGGACGGCATGGGCTATCTGCGCGCCTTCGCCCGGCTTGTGCTGGCGGCCGCTTCCGGCGAAGAAACAGGCTCGGGCAAGCCCTCCCGCCGCAATTCTGCGGTGGCCTGACGCCGGGCTGCCCCTTGGGAGGCCGCCCGCCATGCCGGTTTTCACTGACAAGCGCCTCGCCCGCCCGCAAGGGGAAGGGGCGCCCTTTCAGGTCACCGCCGGCGCCGTCGCCCTCCGCGAAACGCCCGCCTCCGATGGCCTCGTCTCCACCTTCGCCCTGCATGGGGAGGCTGTGGAGGTGTTCCGGAAAGAAGGCGCGTTCGGCCTCGTCCAGTGTCAGCGGGACCGGTATGTCGGCTGGGCGCTGATGGAGGCCCTCTCGGCGCCTATCCGCCCGGTCACCCACAAGGTCTCTGCCCTGCGCACCTATGCCTTTTCGCAGGCCGATCTCAAATCCGCCCCCCATTTCATGCTCAGCCTCGGCGCCCGGGTCGCCGCCACGGGCCGGCGCGAAGGCCCCTGGGTGGAGTGCGCCAGGGCAGGCTGGGTCCATGAGCGGCATCTTGCCGGGCCAGGCAGCTTTGAGGATGACCCCGCCGCCGTCGCCCTTCGCTTCCTCGGCGCGCCCTATCTCTGGGGCGGGCGGGAAAGCCTGGGGCTTGATTGCTCGGGCCTCCTCCAACAGGCGTTTGAGGCGTGCGGTGTCCTCTTGCCGCGCGATTCTGACATGCAGGGGGCCTGGGCTGGCACCGAAGTGTCCGGGACTGTCCGGATTTGTCCATCAGATGTCCGGCTCTGTCGCGGCGATGTCGTGTTTTGGGAGGGACATGCCGGTATTCTGACCGCGCCTGACACGCTGCTGCACGCCAACGCCCATCACATGGCCGTTGCCGAAGAACCCCTGGCCGAGGCCATTGAGAGAATTGGCAAAATCGTAGGCCCGGTCACCGGTGTGCGCCGGATCGATCTGGCGGCCGAACGCGGCAAACGCCCTGCCTGGCGCGCCGCCTGAGGATTACCCCCTTGTTCCCAAAAGAAAAACCCCGGCCTTGGCCGGGGTTTGACGTTTGATCGGATATTCTGGCGGGCCAGATTACTCGGCCGGGGCTTCTTCCACCGGGGCCGGTTCCACCGGCGCTTCGGCAGGGGCAGCGCCCTCTTCGCCTTCGGCCGGAACCACAGCGCCTTCAACAGGAACAGCTTCCCCGTCGATCAGTTCGCCATCGCTCGGAACAGCATCGATGGCCTCATCAGCGGCCGGCAGCGGCTCCGGGAAGGCGGGTGCGTTCTCGGTATTGGCGGCCAGATAGGCAATCACGGCAGCCCGGTCATTGTCCCGGCGGATACCGGCAAAGGACATCGAGGTACCCCGCAGATAGGCGCCCGGATTCTTGATCCACTGATCAAGGTTCTCATAGGTCCAGCTGCCTTCAGCGTTCGCCATGGCGCCGGAATAGCCAAAGCCGGGCATGTGGGCCTTATGGGCGCCGACTGTGCTGTAAAGATTGGGGCCAGTGCCGTTTGCGCCGCCCTGATTGATGGTGTGGCAGGTGGAGCACTGGCTGGCGAACAGGCGCTCGCCGCGCGTCAGGTCTGCGCTGGCCAGGGCCGCGCCAAGGTCGAACACCTCTTCTGCAGCGGCTGCGCCAGCACCGGCGGCTTCGGCCACTTCCACGCAATAATGGAACTTCTGGCACATCTGCTCCGAAAGCGAGGCTGCCTCGCCATGCTCATCGCCGTGATGGCCAGCGCCGCTGGCGAACACCACGTTCGGGAGCTGCATGAGGAACATGATGCCGAGCGCACTTGCGAGCAGCGCTCCGAAGATCTTGTTTAGACCGAGCTCTCCCATGAGGCATTCCTTCGAATCTGTAGCGTTATTCTGTCTTGGCGCGCGCCTTTTGGCACGCTAACCGGGAGCGCACAATATAACGGGTGCCTCTTCGGGGCGCTTCCCCCCGCCGTCGCGGCGATCAGACGCATGCCGGGGGTCATTCAAACAGGGAATTCCGGCATGACCAGCAAAATTGCCTATCAGGGCGAACCCGGCGCGAACTCGCATATCGCTTGCAGCGAGGCGTTCCCCGGCTTCGAGCCGATGGCCTGCCGGACCTTCGAGGACTGCTTCATCGCCGTGGAACGGGGCGATGCGGAGCTGGCCATGATCCCCGTGGAAAACACGATTGCCGGCCGGGTGGGCGATATTCACTATCTGCTGCCCACAACCCAGCTGCACATCACCGGGGAATATTACCTGCCGATCCGGTTTCAGCTGATGGCCCTGCGGGGGACGAAGCTGGCCGATGTCCGGAAGGCCCGCTCCCATATCATGGGGCTGGGCCAGTGCCGCAACTTCCTGCGCAAGCATGGCATTGACCCGGTGACGGCAGCCGACACTGCCGGGGCAGCAAGGGAGGTTTCCGAACTCGGCGACCCTAGCATCGCGGCGATTGCCCCGCGCCTGGCTGCGGAAGTCTACGGCCTGGAAATCCTGGCCGAGAATATCGAGGACGCGGCCCATAACACGACGCGCTTCGTCATCATGTCCCGCGAGCCTGCCGAAATCGATGCGGGCGATGGCCCGGCCAAGACCGCCTTCATCTTCGAAGTGCGCAACATTCCGGCCGCGCTCTATAAAGGGCTCGGCGGGTTTGCCACCAATGGCGTCAACATGACGAAGCTGGAAAGCTATCTCGTCGGCGGCTCATTCGAGGCTTCGCAATTCTATGCGGAGATTGAAGGCCACCCGGACGAGCGGCCGGTGCAACTGGCGCTGGAAGAACTTGGCTTCTTCTCCCAGTCGCTGAAGATCCTCGGCGTCTTCCCGAAGGCGGTCAACGCGCGGCTGTAGCTGCCTCCAGCCTGGCCATCGAGCAGGCATGCGCGATGGCCGGTTCGATATGTTCCACGAACAGCCGCGCCTTGCCGCGCAGCTTACCTGAGGTCCACACTGCATGGATTGGCAGGGAAGGGCCTTGCCATTCCGGCAGCACACGGACCAGACGCTGATCCCCGAAACATTCAGACGCGAGCCAGGCAGGCGCCAGCAGAATGCCAAGCCCGCCAGCGGCGGCTTCCAGCAGCGTTTCGCCGGAAGAGGCGCGGAAGGGGCCATCCACCCGCGCTTCGAAATGTTCCTCGCCGCGCCGCAGATCCCAGACCGTCTGGCGCGTGTGGCGGAAGACGACGGCATTATGGTTGACAACCTCTTCCACCGTCTGCGGCGCGCCGTGGCGGGCAATGTAGTCCGGTGATGCCCAGAGTACCTGCGGCGCCTCGCCGAGCTTCTTGGCCATCAGGCGCGAGTCGCGCAGCTCTCCCAGGCGGAAGGCAATGTCGACCCCTTCGGCAACAAGGTCCGTGAGCGAATCGTCGGACACAAGGTCGAACCGGATGCTGGAATAGGCGGCGAGGAAGACCGGCACGGCCGGCGCAACGACGCGCCGGGCAAAGGAGTGCGAGCAGGACACCCGGAGGAGCCCGACCGGCGAATGCTCGAGCCCGCGCGCTTCGGCCTCGGCTTCATCAAACTCGGTGAGGATATCGACCGCGCGGCGGTAGAAGCGCTCGCCCGCCTCGGTCAGGCTGAGGGCCCGGGTCGTCCGCTGGAAGAGGGTTGTGCCAAGGCTGGCTTCCAGATCCTGGATCCGCCGCGAGACGGTCGGCTGGCCCAGTTCGAGATCGGCAGCCGCGCGCGAAAAGCTGCCGGCATCGGCAACCCGCACGAACAGTTGCATGGCTTCAATTCTGTCCAAACCGGTCCTCCGGAAACTGACGGGCCGCCATCACGCGGCTGTGTAGAGTGTTCACGACTACTTGCTTTGCGCAAAAAACCCAAGCGGGCGCAAAAGACCCCACACATATGGGAGGGCCCCGTGGCCATTCATCTAAAAAATCTCGGCGGACCCGCCTACAGCCTGATCGCGGCGGGCGTGTTTCTGGACAGCCTGCGTTTCAAGTTTACCAACGCGCCGGAAACGCAGACCATCTTTGGCAAGCTCGATGCCTGGGCGGCGAGCCTGGGCGCGGCGGGCCTCTTCGCACAGACGGGTCTCTTCAGCCAGTATGTCATCGGCAGCGCAGAACTTGTGGCGTCAGCGCTGTTGCTTGCCAGCCTTGCGCCGCGCCTGAAGCGGCTGCGTGTCATTGGCGCGCTGATTGCGGCGGCCATCATGACCGGCGCGGTGAGCTTTCATCTCTTCACGCCGCTGGGCGTTGATCCCAACGATGATGGCGGTGGCCTGTTTGTGATGGCGGTTGTGGTGTGGCTCTCCTCGCTGGGGATGCTCATCGCAGGGCGCCGGACATTGTTTGATGCCGGACGCGCGCTTGCCCGCGCGCTGGTTCCAGCTTCACTGGCCTCAGAAGAAAAGGTTCCTCACGGATGAAACCCCGCGCGCTTGTTGTTGCCCTGCTGATGGCGGCTTCGCCCATGCTGATCCTGCCTGCGCCTGCAGCCGCAGAGCCGCCAGTCTATACCGACCTCTTCTCCGATGTTGCCGTGCAGGGGTATGATCCGGTTGCCTACTTCAAGGACGGAAAACCCGGCAAGGGATCAAAGGAATTCACCGCCGAATATAACGGCGCGACCTTCCGCTTTGTCAGCGCGGCCAATCGCGATGCCTTTCTTGAGGATCCGGAAAAGTACGCCCCTCAATATGGAGGTTATTGCGCCTGGGCTGTCAGCCAGGGCTATCATGCCAAGGGGGATGCGCGCTTCTGGAAGATCGTCGATGGCAAGCTCTACCTGAACTATAACGGCGCGGTTCAGGAGAGGTGGGAAGGCGACATCCCCGGCTTCATCGCGAAGGCGGACAAGACCTGGCCGGATCTTAACCAGCAGAGGTGATCCGGGCACGCAGGGACCGGCTGTGCGGGCACCCGCAGGTTGGCGGAAGCCGCTGTCTCTCAGGGGCTGGAGAAAAGGCTGCGGCGAAAGAGATGCGCGCGGTATGTAAAACATTCGCGGCAAATCAATGATCGGCGGCGTGGGGCGAGCAGCCTCGCAGTACTTTGATTTAAATACAAAAAAAACGGGCGAGACCAGCTCGCCCGTTTCATGTGAAGATTGTCCGTAGACTTACTTCTTTTTTGCGGCCGGTTTTTTAGCGGCCGGTTTTTTTGCCGGAGCAGCTTTAGCAGCAGGAGCTGCTTTGGCTTTCACGGCCGGCTTTTTCGCCGGGGCAGCTTTGGCAGCAGGCTTTTTAGCCGGAGCTGCTTTAGCGGCCGGAGCTTTGGCTGCCGGTTTTTTTGCCGGGGCTGCTTTGGTGGCAGCTTTAGCGGCGGGTTTCTTTGCAACTGCCATGTCTGATCTCCTATCATCTGGCCAGCCAATAATATCGTGATTCGGGAGAAATCAACTCCTGATTTTCACAAATGAGGAGAATCCGTGTAGCAGTCCGTACACGATCAATCGTTCCGGAGGGCCCATACCTTCATGATGTGATGGGCAATGGCGGTCGGCGGCGGGCAGAAGAGTTCGCCATGCGTGCCGTTGAGGATGTCTCGCATCTCTTCGCGCGTGACCCATCGCGCGCTCTCAAGTTCCTTTGAGTCGATGACGATTTCCTCTGAGTCAGCAGGCAGAATAAAGCCCATCATCAGCGAGGAAGGAAAGGGCCAGGGCTGGCACGCCACATACTCTGCTCTGGCGGGATCACAGTGGATTCCAGCTTCTTCCAGTATCTCGCGCGAGGCGGCCTGCTCTATCGTTTCGCCCGGTTCGCAGAAGCCGGCGAGGCAGGACATGAAGCCGGCCGGCCAGAACTTCTGGCGGCCGATCAGCGCGCGGCCGCCTCTTACGGCAAGCATGATGGCGACAGGATCGGTACGCGGAAAATGTTCGGCGCCGCACGCAGCGCACTGCGCCTTCCAGCCCGCTTCGACGATGCCATTCTGCCCGCCGCATTTTGCGCAGTACCTGTGGCTCTGGTGCCACAGGAAAAGACTGCGCGCGGTGGAGGCGCAGTTGGCATCCATGTCCGGCATGCGCGCAGACGCCTGGCGGAAATCGAGGAACTCTCCTGCGCCCGCGATCAGGGAACTGGCCACATCGAACTTTGCCGGAAGGTCGAGCGCGAAGACCGGCGCGCCGGATTTGTCTTCGCCGAGGAAGAGGCGCGGGCTGCCGGGCGAGACGCGCAGCGCTTCGGGGCCGAACCAGTAGAGCCCGCCATCACTGGCAACAAAAGGTTCGCCCGCGCGCAGAAGAAGGATCAGGGCGGTGTCCTGCTGGATGGCGGCTTCAAGCCAAGCGTCATCCCCGCGGCGATGGGCAGCGCGGCTGATGGGTTTGGCGGCGAGGGGCATGTCGTTCGAGTTCGTCATGGGCCAGAGGACTAGATTGGTTTTTCGGAGAAGGGAACACCGGACGCCGCGCCAGCCTCGCCACGGGTCTGCCACTACTCCGCCGCACTCGCATGCGGTAGTATGCGTTCATGTTTGAGGGGACGCACATCATGAAACGCTATCTCGGATTACCGCTGGCCGCACTTGCCGTCAGCGGCTGCGCTTATTTCTCACCCCGGCAGACCTTCGTGGATCCGCCCGAGCCGCCTGCGGCCAACCAGAACCGCTATGCGGATTTCAAGCTGCCCGAGCAGGACGAAACGCTCGCCGCGTTTGAAGATCCGGCGCTGGACGGGCTGCGCGCGACATCGCTTTCGAAGTTCCGCAGCGAAGAGGAATTCAAGGACTGGATCCGGGCAACGCGCGAGGCCGCTGAAGCGCGCGGCATCGGCCGGCCTTATCCCATGGTCTCCGCGCCGCCGCCGACATCTGATATGGCGATGGCGGTTGGCGCGCCGGCGCCGGCAGCTGAGGCTGCGCCCTCTCAGGAAGTCACCGTCACCGGCAGCGCCGCTCCGGGGTCGGCAGACAATCCCGAGATCACCAACAACCAGAAAGCGGGCGTGGATGAAGGCGGCATCATCAAACAGATCGGCCAGCATCTGGTGATCCTTCAGGATGGCCGCCTCTTCGTGACCGACCTGATGCCGGGCGGGCAGCCGGGGCTGAAGCTGGCAGACCGCGCGAATGTCTACCGCTCCAGCAATGAAGACACCTGGTATGATGAAGTGCTCGTCGCCGGGCGCACCATTCTGGTGACGGGATATTCCTATCGCGAGGAAGCCACCGAATACACGGTGCTGAACCTTGGCGAGGATGGGAAGGTGACGCGGCAGGCGACCTTCTACATTTCTTCCAATGATTATTATTCCGGCTCCAACTATGCCACGCGGATGATCGACGGAAAGCTGGTCATTCATACGCCGATCTATCTGGTGGGGCGTGGCTGGTGGGACGAGCTTGATATTCCGGTGATCCGCGAATGGCGCCAGGAGGAGGGTGACGGGTTCCGTGAGCGTACGGAACTTGAAGATGGCCGCCCGCTGTTCAGCGCCACCGACATCTGGATGCCGGTTCAGCAGACGCTGAAGCCGGTGATCCATACAGTGACGGTGTGCGATATTGCCGGGGTCACCGATGGCAACGTGCCTGCCTGCAAAGCGACTGCGATTGTCGGAACCGAGACGCATGAGTTCCTGGTGACCAAGGATGCCTTCTGGCTCTGGATGAGCCCTGCCGATGAAGAGCGGGAACGCGATCTCGGCGAGCGTGCGTCCTATCCGGAATGTTCGGAAGGCCCGCGCCCGCAGCTTGCCGATATCGCGCCTTCAGCGCTCGTGCGTCTGCCCACTGATGGGGCGAAGCCGGCGGTGCTCGGTGTGCGCGGCGCGCCGCAGAACCAGTTCTCGATGGATATGGATGCGGGCACCTTCCGCGCCGTGCTCGACTGGCGCCACCGCGATTGTGATAGCTGGGACAGCAAGGATGAAGCAGACCTCTCCTTCTTTGACGTGCCACTGAGTGAGCTGGATGAAGTGTTCCACGATACCGCTGGCGGGCGTTACTTCGACCTGCCGACGCCGGGCGCGTCTGACTATGAAGCCCGCTTCACCGAGAAGCATCTGGTGTATGGCGCGCGCGAAGGTTGGGGTAGCTGGCCGCCGGGGGACGGCGAGACACGGGACGCGGGCCGCGCGATCATTGTGCCGGTCGATGCGCCGGAAAAGCCGGTGACCGTGGAGCTGACCCATGACGTGATCCGCGCCGAGCGGGCGGGGCCATACATGGCGCTGACCGGATACCATGACAGCAAGGGCCTCAGCCTGTCGCTGATCGACCTCAGAGCGGAGCCGCGCGTCTCCGGAACGATCACGCTGAAGGGGCGCTATGAGAGCGAGAGCCGCAGCCACGCCTTCAACAGCCGGATTGGCGCTGATGGGGCGGGACTGATTGGGCTGCCGACTGTTCCGCGGTCAGAGGAGGCGGATCGCTGGTGGTGGTGGTCGGCGAGTTCCGACATGAGCTATATCGCGGCGGCGGCCGATGGCGGCCTGTCGGAAGCCGGTATGCTGGACGCAACGCGCCGCGATCCGCGGCTGCCTTCGGAGACCGGGTACACCTGCGAAGTGTCCTGTATCGACTGGTATGGAAATGCCCGCCCGATCTTTACCGGCGGGCGCGTGCTGGCGCTGATCAATTCCGAACTGGTCGAAGGCCGCGTTGAGGACGGCAAGCTCACCGAGACCGGCCGGATCGACCTTACCGGGCCATTGGCAGACTAGGAAAGGGCGCCTCAGCCCCGGCCGCGCGACGCGCCGGTGTTGAGGCGCTCGATCAGTTCAGGCGTCACCGTGCCGGTTACGGCGAGACCTTCGCCGCGCTGATACTCGCGGATGGCATTTGCCGTTTGCGGACCGATCACGCCGTCGGGCTGGCTGGAGAGATAGCCCAGCCGGGAGAGCGCTGTCTGCACAGCCTGAACCTGCAGCGGGTTGCCCGTGTTCCAGCGCTGGGCGCCGAAGCGGCCATTGGCAAGCGCGATGCTTGGCAGCTCGCTCCACACATCGGCGGCTTCCATCACGTCACGCACGGTTTCCGGCGGCAGGCGGCCGGTCAGGTTGCGCACTTCCAGCGCTGCGGCGCTGTCGCCTTTGCGGGAGGCCAGTTCGAACCAGTAGAGTGCTTCGGCAAGGTCCTGCCCGGCGCCGATGCCTTCGGCATACATCACACCGAGATTATATTGGGCATCGAGGAAGCCGTGATCGGCGGCCTTGCTGAACCATTCCACCGCGCCGGCTTCATCCAGTTCACCCCCTTCGCCTTCGGCCATGAAGAGGGCGAGATCATACATCGCGCCGACATGGCCTGCTGCAGCGGCCCTGGCGATCAGGTTGCGCGCCTCGATCATGTCCTGATCAACGCCCAGCCCCTGCTCATAGAGTTTGCCGAGGTCATACTCCGCAGGCGCTGCGCCCTTGAGGGCGGCGCGGCGCAGCAGGGGAATGGCCGCCTCCAGATCATTCTGCGTCAGATAGCTTTGCGCCAGCTGGTACTGGGCAATCGCATTGCCGGCATTGGCTTCGGACTCGACCGTCACCACCGACGGGATGGCCGGATAGCTGGCGGCGGGCTGGGGGCTGAGGGAGGCGATGGTCGGCACGTCTGCGGGCGCAGCGGCCGCTGCGGGGGCGGCCTCGGCAGGCACGGTGGCAGGCAGGCCGAAGATGTCTTCCTCAATGGCGCCTGCGGCGCTGTCGAAGAGTTCGTCTTCTTCGGCAGGGGCGTCCGGCAGCGGGAGAGAGCCTGCTGCCGCGTCGAGACCCGCCAGCTGCTGGAGATCGGCCTCAATCGGCGGCGCAGAGGCGAAGACCGGATCGACATAGGTATCGACCGGGCCAGAGAGGGAGGGATCATGCGGCTGCTTGCCGCGCAGGTAGAGATAGCCGCCGGCGGCCGCGCCCGTCAGCACGGCAGCAGAGGCGGCAATCAGCAGCGGCGCGCGATTGCTGGCGGGCTTTGTCTGCTTGGCCGGGGAGATCGCCACGCGGCGGGGCTTTCCCTGCGTGTCGGCCGCCGCCAGCGCGGCGCGGCGCGCGCGGGCGATATAGTCGTTTGTCTCCGCGTCCCGGTCGGTGGCGGCATTGTCCAGCGTATCGATCAGGCCGGAGGCATCATCGCGATCTGCCTTCGGCAGCGTTTCGGCGATAAAGGGGCCCCCTTCGATATCGTCATCGAAGATATCCGACTCGCGCGCCTCGCTGCGGGCTTCTTCCAGCCCGGAAAGCTCTGCCAGCGGATCATAATCTTCCGCCAGGATATCCGGCGCCGCCGTATCGGGAATGCCGGCCATGAACTGGCTGTCGTCCAGGTCATCTTCAAAGTCGTGCTCGAACGCATCTTCAAACACATCTTCGCTGACTGCGGGGGCGGAAAGCTCGGGCGCGCTGTGTTCGGTCTTTTCTTGTGCAGACGCGGCAGACTGCGCGCTGACATGGCTGAGGCGCTCGACGGCGGCGCGAATGGCTTCGAAGTCTGACCCGAAGGGGCTTTCTTCTGCCGGCTGTGTGTCTGCGTCTGTCTCGGAGGCCGTGTCCCAGTCTTCAAAGCCGGAGCTGAAGTCTGCTTCCTCGGCCTGCGGAGCATCCGGCATCAGGTCTTCAAAGGCGATTTCGGGAAGGCCGGCTTCAAACTCGCCATGCGCGTCCTCATCGCTTTCTTCGGCAGAGGTTTCCGTCTCTGCATAAGGGTCTGCGCCGGTTTCTTCGGTGAAGCTTGTGGGCGCTTCGGGGGTCAGGGCAGGGGGCGGCAGCTCGGCGCCGGGCGGCACGGTGAAGGCTTCCAGGCTCTCAAGGCGCGAGGCGAGCGTGGCGATGGCGCGCTGCATCGGGGAGAGGGAGCCGGAGGACTGATTGTGAATCTCTTCCAGGCGCTCGGACACGCTCGCCAGCGCGTCGGAGAGGCGCGCATCGGCCGATTTGCGGCTGGCTTCGATTTCCTGGGCAAGCGCGGTGAGGGCTTCGTCCTGACGCTTCTGAAGGCGGACCGCCGCAACGGTAACCTGCTCGCCGACCTGTTCGATGGCTTCGGCGCCGCGGATCTCGCTTTCTTCCAGGCGTGTCTCGACATGCTCTGCCAGCGCATCGATCCGTTCCGTGACGGTTGTGCCGAGGCGTTCGATTTCTTCGCGCACGCCGGAGGTCAGCTCTTCCGGGTCCCGCGCTTCCACTTCCGCCAGGCGCGCCTTCAGTTCACCGATTTCCGTGCGCAGCTGCGTTTCGGTTTCCGCGTCCTGTTCGGCAGCGCGGGTGATCTCCCCGGCCAGTTCCATCCGCGCATTATCGACGGTGGAGCGGACAAGCTGGGTGATATCCTCAAAGCGCGCGTCAAACTCCTTGCGCAGACGATCGGCCAGCTCCGGGTCAACAGTCTTGGCGACGGCATCGATGCGTTCGTCGAGCGAGGCGAAGGTGGATTCAAGGCCCTTCAGCGCTGCGTCGGTGGTGGTCTCGGCGCGGTTCAGGCGTTCCTGCACGCGCAGAAGGGTCGCCTCCATGGAGGACAGCGCGCCGGAGACATCATCTTCAACTGCGCTCAGGCGTTCCTCTGCCTTCTGAGTATCGGTGGCGCGGGCGGCGGTTTGCAGTTCCAGATCATCAAACCGGCTTTCCAGTTTTGATGTCTGTTCGTGCACTTCCGTTTCCAGCCGCCCCATCCGTTCGGAGAGGTGGCGGGTGACGCCTTCGGCGCGCTGCTCAGCCTGTTCGACGGCGCGGTCGATGCGGGCAGCGGTTTCCGACAGCGTGCGCTGAACGCGGGTGTCGATCATCTCGACGCGCTCGGCGACATCGGCAAAACCGGACTCGACGCGGCCCTTGATGGCGAGGGTTTCGTTCTGGGTCAGCTCGGCTTCTTCATAAACATGATTGGCGAGCTTCCCGAGGGCGGCTTCCAGCGCTTTGAGGGCCTCAATGTTCTGTTTGCCGGCCTCGTCGTGTTCCATCCGGCGGACTTTGGCCTGCAGCGCCTCATGCGTGGCGCGCATCTCATCGATCAGGCCTTCGACATGGCCGGCCACGGCGGCGCTGGTCTGCTCGGCATTCTGGATGCGGGCGACGAGGCCCAGAACGGTATGGTCGATGCCCGTGATGGCGAGGGTGGAGCGGGCCTCGGTGGCCTCAATGCGGCGGGAAAGGCGCTCAAGCGCGGTGGCGGCGTCCTGCTGGGGGCGCGGCTCGCCGCGATAATCGCTGCGCGGCGGGCGGGGCGGATTGCGATAGGACGGATTGCCGTAAGAGGGGCCTTCATAAGGAGAGCGCATCTCCTCATAATGGGGCTCCTCAGCCGACATCAGCAGACGGTTGAGATATTCGCCCAGCGTGATTCCCTCAGCCATTGCGGCTTCGCGCGCGGCTTCCCGGGCTCGCTGATCTATCCCTTTTACGCTCCAGGGCCCCGTCTGGCTCATCGCGCCCACTCCTTGCGCACCCGCACCGCTGCGCCGGGTTAAGGCGAGCGGCCGATTTGTTCATACTTCGGGAGAAATGCGGCTTATTCCCTTAAGGGCGCGTTAATTCTGTTAATTCCGGGGACTAGCCTGGATGGGGGAAGCTGTCAGGGGGTGTGCCAACAGTTTCCGTTCGCGTAAGCGGAAAATTGACGTTGACGTACGCGGAAAGCTGGATAGTCTGCGCTGACTAATAATAAGAACAATAAAAATTGCACATCAAGGGAGACAGCCATGCACAAGCCCACCTCATCCATTTCTGCTGCAGAATCACGTACCTACACGATCTCCGAACTCGCCCGCGAGTTTGGCGTCACGCCCCGCGCCCTGCGCTTCTATGAAGACAAGGATATGCTGCATCCGGCCCGCGACGGCATGATGCGTCTTTATTCCAACCGCGACCGCGCGCGCCTCACCATTATCGTCCGCCTGAAGCGTCTTGGCCTGCCGCTGGCCGACATTCGTGAAATTCTCGACCTCTATGCGCTGAACGACGGCAAACGTGCCCAGACGCGCATGATGCTGGAGAAATTCCGCAAGCAGGCCCGCGAACTGGAAGTCCAGCGCCAGGACATCGATACCGCCCTGACCGAGCTCTACAAGGGCATCGACTGGCTGCAGGGCATCGTCGAAAATCCCGGCCCGTCGGAAGAGACCAAGCGCCAGGCAGCCGCCTATGAACAGGTGGCCCGCAAGCAGCTCGACGAAGTCTGATTGGCCGTTACTGACATTTTTGAAGATAATGAAGCGCGTTGGAATGACTTTTCCAGCGCGCTTTGGCATTGAAGGCACCAAACTTACTCATTCCAAGGAGTCGTCTGAAGATGCCCCGTTATGATGCCCCCGTCCGCGACATGCAGTTCGTGCTGCACGAAGTGCTGCAATTGCAGAACCATTCAAACCTTCCGGGCTTTGCCGATGCCGCGCCCGAGACGATCGACCAGATCCTCGATGAGGGCGCCAAGTTCGCCAAGAATGTGCTGTTCCCGCTGAACGCGGTGGGCGACAAGCAGGGCTGCAAGCGCGCCGCCGATGCCAGCGTGAAGACGCCGGACGGGTTTCCCGATGCCTACAAGCAACTGGTCGAGAATGGCTGGCCGCTGCTGGCGACTGAGCCGGAGATGGGCGGGCAGGGGCTTCCCCATGTCGTCAACATCGCCTGGACCGAGATGGTCTCTTCCTCGAACATGGCCTTTGGAATGTATCCCGGCCTTACACATGGTGCCTTTCGGGCCCTGATGGCAGGCGGTTCAGAGGAACTGAAAGCCAAGTACGGCCCCAAGATGGCATCTGCCGAATGGGCCGGCACGATGAACCTGACCGAGCCCCATTGCGGCACAGATCTTGGCCTCATCAAGACCAAGGCCGTCCCGCAACCTGACGGTACCTACAAGATCACCGGCCAGAAAATCTGGATTTCCGGCGGCGAGCAGGACCTCACGGACAATGTCATTCACCTTGTCCTTGCCCGCATCGAAGGCGGCCCGGAAGGCATCAAGGGCATCTCGCTGTTCCTCGTGCCGAAATTCCTGGTCAATGAGGATGGCAGCCTCGGCGAGCGCAACCCCGTTTATTGCGGCGGCCTGGAAGAGAAGATGGGCATCCATGGCAACGCCACCTGCGTGATGAACCATGACGGGGCCACCGGCTGGCTCGTCGGGGAAGAGCACAAGGGTATGCGCACCATGTTCGTGATGATGAACGAGGCGCGCCTCGGCGTGGGCCTGCAGGGGCTTTCCCAGGCGGAGATCGCCTATCAGAACGCGCTCGATTTCGCCAAGGACCGCGTTCAGGGCCGCTCGCTGACCGGCGCGCAGGCCCCGGAAAAGCCGGCAGACCCGATTATCGTTCACCCCGATGTGCGCCGCATGCTGCTGGAGCAGAAAGCCTTCATCGAGGGTGGCCGCGCCTTCACCTACTGGATGGCCTTCCAGGGCGACCTGCAGCACAAATCGCCCGACGAGAAAGTGCGCGAGAAGGCAGGGGACTATATGGCCCTGCTGACGCCGGTGGTGAAAGCCTATCTGACGCATAAGGGCTATGAAAGCGCCAATCTGGGCCTGCAGGTGCATGGCGGTTCGGGCTTTACGCGCGAATGGGGCCTTGAGCAGATCGTCCGCGATTGCCGCATCACCCTGATCTATGAGGGCACCAATGGCGTGCAGGCGCTGGATCTCGTTGGCCGTAAACTCGGCGCCAATGGGGGCCGCGCGGTCTTCTCCTTCTTCGGCGAGATCGATGAGTTCATCTCCGCCAATGAAAAGATGGAAGGCCTTGAGCCCTTCATCGAGGGCCTGAAAACCGTCCGTGCCCAGCTTCAGGATGGCACGATGTGGCTGATGCAGAATGGCATGAGCGACTTCAACAACGCCGGCGCCTCCAGCCATGACTATCTGCACCTGATGGGCCTGACCGCGCTTGCCTATATGTGGGCCCGCATGGCCAAGATCGCGCTGGAAAAGCAGGAGGGCGGCGACCCGTTCTATGCGTCGAAGCTCGCCACCGGCCGTTACTTTGTCGAGCGGATGCTGCCGGACGCGGGCGCCCACCTCATCAAGGTGAAAACCGGCGCGGCCGCCATGATGGCGCTCGACGCCGCGCAATTCTGACGCGGTATCCCTGACGTGGCGGCACGGCTGGAGAATCCGGGCCGCCACGCTTACATGCTGACGTGAACGTAAGCGGCAACTTTACGCTACGACAAGATGTGGAGATACCGATGCATGAGAGCCCTCTGAACGTCCCCAAGGCTGCCTGGCGCCAGGATGAAGAGCTCGACATTTTCGCCGACGCCGTGGGTCAGTTCTTCGAGAAGGAATGCGCCCCGCATGTCCAGGCTTGGCGCAAGGCCGGTATCGTGCCGCGCGAGATCTGGAAGAAGGCCGGCGAGATGGGCCTGCTCGGCGCGTCGGTTCCGGAAGAATATGGCGGCGCGGGCGGGGACTTCCGCCATGAGGCCATCATCATCGAGCAGCAGCAATGGAAGGGCATCGACGGCTTTGGCATCACGCTGCACAACGCCATCATCGCCCCCTACATCACCGCCTATGGCACTGAGGAGCAGAAGCAGCGCTGGCTGCCGAAAATCTGTTCCGGCGATCTCGTCACCGCCATCGCGATGACCGAGCCGGGTGCAGGCTCTGACCTTCAAGGCATGAAGACGACGGCGAAGCTGGACGGCGATCACTACGTCATTAATGGCTCGAAGACCTTCATCTCCAATGGCCAGACCGCTGACCTGATCCTCCTCTGCGTGAAGACGGACCCGACCAAGGGCGCCAAGGGCATCTCGATCATCTGTGTCGAGACAGAAGCGGTTGAAGGCGCAGGCGGTTTCCGCCGTGGCCGTAACCTCGACAAGGTGGGCCAGCATGCGGCCGATACGTCTGAGCTGTTCTTCGACGACGTGCGCGTGCCGGCGGCTCACCTGCTGGGCGGGGAAGAGGGCAAGGGCTTCATCCAGCTGATGCAGAAACTGCCGCAGGAGCGCCACATCATCGGCCTTCAGGGCGTCGGCATGATCGAGCGCGCGATCCATGAGACGGTGAACTATGTCAAAGGCCGCAAGGCGTTTGGCCAGACGATCTTCGATTTCCAGAACACTCAGTTCAAGCTCGCCGAATGCAAGACCGAGGCGACTGTCGCAAAAGTGTTCGCTGATCACTGTACGGAGCTTCTCCTGAAGGAGGAACTGGATGCGTCCACGGCCTCGATGTCGAAATACTGGATCTCCGATCTGCAGTGCAAGATTATCGACGAATGCCTCCAGCTGCATGGCGGCTTCGGCTATATGGATGAATATCCCATCGCCCAGATGTATGCCGACGCCCGCGTCCAGCGCATCTATGGCGGCGCCAACGAAGTGATGAAAATGCTGATCGCGAGGACGCTTTGAGGGATTGGAGCAACTGGCCGGTTATCGAGGTTGATTGTTGCGGTGTGCAAAGCGAGACCGAATTTTGGGATCGCTATCTTACTGCAACTAAACCCGAACTTGGTCATTTGTTCGGTCGAAACTTGGATGCATACTGGGATGCAGTTGAGTGGGGCGGGCCAGGATGGCCTGGCGAAGTCAATTTGCGGTTTTTGAACTGCCGATCTCTGTCAAGTTTTAGAAATGGTGAGTTTCTGAGGATTTTGCGAGAAGTGTCGGCGGAGATGAAGCACAGGAAGGTAGATCTTGTTGACTGATGCCTGATCGTGACCTCCTCCGCGAAGTCTTCCCCACCCCCGCGCGCAGCTCGGTGTCCCTCGGCTTTGAGCTCATTGAACTGGACGCGAAGGCGATGACGACCCGTGTCCGGTTCAATGGCAGCCCGGAATTCACAAATCCCGCCGGCTATATCCAGGGCGGCTATCTCGTTGCCATGATGGATGATGCCATCGGCATGCTGACGACCATCAAGGCCGGCACCTCAAAATACCCTTCCACGGTGGACCTGCACACGCATTTCCTCCGCCCTGTCCGCGTTGGCCCCATCGAGGTGGCGGCGCGGCTTCGCAATGTCGGCAGGGCGATGGTGTTCGCCGAGGCCGACCTTTTCGACTCCCGCGGCAAGGAAGCCGCGAGAGCCACCGCTTCGCTTACACTCAATCCGGTCAAAGCGCCGGCAGGGGGTGGGATGTGAAGGCCGACCCGCGTGTGCGTACCTTTGCCAGGCAGATGCGCCGGTCGATGACTGAGGCGGAAACAATTCTCTGGTCGAAACTCAGAGGGCGCCAGCGCAATGGCTGGCAGTTCCGGCGCCAACATCCGGTGGGTCAGTTCATTCTGGATTTTGCCTGTGTGAAAGCGCATCTTGCCATCGAAGTGGACGGGGCCACGCATTCGGAAAACGCCGAAATCCGGTATGACGAACAGCGCAGCGCGTATCTGCGGGCCAAGGGATGGGATATGCTGCGTGTTCAGAATGCAGATGTGTATGATGAACTGGACGGTGTGCTGACTCTGATCGACGACCGGCTCAGATATGCTGAACATGCGGAGGACCGGCATGGGTAGTTACCTGTCTCTTTTCCCCCTCCGTCTCGCGCCAGGGGGGGGCGGACCCACCACCCCCGCGCGCTGGGGGCGGTTGTGGTCAACGAGGCCCCCCACAAATGATAACACACCCCAC
>NZ_JBNNJJ010000008.1:0-84525 GCF_050269995.1 Hyphomonas sp. NPDC076881 | reverse complement strand
GCTTCGCGGTGGAGGAAAGAGGGATCACCCAGCCGCAACACTTTTCCTCCACCGCGAAGCGGGGGAGGTGGCAGCCGGCATCGCCGGCTGACGGAGGGGGAAATTTCCTGCCTTCCAGCTATTCGATAATTTCACAGTTCCAAAAGGAGCCACCCCATGCCCGAAGCCTATATCTACGACGCCGTGCGCACGCCCCGCGGCAAAGGCAAATCCTCCGGCGCGCTGCACGAGATCACCGCGCTCAGCCTTGGCACGCAGGTGCTGCAGGCCATCCGTGACCGGAACAACCTCGACACGTCCAAGGTCGATGACGTTGTGTTCGGCTGCGTCTCGCCCGTGGGCGAGCAGGGCGCCGATATCGCCCGCATCGCGGTGCTGAACGCCGAGTATGCCGAAACGACGGCGGGCGTGCAGGTTGACCGGTTTTGCGCCTCCGGCCTTGAGGCCTGCAACATGGCCGCCTCGAAAGTGATGACCGGCGAGGCCGACATGGCCATCGGCGGCGGCGTTGAATCGATGAGCCGCGTGCCCATGGGCGCGGCTGGCGGCGCCTGGTCCACCGATCCGCAGGTTGCGCTGAAATCCTACTTCACGCCCCAAGGCATCGGCGCAGACACCATCGCCACGAAGTATGGCTTCAGCCGCGATGATGTGGATGCCTTCGCGCTGGAAAGCCAGCGCCGCGCTGCGCAGGCCTGGAAGGAAGGCCGCTTTGGCAAGTCCATTGTTCCGGTGCGCGACCAGATGGGTGGCATCCGCCTTGCCCATGACGAGCATATGCGCCCCGACACCACCATGCAGAGCCTCGCCGCGCTGGACCCTTCCTTCGCGGGCATGGGCGCGATGGGTTTTGATGAGGTGATCAAGCAGCGCTATCCGGAGATGGAGAAGATCAACCACGTTCACCATGCCGGTAACTCCTCGGGCATCGTGGACGGCGCGTCTGCCGTTCTCTTCGGCTCGAAGGAAATGGGCGAGGCGATGGGCCTGAAGCCGCGGGCAAGGGTTCGCGCGATGGCGTCGATCGGTTCGGAGCCGGGCATCATGCTGACCGGCCCGACCTATGTGACTCAGAAGGTGCTGAAGAAAGCCGGCATGAATGTCGGCGATATCGACATCTATGAGCTCAACGAAGCTTTCGCATCCGTCGTTATGCTGATGATGAAGCTGCTCGACATCCCGCACGAGAAAATGAACGTCAATGGCGGCGCCATCGCCATGGGCCACCCGCTGGGCGCCACCGGCGGCATGATCCTCGGCACCGTGCTGGACGAGCTTGAGCGCTCCGACAAGGAAACCGGCCTCATCACGCTGTGTGTCGGCGCGGGCATGGGCACCGCCACGATCATCGAAAGGGTGTAACGGTCACGCACTCCTCCCCCGTTTACGGGGGAGGTGGCACCCCGGCGCAAGCCGGGGGGACGGAGGGGGGAGCAGCATGCGCGAACAGGAATGGCGATCCAGCCCCTATGCAAGACCTCTCCGCCGGACCCTCACCCCAGCCGAGACCATTCTCTGGGCCCGGCTTAAAGGACAGAAACTCTGTGGACAGAAGTTCAGAAGGCAGCATCCGATTGACGACTTCATCGCCGACTTCGCCTGCATTCCTGCCCGGCTTGTCATCGAACTCGATGGCTCCGCGCACGGTTCGGCCGACGCTGTCGAACGCGATGCCAGCCGCACCCGCAGGCTCATGGAGCTTGGCTGGCGTGTTCTGCGCTTCTCCAATGACGACCTACTCAACCGGACTGATGAAGTCCTCGAAGCAATTGCCTTGCGGCTCCCCCCTCCGACCGGCTCCGCCGGCCACCTCCCCCGTAAACGGGGGAGGAGTGCGCAAAGCGAACAGGAGTAAGATATGAAACTCGAAACATTCAAATTCGACATCGATGCCGATGGCATCGCCCACGCCATCTTCGACGTGCCCGGCCGCAGCATGAACACGCTGACCGGCAAGGCCGTGGCGGACATCATCGCCATTGCCAATGAGGTTGCCTCCAACGCGGACATCAAGGGCCTGGTGATTTCTTCCGGCAAGGAAACCGGCTTCTGCGCCGGGGCAGACCTTGGCGAGATGGGCGACCGCGCCGGCAGTGGCGGCGGTGAAAAAAAGTCCGCTGACGAACTGAAGAAAGAACAGTTCGAGCAAGGCTTTGCCCTCAACGGCACGCTGCGCAAGCTGGAAACCTGCGGCAAGCCGGTAGCCGTGGCCCTCAATGGCCTCGCCCTTGGCGGCGGCCTCGAAGTGGCGCTCGCCTGCCATTACCGCGTTGCGGCCAGCGATAATCCGCGCATCCAGTTCGGCCTGCCGGAAGCCAAGATCGGCCTTCTGCCGGGCGCTGGCGGCACGCAGCGTCTGCCGCGCCTTGTGGGCGTTCAGGCCGCGCTTCCGCTGATCCTTCAGGGCGAAAGCTTCAATGCCGAGAAGGCCCATGCCATGGGCGTCGTGCAGGAGCTTGCTCCGGGGGCGGAGACTGTTGCCCGCGCCAAGGCCTGGGTGAAGGCAAACCCGAAGGCGAAAGCGCCTTGGGACGAAAAAGGCTTCAAGGTTCCCGGCGGCGTGCCGCATAAATCGCCGGGCGCGGGGCAGGTGGCCACGATGGCCAACATGATGCTGGCAGCGAAAACCTATGGAAACTATCCGGCCCAGAAAAACATCCTCTCCTGCATCTATGAAGGCATCCAGGTGCCGATTGATGCTGGCCTGCGCATCGAGACGCGCTACTTCATCAACACCCAGCAGCGACCGGAAGCCAAGGCGATGATCCGCTCGCTGTTCCTCTCCACCCAGGCTCTGTCGAAAGGCGCAAACCGCCCGGCAGGCTTCGAAAAGGCAGAAATCAAGAAGGTGGGCATCATTGGCGCTGGCCTGATGGGCGCCGGCATCGCTTACGAACAGGCCCGCGCAGGCATCCGCACGGTGCTGGTCGATGTGAAGCAGGAAGCCGCCGACAAGGGCAAGCAATACTCCGTGCGCCTCGTTGAGAAGGACATCTCGCGCGGCAAGAGCACGAAAGAGAAGGGCGACGCGCTTCTCTCCCTGATCACGCCGACTACGGACTATAAGCTTCTGGAAGACTGCGACCTGATCGTCGAAGCCGTCTATGAAGACATCGACCTGAAGCACAAGGTGCTCTCCGATGCCGAAGCCGCCTTGGGCGAGAACGCCATCGTCGGCTCCAACACATCGACCCTGCCGATCACCCAGCTTTCCACGCCGCTGAAGCGCAAGGACAAGTTCATCGGCATCCACTTCTTCTCGCCGGTCGAGCGGATGGGCCTGGTCGAGATCATCATGGGCAAGGAAACCAGCCAGGAAACTCTCGCCAAGACGATCGACTATGTGCTGAAGATCCGGAAGACGCCGATTGTCGTGAACGACAGCCGCGGCTTCTACACTTCGCGCTGCTTTGGCACCTATACCCAGGAAGGCCTGGAGATGCTGTCGGAAGGCATCAAGCCGGCAATCATCGAGAATGTCGGGCGCCAGTCCGGCATGCCGATGGGGCCGCTGGAAGTCTCAGACTCCGTTGGTCTCGACACGGCTCTCAAGGTTGGCCGCGCAACGGCCAAGGCTGTGGGCTTTGATTATAACGAAGCCCCGCTGGGCCGCATGATGGCCTGGATTGTCGAAGACAAGGGCCGCGTGGGCCGCAAGGCCGGCAAGGGTTTCTACGACTATAACGAGCAGGGCAAGCCCGACCGCATCTGGCCGGATCTCAACGAGCAGGTCGAAGTCAAGATCGATGAATGCCCGCCTGCGCTGAAGAAAGAGCTGACCAATCGTCTCCTGATCCGTCAGGCCATCGAAGTGGCCCGCTGCTTTGAGGAAGGCGTGATCCAGGACGCGCGCGATGGGGACATTGGCTCGATCCTCGCCTGGGGTTTTGCTCCGTATACGGGCGGCTGCGTCAGCTATATGGACCTGATCTGGGGCGTGCCCGCTTTCGTCGCCGAGGCAGACCGCCTTGCCGACAAATATGGCGAACGCTTCCGTCCCGGTAAACTCCTGCGCGAAATGGCGGAGAAGGGGCAATCCTTCTATGACCGTTTCCCGCCCGCTGGAGAGAAAAAGGCGGCTGCCTAGCCTCGGTACAAGGACGCTGCCTCAGTTGGGCAGCGGTTCAATTTTAAATCTACCATCGAGAGGGCGCTGAAAAGCGCCCTCTTTTGATTCTGTGGAATATTTACAGTGGAAATCACTTTTTGGTTGATTGTTTTGGTCGAGACTGTTGAGGTGCGATTGCTCTGTTCGAGCAATTATTCAACCTTGGGGGTTACATTGAAATTTATTGCAAAAGCGGCACTTTGTGCCGCTGCCTTTGGCGGTTTGTCTGCATGTACGACAACGGAGAAAGTTGCCGTTGAAAAGCCGACCGACCTTAAGATGTCTTGTGCCGAGATCGAAGGCGAGTTCGCAAAGCTGGATCAGGTTATGGAAGACGCTTCGGGCGACAAGGGCGTGAACACTGCGAATGTCGCTGCCGTGGTGTTCTTCTGGCCGGCAGCGGTTGGTAACTATATGAACGCGTCCGAAGCTGAAAAGCTTGTCGAGAAGCGTAGGGCTCATCTGATGGGCCTCTACAAGAAGAACTCCTGCGCAGGCCCGGAAGCATAAGGCAATCGTTCAGGCCCAGACAGTCAAAAGGCCGGAGCAGTTGCTCCGGCCTTTTTATTTCGTCCGTTATCCGGGTTCCGGGCTTACTTCTTCCCGCGGTTCCACCAGCCGGTGCGCTTCGGGCCGGTGGGTTCGGCAGGCGCAGGGGCAGCCGGTGCCGGTGCAGGTTCCGGCTCAATCACGCTTGCAGGCGCCGCGTCGGCTTGCGCCATGGCAGGCTCGGGCTCTGGGGTTGCTTGCGGTGCGGGCGCTTCCACGGGAGCGGTCTCGACCTGGGCGGGTTCTGCTTCTGCAACAGGCTCCGGCGTCTCGGACGCGGCTTCTACAGCAGGGGCGGCCTCTGCAACGGGCGTCTCCTCCGGCGCAGGCTTGCTGCCCCGGCCACGGCGCGAGCGGGACCGGCCCGTGCGCGGCTCGTCAGCGGCGGGCGCCGGCGCGTCCTCTGCGTCAGCTTCAGCCGTCTCTGCCTCAGCCGCAACCGGCTCTTCGGCCGTCCCAGCTTCGACCTGCGGCGCTTCGGCCGGCACTTCGGCGGGCGCGGGTAGGCCAATCGCGGGTTCTTCTTCCGACAGCATCACATCGGCGCTGACCGACAGGCCATCGAGGAAAGCCCCGCCATCGGCAATGGCGGCAATCTCGCCGCCCTCGCCACGGCCTTCGCCCCCTCTGCGGCGGCGGCGGCCACCCCGGCGGCCCCGGCGGCGGCGCTTGCGCGCAGCATCGCTATCGTCAGAGCCTGCCTCGGCGGTGCCAACGGCTTCGTCACCGTCACCGTCTTCGTCGTCCTCATCTTCTTCGCCTGTGTCGGCGCCGGCTTCTGCATCGGCAGGGCGTTCGGCATCCACCACTTCCAGACCGGTTTCGCGGGTTTCCCCGCGGCTGCGGCCACCCCGGCGGCGGCGGCGGCGGCGCCGGCCGCCACCCTGCTTCTCCTCGGAAGCGTCAGAGCTGCGCGTTTCGCCCGCCTCGTCCTCATCGCCGGCTTCATCATCGGCCTCGATCAGGTCTTCGTCCTCGATGTCCTCGTCATCCTCATCACGGACAGAGGGCGGCGTCGGCTTCATCAGCGAGCGCGGCGTCGGGCGTTTCTTCGGCTTGGCGCCTGGATCCCGCTCGGCATTGATCTCGAAATCGCCGGGCAGCATGTCCTCGGAGGAATGGATCGAGATGGCAAAGCCCGCGACCCGTTCGATCTCGATCAGCGCCTCGCGCTTGTTGTTGAGGATGTAGAGCGCCACATCCGTCGGCGCCTTCACGCCGATGCCTTTCAGCCCGCCGGTGGCTGCGCGCGCCTCAATCGCCCGGATCAGCTGCAGCGCAGCCGACGGGATGGAGCGGCGGCGCCCGGTGCCATTACAGGCCGGGCAGGGGTCGGACGTTGCCTGCAGCACGCCCTGGCGGCGGCGCTGGCGGGAGATTTCCATCAGGCCGAACTGCGAGATGCGGCCATGCTGGACCCGCGCCCGGTCCACCTTCAGGCATTCCTTCAGGCGTTTTTCGACGGCGCGATTGTTCTTGTTCTCCTCCATATCGATGAAGTCGATCACGATCAGGCCGGCCAGGTCGCGCAGGCGCATCTGGCGGCAGGCCTCTTCGGCGGCCTCCAGATTGGTGCGCACGGCGGTCTGTTCGATATTGCGCTCGCGGGTGGATTTGCCGGAGTTCACGTCGATGGCGACGAGGGCTTCGGTCTGGTTGATCACCAGATAGCCGCCCGATTTCAGCTGCACGACCGGGGAATAGATGGAATCGAGCTGGTTCTCGACCGCCTCGGCGACATAGAGGGGGTCTTCCTCCCGCCATTGCTGAACCTTCTTGGCCTGGCTCGGCATGATGATCTTGGCGAGGTCTTTGGCCTCGCGATAGGCTTCATCGCCCTGAACCCAGACTTCCTCGATCTCCTTGTCGAACATGTCCCGCATCGCGCGGTGAACCAGCCCGCCCTCGGCATTGATCAGCGCCGGGGCTTCGGAGGAGAGGGTCTTCTCGACGATCTGTTCCCACAGTTTCGAGAGATAGTCATAGTCGCGCTTGATCTCGGCCTTGGTGCGCTTGGCGCCGGCCGTGCGCACGATCAGGCCCTGGCCTTCGGGCACATCCAGCTCTGACACGATGGATTTCAGGCGCTTGCGGTCAGCCGAATTGACGATCTTGCGGGAAATGCCGCCGCCCCGCGGGGTGTTGGGCATCAGCACGGAATAGCGCCCGGCCAGTGACAGATAGGTCGTCAGGGCCGCGCCTTTGTTGCCGCGCTCCTCTTTCACCACCTGCACCAGCATCACCTGGCGGCGGCGGATCACTTCCTGGATCTTGTAGCGCTTGGAGATTGGCGTGCGCTGGGTTTTTTTCTGGCCACCCCGGCGTTCGGGCTTCGCGGCGCGCGGGCGGGCCTCTTCGCCGTCATCGTCGCCATCGCCTTCTGTGTCGGCAGAAGCGTCCACCTCGGCGTCCTCATCGTCGCCGTCTTCGTCATCGCTGTCATCGGCGCTGATGGCTTCGCCATTGCCGCCGTTTTCCAGCTCGGCGCTCATGCCGTGGGGCACGTAGGGGCCGTCATCATCATCCTCGATGGCGGCGGCGGCCTCCTCGGCAGCTTCCTTC
This sequence comes from Hyphomonas sp. NPDC076881, assembly GCF_050269995.1. Classification (NCBI taxonomy): domain Bacteria; kingdom Pseudomonadati; phylum Pseudomonadota; class Alphaproteobacteria; order Hyphomonadales; family Hyphomonadaceae; genus Hyphomonas; species Hyphomonas sp. NPDC076881. The sequence goes on along the minus strand of NZ_JBNNJJ010000008.1, from coordinate 77,306 downwards.
AGAAGCAGTTCGCGGTCAGCGGCGGGCAGCTGGTAATAATCGGGGTGGATCTCGCTGAAGGCGAGGAAGCCGTGGCGGTTGCCGCCATATTCGACAAAGGCCGCCTGGAGCGAGGGCTCCACCCGGGTCACTTTGGCGAGATAGATGTTTCCGCGGAGTTGTTCGTTGCCGGTTGCCTCGAAGTCGAAATCGTCAACCTGGCCATTGTTGACGATAGCCACCCGTGTTTCTTCGGGGTGGGCGGCGTCGATCAGCATCAGTCTGCTCATTAAACAGAACCTTTCGGTCCGGCGCCGCTCGCCAGGGCGCAGGGCGCCTCTGGTTGGCTGGCAGGCCGGAATAAGTGGTGAGGGAGGCGCCTTGCGGGCGCAGGGAGCCGTCTCGCCTCGGCGAGTCGATCAAACCTGCAGTGTTCGCGGCACCAGTGCGCATTTTTCCTGCTTTCCGGAGCGCGCCGCCCGCTTGCCTTTCCGGGGAAGCCGGGCCGGGGTGCGCTGTTGGGAAACCGTTGGGCCGACCCTTTACGGCGGCCACATGAGAATAGTGCCCAATTTTCCCTGCAATTGAAAGAGCCAAATTCCCGCTGGGGGTGCTGTAACCGCTAATCTGCGGTCAAGGCTGGGTTAATCTTCCTGTGGGTATCCATGGCAGTGACCCGAAATTGGGCAGCGACCGCCCCTTCCACCCTGCCGAGCTGATGCTGACACGTATTGTTTCAGTCTTGTTAACACTTTGCTTTGGCGCCGTTTTTGGCGCCTTTGCGGACGTGTCACAAGTGCGCGTGGTGGGCGACGGCGCGCCGACCCGAATCACGATCTGGACTGACGCCCCGGAGGAGGCGGAAGCCTATGCCAGCGAGATTGGCGGTGTGCGGCGCATCATTTTCCCGCTAAGGTCGAACGCTTATTCGGCGGAAGGCCCGGGTGGCGGCGGGGTCACCGTCTGGTCGCTGAACCCGGGGCGGCTGGAATTCGCGCTCGACCGGCCGATGTCGGTGGCGCGCGTTCTGCGCCTGCCGCCGACAGGCACCGAAAAATCCTACCGCGTGATTGTCGATCTCGACACCGTGTCGGAGGCCCGCTTCTCGAGCCTTGCGAAGCGCGACCAGCGCCGGCTGGCCAAGGCGGAGACGGACGCCGCGAAGGCGGCTGAAAATCAGGCGGCCGTTCTTGCGGGCGCGAGCGGCGCAGCAGCCGGCCGGAAAGCGCCTCCGCGCAGCAAGGGACATGTCGTGGTCATTGATGCGGGCCATGGCGGGAAGGATCCCGGCGCCATGGCGATCAATGGCGGCCGGGAAAAGGATGTCACCCTGAAGGCGGCCCTCGCCCTGCGAGACCTGCTGGAGGCCGATGGCCGCTATGTCGTCAAGCTCACGCGCGACACAGATGTCTATGTTGACCATGAAGACCGGGTGACCAAGGCGCGCAACTGGGGCGCCGAGCTGTTCATTTCGCTGCATGCGGATGCGGCGGGTTCCAGCTCGGTTGCGGGCGCCTCGGTCTACACCATCTCCGCGCGCGGGGAGGGGCGGATCGACCGGGAAGCGAGCCGTAACAATTGGGTGATCCCGATCGAGGATGGCACGCCCCAGCGGCTCACCGGCATCCTCTCCGATCTGGTCAAGCGCGAGACCAAGACCCGCTCTGCCGAATTTGCCGAGTTGCTGCTGCCCGAGCTTGAGCAGGCGGGCCCTGTCCTGCGCAACACCCACCGCAGCGCCGGCTTCTATGTGCTGCTGGCGCCGGATGTGCCCGCCGTGCTTCTGGAGCTTGGCTTCCTCACCAATACCGACGACGCCAAGCGCCTTCAGTCAGACAAGGGCCGCCAAGCATCGGTGCGCGCCATCAAGAACGCCATCGATACCTATTTTGACCGTCAGGACCTGCGGCTCGCCTCGCAATAGCGCCCAAATGGCGCGTTGCTGACCGCTGCGTGCCACTTGTAGCGCCCATCGGATACTGCAAGTGTTTGCCCCATGAAACGCATCCTTTCGCCGATCCTCCTGGCCAGCCTTTTCGCTCTCGGAGCCTGTGCCTCCTCTGGTCCGCACGGGCCATCCTACGACTTCACCGGCGACCGCCCGGCCGAAGCGCAAGCCTATCGGGATTTCATGATCGCGCGGATTGCCTCGCTGACGAATGACCCGGAGACCGCATCCCGGCGCTATGCTGCCATCATTGATGTCATGCCCGAGAAAGCCTCGATTGCCGAGCGCGCCGTATTCTCTGCGCTGCTGGCGGGGGATTATCCGGCGGCGGCCGGGCTTTCCAGCCGCGCGCTGGCCGCCGGGAGTGAAGCCAGCCTTGTCCGGCTTACGCTCGCCGTCGATGCCATCGTGCGGGGCAAGCCTGAAAAGGCACGGCCTTATCTGGAAGAGTCGGCCTTTCAGCCCTTCAACCGGAATATTGCCAACAGCATGTCGGCCTGGCGCGCGCTGGACAAGGACGGTCTCGCTCTGGCGACGGGCTATCTGGAGCAGGGGCTGACCGGCGACCTGCGCTTTGACAGCCCCACCCTCTACATGCTTGGCCTGCTTGAGATGTCGGGCGGCGCCGAGGATCAGGCCCTTGCCAATTTCGAGCGCGTCTGGGCTTCCGGGGCCCGCCTCGCCATTGGCGTGGAGGCGCATGCCGAACTTCTCGCCGCGCGCGGAGACACCGGCCGCGCACTCGAAATCATTGAGGCGTTCCGGGCCGAGGTCGGCACGAATGCGGCCCTGGCCGAGCTTGCCCGCCGCATCGAGGCGGGAGAGCAGATCAAGCCGCGCCGGCTGACCACCCGTCAAGGGGCCGCGCTGGCGCTGTACGTTCCGGCGGCCGCGCTGATGTATCAGACCAATGATGATCTCTCCTCGGTCTATTTTGTGCTGGCGCTTGCGCTGGACCCGGACCTTCAGGTCGCCCGGTCCCTCTGGGCGCAGGCGCTGGAGAATGGCGGGCGGCGCGAGGATGCCATCCGTGTGCTGCGCCAGGTGCCGGTATCCTCTCCCTATTACGCCAATGCGCAGGGCCAGCTTGCCAGCCTCCTGAACGCGCAGGGCAAGAGCGATGAGGCCCTCCGCGTGGCGGCTGAAGCGCTGGCCGGAACGCCTGATCGCAGTCTCCAGCTTCAGCTGGCCGATCTCTACATCTCGCTCGAACGCTATGCCGAGGGCGAGGCCGTACTCAGCGAGATCATCGAGAGCGACGGCGCCAAGGAAGACTGGCGCGTGATCTTTGCGCGCGGCGCCGCGCGGGAGCGTCAGGGCAACTGGCCGGAAGCCGAGGCCGATCTGAAACACGCGCTGGAACTGCGCCCGGAAAGCGCCACCGTTCTCAACTATCTCGGCTATTCCTGGATCGACCGGGGCGAAAACCTCGAGGAGGGCTTCGCCCTCATCCGCCGCGCGGTGATCTTGGAGCCGCTGTCGGGCCACATCATCGACAGTCTCGGCTGGGCTCATTACATGCTTGGCCAGTATGAGGAGGCCGTTGACTATCTTGAACGCGCCGTCGAACTCGTGCCGGGCGACCCCATTCTCAACGACCATCTGGGCGACGCCTACTGGCGCGCGGGCCGCAAGCTTGAAGCAACGTTCCAGTGGGAACGGGCCCTGACGCTCGACCCCACCGAGAAAGACCGGGAACGGATCAACGCCAAGCTGCACTCGAAGCTCGGGCCAGACGCGCCCGAGGCCGCCGCCACGCCTGCGCCTCCGGCCGGTGTGCCGGAAACTCCCTGAAGGACGGGGACATGAATATCGCGGAAACAGGCCTTTCCGGCTGGGCGCCTGCCAAGGTGAACCTTTACCTGCATGCCGGCCCCCTGAAATCCAATGGCCGGCATGATCTCGATTCGCTCGTCGTCTTTGCCGATGGGCGGGCTGCAGATCATCTGAAAGCCGAACCCGCAGACACGATCAGCCTTGAGGTCTCAGGCCCTCGCGCGGCTGCGGCCGGAACGCTTGAGGACAATCTCGTCCTCAAGGCGGCCCGCGCGCTTCAGGCCGCCTCGGGCACACGGCAGGGAGCCCGGCTGACTCTGCAGAAATGGCTTCCCGCCGCCGCTGGCATCGGGGGCGGCTCGTCGGATGCGGCCACGGCCCTCCGCCTACTGACGAATCTTTGGGATATAGACCCCGCCCATGCCGCCGCCATCGCGCCCGGTCTTGGCGGGGATGTTCCGGTGGCGCTTCCCGGCCAGCCCGCGCTGATGCGCGGGGAAGGGGAGCGCGTTACGCCGGTGCCGTCTCTGCCGCCGCTTGATGCACTTCTGGTCAATCCCGGCGTGCCATGCCCCACAGGACCGGTCTTCCGCGCCCATGATGAAGCAGGCGGCGGCGCAGGCTTTGCGGAAATCAATCCGCTGCCTGAGTTTCAGGATGCCAAAGCCGTCGCTGCCTGGCTCCGCGAGCAGCGCAACGATCTGGAAGCGCCTGCCATCGCGATGGTGCCGGAAATTGCCGCCGCGCTCGCCTTCCTGCGTGCCCAGCCCGGCGTCCTCCTCGCCCGGATGAGCGGATCGGGCGCCACCTGCTTTGCCCTCTTTGAGGCCATCGCCTTTGCCGAGCGCGCGATGGTTGTTCTCCGCAATGATGCGAACAGGAAACACTGGTGGCCGGCGGCCTGCCGGCTGGGGGCCGCGCCATGATGGCGCTTTCCCTTGTCTGGGCCGTGTTGCCGCTGATGGTCAGCTTTCTCGTCTGTGGACTGATGATCCGTCTCGGCCCGAAGGATGCGCCCGATGGCGGCCGCAAGACGCAGGCCCGGCCGGTGCCCAGTGCCGGTGGCCTCGGGGTTCTGGCCGGCATGGGCGCCGGACTCCTCGCCGGGGGTCTTCTGCTGCCGGGAGGGCTTGATCATCCGGTCGTGGCCCTGGCGCAAAGCGCTCTGGCCGGGCCGATGATCCTTGTGCTGATCGCAGGCCTGCTCGGCTTTGCCGATGACAGGCTGAACCTTCCTGCGGGCCGCAAGCTGCTTGTGCTCGCTGCCGCATCCCTCTTCGCCGCGATCTATGGGCCGCATGTCACGCAGCTCTGGTTGCCGGGATTCGGTGATGGCGGGCTCGCGCTGCCCGTCTTCATCGGCGTCCTGGGCGCCGCGCTCTGGCTGTTCGTAATGGCCAATGCGGTGAACTTCATGGACGGGGCGAATGGCATCGCGATGGGGTCTTCTGCCATTCTGCTCGCGGCGCTGGCGGTTATCGTGGCGCCGCCGTCTGGGGCGGCTCCCGGCATCCTCTTCCTGCTGCTGGTGGCGGCCATTGCGGCGCTGTGCGGCTTCCTTGCCTGGAACCTGGCCGGCCGCCTCTATGCGGGCGATACCGGTTCTCTCGCCATCGGCGCGCTGATGGGCGGGGCAGGGCTTTCCACCGCTGTCATCCATTCCGCCTGGGTTCCGGCAACCCTTGTCCTGCCGATCCTGATCGATGTGTTTCTGACGCTCATCTGGCGGGCCCGCCTGCGCCGCCCGCTGATGCAGGCCCACCGTGACCATGCCTATCAGCTGTTCCTGCGCGCAGGCTGGGGCCATCTGCGGGTTGCCGGTCTCTGGTGGGGCTTCTGCCTCATCACGGGGCTTGGCGCGATCACCGGCGCGCGTCAGGGCGCAGGCGTTGCGGCCAGCCTGTTTGCGGGCCTGTTGCTGCTGGGCTGCGGGCTCTGGATATGGCAGCGCGTCACACTGGGCCGCCGCCTTGCCGCCGAAGGCAAATAGCTCAGTAAGCCCGGCTTACGCAGAAATCAGCGAGGTCTTCCAGCGCGTCGCGATAGGCCGATGTTGGCAGCGTGCGCAGCGCGCCCTTGGCAAGCGCTGCATAGGCCTCAGCCTCCTGCACGGTGGCCTCGGCCGCGCCGGTGGCGCGGATCAGGTGAACGGCATGGGCGAGGTCGGAATCTTCCTGCGTTTCTGGGTTCAGGGCGCGGTCCCAGAAGGCCCGGTCCTCGTCCGATCCCCGGCGGCGCGCAATGATCACCGGCAGGGTGATTTTGCCTTCGCGGAAATCATCGCCGACAGACTTGCCGATCACCGAAGTGGTCCCGCCATAATCGAGCGCGTCATCAATGATCTGGAAGGCGAGGCCAAGGTTCTTGCCATAGGTCGCCAGCGCGTCGGCGTGTTTCTCACCTCCGCCCGACATCGCGCCCGTCTCGGCGGCTGCTTCAAACAGGGCGCCGGTCTTGGCTTCGACGATAGCGAGGTATTCCTCGGTCGGCAGGTCGCGCGCAGCCATCGCGGCAAGCTGGCGCACTTCGCCTTCGGAAATGACGGTGGAGGCTGTGGCCAGCCGGTTCAGGATTTCCAGGCTGTTGGCTTCGACCAGCAGATTGAACGCCCGCGCAAACAGGAAATCCCCCACCAGGATCGAGGCCTTGTTGCCCCAGATCGCCTTGGCGGCGGGTTTGCCCCGGCGCAAGTCGCTCTCGTCCACCACATCATCATGCAGCAGGGTGGCGGTGTGAATGAATTCCACAGCGGCTGCCAGCGCATGGGTCGCAGGGGTCGCCTTGCCCACGGCATGGGCGGCGATCAGCGTGATCATCGGGCGCAGGCGCTTGCCGCCAGCCGAGACGATATAGCCCGAAAGGTCTGGAATGACGGCCACCGGGCTTGCCGCCCGCTCTGCCAGCAGGCGTTCCACGGCGATCAGGTCATCTGCAACAAGTGCCTGCATGCGCTCCGTGATCGAGGAGAGCTGGGCCTTGCTCTTCGGTTTTGGCGCGAGGGTCAAACGGGGCACTCCGGCAGCGGGGGTCTTAACATAGGTAAATCTACGCAAATACCCGGGCAACTCGACGTGGCACCGGGCCGCATGCCTTTGAGCGCATTGGCGCGGGCCCGGCAATAGGATAGCGTGCAACCACCTGACAGGTAGGTGCGTTTAGCTTGGTATGACCCCCATGAAACCTCTATTCATTGCCCTCGGGGCGCTTTCCCTGGCCGCCTGCGCGACCACCCCGGTCTATGGCCCTGCGGCCAAGGAGGGGGCCATGGGCTACACCTCCCAGCAGATCGAGGCGGGCCGTCACAGGATTGCCTACACTGACAAGGATCCCGGCAAGGCGCGCAATCTGGCGCTGCTGCGGGCGTCCGAGATCACGCTCATGGAAGGCAGGGACTGGTTTGAGATAACCTCCGAATATGTAGACGTTGAGGCTGATCGCAGCGGCGGCTCCTCCCTCAGCATCGGCGGCGGCACCGGTTCCTATGGCCGCTCGTCCAGCGTCGGCGTCGGGGTGGGTTTCGGCATTCCCCTGGGCGGGGGAAGCTCGAGCGGAAAAGCGACGGCGGTTCTGGAGATCGTCACCGGCGCCAATCCGAAGCCCGAGAAGGCCACCGTTTATGATGCCCGCTCGGTCGATATGAACCTGCGCGGCCACATCCAGTAATGGAAGAAGTGCTCCGCACAAACGACCCGGTTAAGCTGTCCTATGCCCAGCATCTGCTGGCAGAGGCGGGTATTGAGGGCTTTGTCGCCGATCAGCATATCTCGGCCATCGAGGGCAATATCGGCGCATTTCCGCGCAGACTGATGGTTAAGAGCGACGACAAGCTGCGCGCCGATGCCCTGCTCGCCGAATTGCGCCGGGAGTAGGGGCCCCGTGTTCCTTCCCTTGCGTCGGACTTGAACCGCGCGCCAAAGTCTTCAAGAGAAAATCCCGAATTTAACTAGGGGTGTAGCGCGTATGGCCGATCCTCTTATATCTTTGGCAGGCGTCCGGGCCTTGCCGGGACATTTCGGAGCCGACGGGATCGCGCCTATGCACCAGCTTGAACCGGCGGGCAGGTATTCGCCCTATCATGTCTTCACGGCGGCCGAATGGGCGCAGTTCCGGGCTGATACGCCGCTGACGCTCACCGGGGATGAAGTCCGCCGTCTCTCTTCCCTTTATGATCCGGTCGATCTGGACGAGGTGCGCCGCATCTATCTGGCGCTTTCCCGGCTGCTCTCGGCGCATGTCGAGACAGTGCAGCGCCTCTTTCATCAACGCCGCGCCTTCTTCAGCACGCCCGATGCTGCGCCCTCGCCCTTCATCATCGGCATGGCCGGCTCGGTTTCGGCCGGCAAATCGACCACCGCCCGTATCCTCAAGGAGCTGCTTGGACGCTGGCCTGCCAGCCCGAAGGTCGATCTCGTCACCACAGACGGCTTTCTCTATCCCAATGCTGTGCTGCAGGCGCAGGGGCTGATGCAGCGCAAGGGTTTCCCGGAAAGCTATGATGTCGGCGCGCTCCTGCGCTTCCTCTCCACCATCAAGTCGGGCGAGCGCAATGTCCGCGCGCCGGTCTATTCCCACATGACCTATGACGTGATCCCCGGCGAATATGTCACGGTGGACCGGCCAGACATCCTCATCTTCGAGGGGCTGAACGTGCTGCAGACGCGGGACTTGCCCCGTGATGGCAAGATCGTGCCGTTCCTGTCAGATTTCTTCGACTTCTCGATCTATATTGATGCCGATGAGGAATTGCTGCGGGAATGGTATATCGCGCGCTTCATGCGCTTGCGGGAAACCGCCTTCCGCAGCCCGGAATCCTACTTCCACCGGTATTCCACCTTTTCCGAAGCCGAAGCGCTGCAAACCGCCATCGGCCTCTGGGAGAACATCAACCTGAAAAACCTGCACGAGAATATCCTGCCCACCCGCCCGCGCGCCGATCTGATCCTGCGCAAGGGGGCAGACCATCTCGTCAGCGAAGTCGCCCTGAGGCGGCTATGACCGCGCCCGAAGAAGAGACTACCGAAGACACCGTCTATCAGGGCCGGGTTCGCCTGGTTCAGCCGGTGAAGGGCTTTCGCACGGGCTTTGATTCCCTGCTTCTCGCCGCCGCGCTGCCGGCGTTGGACAAGGGCGAGGCGCTGGAGCTTGGCTGCGGGTGTGGCGGCGCGCTGCTGCCAGCGGCATGGCGGATGCCGGGCGTGTCCTTCACCGGTCTCGAATTGTCCGGAAATGTCACGAGAATGGCCAGAGAGGGCGCCCGCCTGAACGGGTTTGCCCCCCGCGTGACCATCGAAAATACCGAAGCGTCAGAATGGGTTAAGCCCCATGAAAACCGCTTTGACCTTGTGTTCGCCAACCCGCCTTATTTTGAGCCCGGAAAAATTTCAGAGCCGGGGGAAGGGAAGGTGGCTGCCTATATCGAGACCCTTTCGCTGGAAGGGTGGATCAAGGCGATGGTCCATGCCGCAAAGCCCCGCGCCCCGGTGATCCTTGTCCACCGCGCGGCCGAGCTTGCCCGCATTCTGGCCCAGATGGACCGTCAGGCGGGCGAGATTACCGTGCTGCCGGTTGCCTCCAAGACGGGCGATCCTGCCCGGCGCGTGCTGGTGCGCGGCCGCAAGGGGCTAAAGCGCGGCCCGCTCACCCTTCTGCCACCCCTGATCACGCATACGGAGGATGGCAGCGCGCGAACTGCGGCCGCGCAGGCCATCATCGAAGGCCATCCCTTGGCCTGGTAGCGGCGATTTACCCTTGAACCCCGCGGAAAAGCCCTCAAACTGAACCTGACGGCAATCTGACGCCGGGGGACCGCTCCCATGTTCACCTTTCTCTTCATCGCCAGCCTGGCGCTTGGCCTGTTCATCGCTATCTACGGCGCCTTTGGCACGCGCGACCATAATGGTTCCGGCAAGAAGAAAGGCTGGTGGTAGGCGGCCCCCCGGTTGCGAACTGTCCCGGGCGGCGCTAGGTGCGGGAGTGTATCAAACGCCGGAACGCCCCGCATGTCTGCCCCAAAAGCCTACGCCAAGCCGAAATCCTTCCAGGACCTGATCCTGACGCTGCAGGCCTATTGGGGCGCGCAGGGCTGCGCGATCCTTCAGCCCTATGACATGGAAGTCGGCGCCGGCACGCTGCATCCGGCCACTGTGCTGCGCGCGCTGGGCCCCAAGAACTGGCGCGCCGCCTATGTCCAGCCCAGCCGCCGCCCCAAGGATGGCCGTTATGGCGAAAACCCCAACCGGCTCGGCCACTATTACCAGTATCAGGTCATCCTGAAGCCGAACCCGCCAAACCTTCAGGATCTCTATCTCGAAAGTCTCTACCGCATCGGCATTGACCCGGCGGTGCATGACATCCGCTTCGTGGAAGACGACTGGGAAAACCCGACCGTCGGCGCCTGGGGCCTCGGCTGGGAAGTCTGGTGCGACGGGATGGAAGTCAGCCAGTACACCTATTTCCAGCAGGTCGGCGGGCTCGACGTGTTCCCGGTCTCCGGCGAGTTGACCTATGGCCTCGAGCGCCTCGCCATGTATGTTTTCGGCGTCGATAATGTCTACGATCTGCCTTTCAACGATCCGGACTCGGCTGTCCCGCTGACCTATGGCGACGTGTTCCTGGAAAACGAGCGCCAGCAGAGCGCGTTCAATTTCGAATATTCCGATGTCGAGATGCTGAAGCGCTGGTTTGCCGATTGCGAAAGCCAGTCGGTCGCTCTGCGCGAAGCGGGCAAACCGCTGCCCGCCTATGACTATGCCCTGAAGGCCTCTCACACCTTCAACCTGATCGACGCCCGCGGCGCCATCAGCCCGACTGAGCGCCAGGCCTATATCGCCCGCGTCCGCGACCTCGCGCGCGGCGCCGCCGCCCAGTGGGCCGAGCAGCAGGCCTGAAACTTCGGGTGAACGGATCTCGGGCTCAGGCGTTGATAGCGCCAGAGGAGATTTCCGATGAAACCATTTTACGCCCTGTTTGCGCTGACGCTGGCGGCCTCCGCAGCCGCCTGCAAGCCTTCCCCCCAGGCGGAAAGCGTGAGCGCGGGGACGCCGGAGGCGGCGGCTTCCCACTCTCCGGCGGTGGCGGCAGCCACGCACTCTCCGCCAGCGGGTGAGCCTGACGCCGCAGACACTCTGGCGCTCACGCCGTTTGAGCCTACCACCGCCGAAATCTATTGCCGCTTCCAGCGCCAGGCCGAAAACGGGGAGCTGGGCGGCGCGCTGTTCATCACCGAAATTGCCGGTGTTCCAGCCCCTGCAGCCATCGGGCTGGAAGGGCAGGCTGTTCGCCTGGAAGAGGTCTCCAAGACAGAGCAGGAGGGCGCTGCCATCTGGACCTACCGCAATGCCGAGCGGCCGGTGGAAGTTCAGCTGACTCTCACCAAAACGGACCAGGGTTTCGAATACCGCGCCTATGAAGGCACAATCCGGATTGTGGACCCGGCGCTGGGCGAAATCATCCCCATCGAAGGGACCTGCGGGGTCTGAGGCCAGCGGCCGCTGCGCAATCCATAGCCCCGCCCGCTTGACCCTGCCGCCCGTAGCTGTAAGCCGTGCCCACCCCTAATTCCGGCGATTGCAGGGCCCATGTCCGAACTCCTGATCGAACTCTTCTCCGAAGAAATCCCCGCGCGCATGCAGGCGAAGGCGGAGGCCGACCTTCTGGCCGCCCTCACGCAGCGGCTGAAAGAAGCCGGCCTTGGCTGGAAGAATGCCTTTGCCGTCTCCGGCCCGCGCCGCCTGACGGCGGTGATCGAGGGGCTGGACGCGCGCTCTGCCGATGTGCGCGAAGAGAAGAAAGGCCCCAAGGTCGGCGCGCCGGAACAGGCCGTGGCCGGTTTCCTGCGCGGGGCAGGGCTCACTGACATCAGCGAAGCTGAAATCGTCTCCGATCCCAAGAAAGGCGACTTCTACGTTGCCTATTCCACCGTTGAAGGCCGCGACGCGAAAGACGTGATCGCCGAGGCTGTGCCCGCCATCATCCGCGAATTCCATTGGCCCAAATCCATGCGCTGGGGCACCGGGGAGCTGCGCTGGGTGCGCCCGCTGCAGGGCATTGTCTGTGTACTGGATGGCAAAGCCGTTCCCCTGGAAGTGGGCGGCGTTGCCAGCGGCAACACCACCGAAGGCCACCGCGTGCATGGCCGCGGCCCTTATACGGTTACGGGGTGGGCGGATTATAAGACGCAGCTTGAAGGGCAGGGGAAGATCGTCCTTTCCCGCGATGATCGCCGCGCGGCCATCCTGAAGGGCATCGAACAGGTCTGCGCCGGCGCGGGCCTGCAATGGATCGAGGACAAGGGCCTTCTCGAAGAGGTCGTGGGCCTCGCCGAACATCCCGTGGTCGTCCTTGGACAGATGGACCCTGATTTCCTTGACCTGCCACCCGAAGTCATCACCCTGTCGATGCGCACCCACCAGAAATACTTCGCCGCCAATGACGCGAAGACCGGCAAGCTCGCGCCAAACTTCATCGTCGTCGCCAATATCTCCGCCAGCGATGGCGGCAAGAAGATTGCCGAAGGCAATGCGCGCGTGCTTTCCGCGCGTCTCTCGGATGCCCGCTTCTTCTGGGAGAAGGACAAGGCGACGCCGCTGGAGGTGATGGGCGAAAAGCTCAAAACCATCGCCTTCAAGGAAGAACTCGGGAGCCTGGGCGACAAGGTGGAACGCGTCGCCGCGCTCGCCCGCGAACTCGCCCCGAAAGTTGGCGCAGACGCAGACCTCGCCGAACGCGCCGCCCGCCTCGCCAAGGCCGATCTCGTGTCTGAAATGGTCGGCGAGTTCCCGGAACTTCAGGGCGTGATGGGGCGGTATTATGCGCTCGCCGCCGGCGAAGACGCAAGCGTCGCCGACGCCATCCGCGATCATTACAAACCCCAGGGCCCGAGCGACTCTGTTCCCGCCGAGCCGGTGTCGGTAGCTGTCGCGCTGGCCGACAAGCTCGATACGCTGGTCGGCTTCTGGGCCATTGACGAAAAACCGACAGGCTCGAAAGACCCGTTTGCTCTGCGCCGGGCTGCGTTGGGTGTTGTCAGAACAATTGTTCTATCTGGCTTGCCTCTACCGCTTCAATCCACACTGCTGGAAGTTGCATTGAAGAATTTTGCGGAGACGCCTTTTGACTGGATGAGTGAGCCTGCTCTTATGGACGCCTCTCATTTTAATGATGAGTTCCTTCATCAGTTAGATCGAATCCGTGTGTACGGAGTTTTCGGCTATTTGCTAAAATCACAAACAAGCTACGACGCCCAAAAAACTCTAGCTTTGCAAATTGAAAAGAAGCTTCCGCTACCGGTTGATGAAACTAGCGAACAGCTAAATGCTCGAATTCACAACTTGCCCAAATTCTCTGCTGAACTTTCTTGGCTGCATTCCGCCAGAATTATTGTTTCGGAGGAATGGTCGCGCGAGGAAATTCGTCAGGAATGGGGTGAAGATAGCGAAGACGTTCCGGAAAAAATTCGGAAGGCTCTTGAGCCGCTTGTCGAAGACCTCCTCTCCTTCTTCGCCGACCGCCTCAAACAAGTCCTCCGCGATCAGGGCAAGCGTCACGATCTGATCGATGCCGTCTTCGCCCTCGGCGAGGATGATCTCGTTCTCATCGTCAAGCGGGTCGAGGCGCTCGCCACCTTCCTCGCCACCGAGGATGGGGCAACGCTGCTGGCGGGCTATCGCCGCGCCGCCAACATCCTGAAGGCCGAAGAGAAGAAGGGCGCGCTGCCGGAAGGGCTGGCGGTTGATCCCGCCCTCATCGCCAAGGGCCCCGCAGAGGAACAGGCCCTCTGGAAAGCGCTGGAACAGGCCGAGGCAAAACTCGAAGCGCCCCTCAAGGCAGAGGACTTTGCCGGCGCGATGGGCGTGCTCTCCGGCCTGCGCGGCCCGGTGGACGCTTTCTTCGAGGCGGTGATGGTCAATGATTCGGACGCCAAAGTGCGGGAAAACCGTCTCGCCCTGCTGCTGGCGGTGCGCGGCGCGCTCCACAAGGTGGCCGATTTCTCGAAAATTGAGGGCTGAGGCGGCCCCATCCTACCGATATAGGGGCCCGATAAGAGGGCGCGGCATTTGCATGACTGGCAATTCGCACGCGCATGCAGCATAGGACTTGCAAGCTGGCCGCCAGGCTTGGGGGCCGGAAGATCAAAGCTGAACACGGGGAACGCTTCGTATGAGCAACGCCGCAGTAAAAAACGCTGACGAAACATGGGTTTACGCTTTCGGAGGCGGAACCGCCGATGGCGACGCCTCGATGCGTAACCTGCTCGGGGGCAAGGGCGCAAACCTTGCCGAAATGGCAAAGCTGGGCCTGCCTGTGCCGCCCGGCTTCACGATTTCAACGGCTGTCTGCGTTGCGTATTACGAAAATGCCCGCGCCTATCCCGCCACGCTGGAGGCCCAGGTCGCCGCCGCCCTGGCAGACCTTGAAGCCAAGACCGGCAAGGGCTTTGGCGATCCGGCCAATCCGCTGCTCGTCTCCGTCCGCTCGGGCGCGCGCGCCTCGATGCCGGGCATGATGGACACGGTGCTGAACCTTGGTCTCAACGAAGAAGTCGCCGCCGGCCTCGCGGGCAAGGCAGGCGACCGCTTCGCCTATGACAGCTATCGCCGCTTCATCCAGATGTATTCCAACGTCGTCCTCGGCATGGGCCATGACGAGTTCGAACACATCCTTGATGACTATAAAGAGCGCGAAGGCCTCGACCTCGACACGGACCTCTCGGCCGATAACTGGAAACAGGTCATCGTCCGCTACAAGGATGCCGTGCAGAAGGAACTCGGCCGCCCGTTCCCGGAAGACCCGCGCGAACAGCTCTGGGGCGCCATTTCCGCTGTCTTCAATTCCTGGATGTCGGACCGCGCGATCATCTATCGCAAGCTCAACGATATTCCCGAAAGCTGGGGCACGGCCGTCAACGTCCAATCCATGGTGTTCGGCAATCTGGGCGACACCTCCGCCACCGGCGTTGCCTTCACGCGCGACCCGTCCAACGGCTCGCCGATCTTCTATGGCGAATACCTGATCAACGCTCAGGGTGAAGACGTTGTGGCCGGCATCCGCACGCCTGCGCCGATCTCGCGGGAGCGCGCCAACACGCTCGGCTCCTCCGATGCCCCGCTCGAAGAGGCGATGCCGGAAGTCTACAAACAGCTGATCGACGTCGCCAATACGCTGGAGCGTCACTACAAGGACATGCAGGACATCGAGTTCACCGTCGAAGACGGCACGCTCTACATGCTGCAGACCCGTAATGGCAAACGCACCGCCGCTGCCGCCGTGAAGATTGCCGTGGACATGGTTCGCGAAGGTCTGATCACGGAAGATGAGGCGCTGCTGCGGATTGACCCGGCGGCCCTTGACCAGCTGCTGCACCCGCGCATCCCCAGCGATGACGAGAACAAGAAGCTCGGCAAGCCGAACTATGATGTGGCCTTCAAGGGCCTGCCCGCCAGCCCCGGCGCCGCTGTTGGCCGCGTCGTGTTCGATTCCGAAGAGGCGTTCCATATGGCCGCCAAGGGCGAGGATGTGATCCTCGTCCGTGTCGAGACGAGCCCGGACGATATCAAGGGCATGCACGCGGCCCGCGCCATCGTTACCGCGCGTGGCGGCATGACCAGCCACGCCGCCGTTGTGGCGCGCGGCATGGGCCGTCCCTGCGTCTGCGGCGCGTCGGACCTGCGCATCGACACCGCCAAAGGCGAGTTCACCGCCCGTGGCCGCAGCTTCAAGAAGGGCGACATGATCACGGTGGACGGCGTCAATGGCCGTGTCATCGCCGGCGCTGTCGATCTGATCAATCCGGACCTTTCGGGTGATTTCGGCGAGCTGATGGGCTGGGCCGACAAGCGCCGCAAGCTGAAGGTTCGCGCCAATGCCGAAACGCCGCTCGACACGCGCACTGCGGTCGAGTTCGGCGCCGAAGGCGTCGGCCTCTGCCGCACCGAGCATATGTTTTTCGAGGAAGAGCGTATCCCGGCCGTGCGCACGATGATCCTCTCCAATGACGAGACGGGCCGCCGCGAGGCGCTTGCCAAGCTGCTGCCGATGCAGCGCTCGGACTTTGAGGAAATCTTCCACATCCTGGGCGAGCGCCCGGCCACCATTCGCCTGCTTGATCCGCCGCTGCATGAATTCCTGCCGCATACCGATGAAGACATCGCCGGTGTGGCCAAGGCGTCGGGCCTCAGCGCCGAGGAACTGCGCCGCCGCGCGGCAGATCTGCACGAGTCCAACCCGATGCTCGGCCATCGCGGCTGCCGCCTCGGCATCACCTATCCTGAAATCTACGAGATGCAGGCCCGCGCCATTTTCGAGGCGGCTGTGAATGTCTCGAAAGAAGGCAAGCTGAAGCCGGTTCCGGAAGTCATGATCCCACTGGTGGCCACCCACCGCGAACTCGACATCCTGAAAAAGCTGGTCGACGAGACGGCCAAAAAGGTCTTCGCGGAAACGGGCGTGACGCTCGATTACATGGTCGGCACGATGATCGAGCTGCCCCGCGCCGCGCTCGCGGCTGGGGAAATCGCCCAGGCCGCCGAATTCTTCTCCTTCGGCACCAACGACCTTACCCAGACAACCCTGGGCATTTCCCGTGATGATGCGGGCAAATTCCTGCCGGCCTATTCCGAAAAGGGCATCTACGAGAAAGACCCCTTCGTTACCCTGGACCAGGAAGGCGTCGGCGAACTCGTCAAGATCGCCGCCGAGCGCGGCCGCAAGACGCGGGGCGATATCAAGCTCGGGATCTGCGGGGAACATGGCGGGGACCCGGCATCGGTTGAATTCTGCCACCGCGCCGGCCTCGATTACGTTTCCTGCTCGCCTTACCGGGTGCCGATTGCCCGTCTCGCGGCGGCACAGGCCGCCATCCGCGGGGCGAAAAAGTAGCGGTTCCGGGAGGTTCGGCCCAAAAGCCGGACCGCCTTGAACGTTGCATTTGTGCAACAACTTGACATTTCATACACAGGGGACGGAGTCGCTTGCGGCTCCGTTTTTCTTATATTTTTCAGATAATTATACCGTTTTCTTCGCGCGTTGCGCGAATCCCGGGATTCGGCCCGGTTCCAAGGCTTTCTGAATTGTCACTCAGGAATCTGGCTGAAATATTGCTAGATAGTTGCGGGTGGGCCAAGTCCCTCCGGTCCCTGCGGGGTCTGGCCGGGCACTTTCGGCCAAATAGAAACGAATAAATCTCGGACACTCCGGGGCGTCAGGCAAAGCAATAATTGCCGGCCGGGGATAAAGAGGAGCGGTGATGTTAAGGTTTCTTAAACCAGGCCGGGTGAGTGTGTCCCGGGTTAAAGGGCTGCGTGAAAAGCTCACACGGTGGTGGCTTGGAATGACCGACCAGGAACAGCGCGACGTTTTCATTCGCGGCGGCATGGTTGCCGTTGTCGCGGTTACGGCGTCCGTTTCGCTTCCGGCGATCTCTGAACAACAGGCAGGCCTGCGCGCCGACGCGGAATTCCGCGCCGAAGCCGAGCGGCTCGCCCTTTATGAAGATGGCGGCCTGGCCGTCCGCACCGCCAGCCACACGCCGGCGCTGATGGACTCGCCCTGGCTGCGCACTGTCGAATACACCCTGAAGCGCGACATCGACTCCTCGATGAGCCGCTATGCCATGCGCGACCGCGATGGCGCGGCCCTCGCCTCGCTTGCCTCTTTCCGCCCTGAGCAGATCCAGCGCGCCGAAACGATCGATGCCGAGCTGATGTGCATGGCGCAGGCCGTCTATTACGAATCGGCCTGGGAGCCGATCAACGGCCAGATCGCCGTGGCTGAAGTGATCGCCAACCGTGTTCGCGACCATCGCTATCCCGACAGCGTTTGCGGCGTCGTCTTCCAGGGCGCCACCCGCACCACCGGCTGCCAGTTCACCTTCACCTGTGATGGGTCGATGGACCGGAACAAGCCGGCCGGGGAGGCCTGGGACCGGGCCCAGCGGATTGCCGCCCATGTCATGATGGGCCTCAATGAGGACCGCACGGGCGGGGCCACCCATTATCACGCCACCTATGTTGATCCGGTCTGGAATGCCGGCCTGATCAAGACCAAACAGGTTGGCCTGCACATCTTCTACCGCTTCCCGCGCGGCGCCGAATGGGCGAGCGTGGAGCGCAATTTCGAGGCCCGCAAGCGCCAGACCGAGCTGCGCCTGGCTGAGCTGGACGCCACGAAGGAAGCCGATATGGCCGCCCTCGACGAAGGCCTGCTGTTTGCAGACGCCTCCAGCGCGGCCGATGACGGCTATTACACCATCACGCCGACCGTGGCGCCTGCCGGCGTCACCACCTCCACCCGCACGGTCTCGGCGCCTGCGCCGCGCCTGATGTCGGTGCAGACGGTGAAAACCGTGAAGGCGGATGCTCCGGTTGTGGCCGCGCCGGTCGCCGAGGAGGCTGCTGTGCCCGCGCCGGTCGTCATCGACGACTATCTTGCCCGCCAGCTCGAAGCCGCCCGCGCCGCCGCCCAGTAGGCCATGGCAGACAAACCGATCTTTGAGGCCGTCGATCAGTTCATCGACGGCCTTTTTGTATCCGAGGATCAGGCGCTCATCCGGCTGCGCCAGCGGGCAGCAGAGGCGGGCCTGCCGCATATTGAAGTGTCAGCCGGGCAGGGGAAGCTGCTCTACCTGCTCGCCAAACTCATCGGCGCCCGCCGTATTCTCGAAATCGGCACGCTGGGCGGCTATTCCGGCGTATGGCTTGGCCGCGCGCTTCCGGGCGATGGCGAGTTGGTCACGCTTGAACTCGACCCCGCCTATGCCGCCTTCGCCCGCACATCGTTCAACGAGGCGGGCATCGGCTCGCAGACGTTGATCCTTCCCGGCCCAGCACGTGTGTCGCTGGCCAGCCTCACCGGTCCCTTCGATCTCGTTTTCCTTGACGCCAACAAGGACGAGTATCCGGAATATCTTGCGGAGGCCGCGCGCCTCTTGCGCCCCGGCGGGTTGCTGCTGGCAGACAATGTTGTGCGCAAAGGCGCGGTGCTTGATCCGCCAGCGGACGATCCCATGGCGAAGGGCGCTGCGCGCTTCCTTGCAGAGCTTTCAGCTCACCCGCAGTTTGAAGCGATCGTGCTTCAGCAGGTGGGCCTCAAGGGCCATGATGGCCTCGCTCTGGCGATCCGGCGTTAGTCCCTCGCCGGAACATTCTTCCGGATATTCTTCCGCACAAGGCCGGGCAGCCAGCGTGTCATGAAGCGCGCCTTTTCTGCGTCCCCGCCCACCATGTAATAGATGTCGTCGCCTTGCGCGGCTTCCCACACTTTCTCGGCCGCCATGGAGACGGGATAAACCTTGGCGCCGTTCTCCTTCATCTGGTCGGACATCTTCACATTGGCGCCCTCCTTGTTGCCCATCTCCAGGATGGGCGTGTCCACAAACCAGGGCATCAGCGTGGTGACACGGATGCCCAGATCCCGGAATTCAGCGTCCAGCGCTTCTGTCAGCCCACGGACGGCCCATTTCGACGCGGAATAGACCGCCAGTTGCGGCGCGCCCACAATGCCGGCGGTTGACGCGGTGTTGATGATGCGCGCGCCCGGCGTTGCCTTCAGCAGGGGCAGGGCGGCATACACGCCGTTCACTACGCCCTTCACATTGATGTCGATCACAAGATCGGAATCTTCGGGCGGCACATCCTCAAACCAGCCATGGCGGCCGATGCCGGCATTGTTGAACAGCACGTCCATCTTGCCTCCGGTGGCGGCGCCAAAGCCCTCCATGGCGGCGGCCCACTCAGCGCGTTTGGTCACGTCGAGTTTGGCGAGGTGGCAATTGTCTGCGCCGATCTCTGCGGCGACCGACTTCAGGCCCGTCTCGTTGATGTCATAAAGGCCGCAGAACCAGCCCTTGCGCGCAAAATAGCGCGCGGTTTCCGCGCCGATGCCCGAGGCTGCGCCCGTGATGAAGATTGCCTTGCGGCCGTTTGCGCCTGCCATGTTTTCCTCCGCCATGATCTGTCACTGGCCGTGCCAGTGTTTGCGGTGGAGACTGTCAGACCACATCGAGGCCGAGGTCAAGATTGGGGGCTGAATGTGTCAGCGCGCCGGACGAAATAAAGTTCACGCCCGTCTCGGCAATCGCGCCCACCGTCTCCAAGGTTACCCCACCGGAAGCTTCCAGGGCCACACGCCCACCCGTCATCGCCACCGCCTCGCGTAGCTGGTCGAGGCTCATGTTATCCAGCAGGATGGCGTGGGCGCCATGCTTCAGCGCCTCTTCGAGCTGGGCCAAGGTATCCACCTCGATCTCGATCATCCGCAGATGTCCGGCATAGGCTTTGGCCCGCTCCAGCGTTGCGGCAATCGAGCCTCCGCAGGCGGCAATATGATTGTCCTTGATCAGGATCGCGTCGTCCAGGCCATAGCGGTGAGACGTGCCCCCGCCACAGCGCACGGCCCGCTTCTCCAGCGCCCGGTGCCCCGGCGTGGTCTTCCGGGTACAGACAACCTTTGCCTGTGTGTGGGCTACCGCCTCAACATATTTCCGCGTCAGGCTGGCGACGCCGGAAAGCCGCCCCAGGAAATTCAGCATCGTGCGTTCGGCAATCAGGATGGACCGCGCAGAGCCTGAAAGCCGCGCCACCACATCGCCGGGCGTCAGCGCGCTGCCATCGGGCTTTTCGATCTGAAGTTTCAACTCAGGGTCCACCAGCTGCGCGGCATAGGCGGCCGCGTCCAGCCCTGCAATCACGCCGGGCCTCCGCGCCGCGATCACCACCGAAAGCCGCGTTTCAGGCGGAATGGTCGCATCCGTCGTCAGATCGCCCGCCCGACCCAGATCTTCGGCCAGCGCCAGGCGCACAATCGGATCAAGGATGATCGGGGAAAGAGGGGGGATATAGGGTGTCATACGGTCATCGCCTCACGGCTTACTTGAAATACAAACTGGCGCTCGGGCGTGCCGGTTTCGGGGAAATCGGTGCGGAAGTGGCCGCCGCGGCTTTCGGTGCGGGCCAACGCGCCGCTGGCGATGAGGCGCGCGGCGGTCAGCTGCGGCGCGCCGGGGCAGCCGGCTTCCAGCCGCTCAATCAGGCCCAGCAGCTCTGTCAGCCCGCCTGCTTCGCGCACCACGCCGCAATGGCGCGACATGGCTTCGCGCAGGGCCAGCATGTCCGGCCCGGTGAGGCGCGGGGTCGCCCGGCCGCTGCTGGCGCCTGCTTCGGAAAGGTCTGCGTCGCGCAGGCGCCGGGCAATCCGCTCGGCAAACACCACCGCTTCGAGCAGCGAGTTCGAGGCGAGCCGGTTGGCGCCATGCGCCCCAGTGGACGAACACTCTCCGCATACGGATAGGCCGTCCAGGGTGGAGCGTCCCCAGAGATCGGAAACGATGCCGCCCATATGGTAGTGCGCGGCAGGGGCCACCGGGATCATGTCGCGGCGCGGATCAATGTTGGCGCTCATGCAGGCGGCAAATACGGTCGGGAAATGGTGCGGGAATTCTTCGCCCACCGCCGTGATGCAATTGAGGAATGCGCCGCGCCCGGCCGCGCGCTCGGCATGAATGGCGCGGGCCACCTCGTCGCGCGGGGCAAGCTCTGCCAGCGGATGATAGTCCGCCATAAAGGCGCGCCCGTCAGAATTGTGCAGCGTGGCGCCTTCTCCGCGCAGCGCCTCGGTGGCCAGCGGGGCAGGGTCGCGGCCAATGTCGATGCCGGTGGGATGGAACTGCACAAACTCCAGATCGGCCAGCACGGCGCCGGCCACATGCGCCATGGCGATGGCTTCGCCCTGCGCTTCCTTGGGGTTGGTCGTCACGCGGTAAAGCCCGCCTGATCCCCCCGTGCACAGAACGGTTTCCCGCGCCGATTTGACAAACGGCCGGCCATTGCTGCCTCGCAGGATAACCCCGCCGATCCGTCCGTGCACATCCTGCAGCAGCGCCTCGGCCCGCGCCCCTTCGATCAGCTCTATATGTGGGGCCGCCGCGACGGCGGCCACCAGCGCGTCCATGATCGCCTTGCCGGCAAGGTCCCCTGAAACCCGCGCCACGCGCGGATGGGAGTGGGCCGCCTCCAGAGACAGGGCGAGCTGCCCGTCCGGCGTGCGGTCAAACGGCACGCCGAGGGCCACCAGATCGCGCACCCGCGCCGGGCCATCTTCCGCGATCAGCCGGGCAATCACCGGGTCCACAAGGCCCGCTCCGGCGGCCACGGTATCGGCGGCATGCTGGGCCGGGCTGTCGAGCGGGTGGAGCGCGGCGGCGAGGCCTCCCTGCGCCCAGGCAGAAGAGGACGCCTGACCCAGCGGGGCCGGCGAGACAACAAGGCAGGGGCGGGGCGCCAGCTTCAGCGCCAGGAACAGGCCGGCAAGGCCCGCCCCGACGATCAGCACATCCGTCGCGGCCCCCGCGCCGGCCTGGAGGCGGTCATCTGTCCCCGCAATCATGGTTCTGTCCGATCAGGAAATGCCGTCATTCGCGCGGCGGAACTCCACCGGCGCGGTGACAGCAGAGACGAGCGCTCCGAACATGCGTTCGTGAGACTGGATCGTCAGCGTGAAATTGTCAGGAACATAGAGCAGGCCTTCAAATTTCGACTCCAGCATCTCCTCAATGGTGGAGCGGATCGATACCTGATCGCCAAACCGGCGCGCTTCGCATGACTGGCGCACAACCGAGCGGCCCCACATGGAACACATCTCGACCGCCGTCAGTTCGCACGTATAGCGCCCTTCTTCCGGATGCGGAGACAGGCGCATCGTGCCGCTCATCACGCATTGGCCGCTGCGATAGGGGCTGGTCTGGAAGCTCCAGCTGCCCAGCACATCTGACGGGTCTTTGCTCTTGCCCGAATTGGCGAGCGCCGGGCTCACCATCATGCAGGCCATCACCAGCACCGCTGCAATCCGTCCACCGAACATCCGCAAGGTCATCCTCCTGAACACGCCATGCTGACTTCAACCCTCCGGGCCATCTCTGGCAACCCGGTTTACGCACTAGATGACGAGTTCCAGTTCCATCGGCTTGAGACCGGTCACGAAATCGAGCGGCCGCTCCATCTTCGGCAGCGCCAGCATCGCGTCCAGCGCCTGTTTCGCGCGCACCCGCACATCTTCCGGAATGGTCACCTCATGCGCGCCCGTCACCAGGCAATCATAGATATTTTCCAGGGTGATGCGCTTCATGTGCGGGCAGAGATTGCACGGACGGATGAAGTTCACGCCGGGGTTTTCCGCCGCCACATTGTCGCTCATCGAGCATTCGGTGAGCAGGACCACCTTGCTGGGCCGCTTCTCCGACACATAATTGGCCAGCGCCGAGGTCGAGCCGGCATAGTCGGCCGCTTCCAGCACTTCGGGCGGGCATTCCGGGTGGGCCAGGATGACGACGCCCGGATGGGCCTCGCGCAGCTGTTTCACGTCTTCGGCCGAGAACTGCTCATGCACTTCGCAGGCGCCAGGCCAGGTGAGGATGCGGATGCCGGTCTGGGCGGCCACATTCTTCGCCAGATACTGGTCCGGCACCAGGATCACAGTGTCCGAATTCCATTCCTTTGCGATGGCTTCCACTACCTGCGCCGCGTTGGAACTGGTGCAGGTGATGTGGCACTCCGCCTTCACCTCGGCGGTGCAGTTCACATAGGTCACGATCGGGTAATCGGGGAATTTCTGCTTGATCAGGCGCACATCGGCGCCCGTGATCGAGCTTGCCAGCGAGCAGCCCGCTTCCAGCGAGGGGATCAGCACGGTCTTTTCCGGCGCAAGGATTTTCGAGGTTTCGGCCATGAAATGCACGCCGGCCTGCACGATCACCTTCGCGTCCACCTTCGCGGCTTCACGCGCCAGCTGCAGGCTGTCGCCGCGGAAGTCGCCCACCAGGCTGAAAATATCCGGTGTCATGTAGTTGTGCGCCAGGATCACCGCATTCTTTTCCCGCTTCAGCCGGTTGATGCCGGCCACCAGCGGGGCAATCGCGGGCCATTCCATCGGCGTCACGAAATCCTGCACCAGCGGATAAAGCGGATCGGTTTCCGCTTTCACGGCGGCGTCATAGGCAAGGCCGCGCGCTTCGGCGCCGGATTTGCCGCGCAGCGGGGTGGGGGTAGGGCAGCCGGGACCGGCATCGATCAGACGCGCCATGGTGAACCTCCTTCAACCAATCGAGCTTATTATGCTCGATTTGAGTATAAGTTAGGCCTGAAAAGAAGCGTTTCAAGGGTTTCCTCAAAAACGCTCTGGCTTTCAGGGCTCGTTTGCGACGGAGGCGTGAACCTTATACGCAGTCTGAGCAAAAGGGTATCTAGCGCAGACGCCCCCCCAAAGCAAGGCCGTTGCCTAAATCCTGCCTTTATTGAAACTGAGTCTGGACCCGCCCGCCGCCGCCCGTTTAAGCTTGCCGCTCAACAGGAAGCCCCGCCATGCAGTCCGTCCGGAAACGCTAAGCCCTGAAACATCCGTTTCATTGCCCCTGCCGCTGTGCAGGGCGCTTGGCTGTGCTTTTCAGGACCTACTCACATGAAAACCTTCACCACCTTTGACCGGCCCACGGGCTGGCCCTCCCTTGCTGCTGCCTTCCAGGCCGATCTGGCCGCCGGTGACCGTATACAGAAGGCCCCCTGGGGCGGCCTCGCGGTTCTGGGCCATGCCCAGCTTTCGGCGCTGGCCCGCAACCCCGCCGCAGATGGCATGGCGCCCGATGCTGAGGCGATGGCCGATACCCCGGCCATATATAACCTGCTGGTGCGCTCGGTCTTCACCAAATCCGGCCCGGCCCACCGGGCAGACCGCGCCGCCCTCATCGCTGCCCTGAGCCGTGTGGATATTCCTGCCATCGCTGAGGCGGCCGTGGCGGGGCTTCCCCGTCTGGCCACCGGGCTTGATCTGAGGGCGGAGGTAATTGCGCCGGTTGTGCGCGCTGTCTGGGCCTCGGTGATCGGCTATGATGAGAAGGCTGCGCTTGCTCTGGAGCAGGCCGTCGCCGATATGGCCCATGTCCTCTCGATGGCGCCGGACCTTTCAAAGGCCGCGCTGGCCGAGGCCGGCGCCCTTGAGGCGCGGGCGCTTTCCCTCGCTGCGCTCGCGAATGACGCTCCCTTCAGCCGTGCGCTGCAGGCAGCGGTCGGGGCGGGGAACGCTGCGGATCTTATCGCGGGTATGGTCTTCGAGGCCATCGAAACCTCCACCACCGGTCTTGCCGCCTGCCTGCGCATCGCTGCAGAAAACCGGGATGCCCTCGCCGCCACCCCTCAGTGTGCGAACGAGCTGCTTCGCCTTGCCAGCCCCGCTCCCATGACCATGCGGCTCACCACCGCGCCCCTCCGGCTGGACGAGACCGAAATCGCTGCCGGAACGGCGCTCTCCATGCTCTGGGCTGCGGGCAATCACGACCCGTTGGCCTTTCCCCGGCCCGAGAGGTTCGATCCGGCGCGTCAGCAGGCGCGGCCCCTGATGTTCGGCATGGGCCGGCATGCCTGCCTCGGCCATGCTCTGGTGCGCGCCACACTTCAGGCATTGCTGGTTTTCTTTATCGCGCGGCAGCCGCAGATTGAAGGCGATACCGGCGTCTGGAATATTCTCCAGCCGTCAGACATGCCACCGCTGAAGATCAGCTGGTAACGGTCTGCTTCCGCAGGGGGCCTGGGTGGTCCTCCCCGGCCAGGGGAGGGCCGCCCTCAATCCTTGAACAGGTCCATCGCCGCCGTGGTCATCGCTTCCACGCCGGTGGCGATCGCCGGATCATAGTCCGGCCCGAACAGCGGCGAATGCAGCGAGGGCAGGGGCATGCCGTCCATCTGCGAGGCAGCAAACCGGTCGGGCGACACCGCGCCCAGCCAGAAGATCAGACCAGGGATCTTTTCATCCGTGCGGGCAAACTGGCTGAAGTCTTCCCCGCCCATCACCGGCGGCACCGCGCGCACATTCTCCGCGCCCAGCTTCTTGGCCACCGCCT
Source organism: Hyphomonas sp. NPDC076881 (assembly GCF_050269995.1). Lineage (NCBI taxonomy): Bacteria > Pseudomonadati > Pseudomonadota > Alphaproteobacteria > Hyphomonadales > Hyphomonadaceae > Hyphomonas > Hyphomonas sp. NPDC076881. Next base: position 51,723 of record NZ_JBNNJJ010000008.1, on the reverse strand, counting down.
TCATCGCCCGCTCGGTCAGGTCGGGATCGTTATAGGTGGCGGGCGTATAGTCGCTCTCGATCTTGATCTCCGGCGCGGGCGCGCCAAAGGCGGCGGCCTGGCCTTCGGCAATGCGCTTGATGCCGTCCAGCAGCATCTCGCGCGTCTTGTCATCGTAAGAGCGCACGGTGACCAGAAGCTCGGCTTCATCCGGAATGATGTTGTGCTTGGCCCCTGCCTTGAACGAGCCGACGGTCACCACGGCAGAGTCCAGCGGATTGGTGTTGCGGGAAACAAGGCTCTGCAGGGCCGTGACAATATGACTGCCGATCAGGATCGGGTCGCGCGTCGTATGCGGATAGGCGCCGTGCCCGCCCGCGCCTTTCACGGTAATGTCGACGCTGTCGACATTGGCCAGTGCAAAGCCCGAAGAATAGTTGATCACACCCGCCGGCGCGCTGGCCGAGACATGCAGCGCCAGATTATAATCCGGGAGCGGAAATTTCGTGTAGAGCCCGTCAGCCAGCATCGCCTGCGCGCCAAGGCCAATCTCCTCAGCCGGCTGAGCAATCATCACCAAGGTGCCCTTCCATTTGTCCTTGTTCTTGATCAGCTCCCGCGCCGTGCCGACCCAGACGGTCATGTGAATATCATGCGCGCAGGCATGCATCACCGGGCTTTCCACGCCGGTCCAGGTCTGCGAGATCACCTTGGAGGCAAAGTCAAAGCCTGTCTGATCGGGCACGGGCAGGCCGTCCATATCCGCGCGGATGAGGATCGTTGGCCCCTTGCCATTCTCGAACACGCCGACCACGCCATAGCCGCCAACGCCGGCCTTCACCTCGCCAATGTCTTTCATTGCCTTCTCGCGCACCCAGGCGTCACCAAGGCCCTCGGTCACCGTGAAGCCCAGCGCGCGCAACTCGCCCGCCATCAGCTTGGATGTTTCCACCTCGCGGAAGGAAAGCTCGGGATTGGCGTGCAGCTTCTTGTAAAGCTCCACCAGGCTGGGCTCGGCTGAGCGCAGCTCGCCCACTGGCATGCCGCTCACGGCGCTTGCGGTGGATACGGCCGCGCCATTGTCCGGGCGCAGCTCCCTGGGCGCGCCGCCATCTTCCGGCTTGTCCCCGCCGCACGCGGCCAGGCCCAGCGCCATCACGGCAACAAGCAAACTCCGGCGAATCATCATGGCATGCACCCCTTGAAACAGATTTCCCTCAACGGCCCCAAGCCTAGTCAGGAATGACGCCAGGGGGAAGGGGGCGCCCGGGAAGTGTCCGGAACTGTTCGGATTTGTCCAAATTCTGGTCCTGGAAGTCTCTGGAGCGGCGTTGGGGCATTCCTGGGAAACTTGCAATACTGCTGCGCTCGCCGCCCCCTCCGCAGGCAGAGTTATACGCTTCCCCCAAACGCAGACCGGCCGCGCCCAGAGAGCGCGGCCGGCCGGAAGAGTTCGTGGGAAACGCCTTAGCGTTTCAGGAAGGCGGGAATGTCCTTGCCGAAGCCGACCACGCGGTCAGGTGCCGGCTCCAGGATCAGGTCATCATCCTTGCGCTTGTAATCGCGCTGCGGGCGGTCGCGGTCACGCTCGCGCTTTTCGCCGCGCGGCTGGTCGTCATTCCGTTCACGGCGTTTTTCATTGCGGGCGGGGCGCTCGCGGCGGGGTTTTTCCGGAATGGCGGGGGCTTCAGCCCTTTCTGGCGCTTCCACCGCTTCGATGGCCACGGGTGCTTCGGCAACGGCCACATCGCCGTCTTCCTGCTCGCGGCGGCGCGGGCTGCGCTCAGCGCGGTCACTACGCTCGCTATTGCGGCCACGGGCGCTGCGCCCACCCCGCTCGCCCCGGTCGCGGTCACGTCCGCCCTTGCGGTCGCGCTTTTCTTCGGGGGGAAGGGTTTCAAGTTCCTCGAGCAGGCCTTCCGGCATGAATTCCGGAACGTCCTTCTTGATCATCTTCAGCACGAAGCCCCAGGACTTATCGTCCGCAGGCGTCACAACCGTATAGCTTTCACCGGTGCGCCCGGCGCGGCCCGTGCGGCCGATACGGTGGACATAATCTTCATCCTTCGGCGGCGGGCCGAAATTGAAGACGTGGCCAACATCGGGAATATCGAGCCCGCGCGCGGCCACATCAGAGGCCACGAGTAGTTTCAGCTTGCCATCCCGGAAGCGCTGGAGCGTTTCGGAACGCACGCTTTGCGGCAGGTCGCCATGGATCGGCGCAGCGTCATGGCCATGCTTGGTCAGCGAGGCGGCGACGATATCCACTTCGACCTTGCGGTTACAGAAGACGATGCCGTTCTTCACATTGGTCGCTTCGATCACGCGGCGCAGCGCCGTGCGGCGGGCTTTGCCGTCATTGGTCGGCAGCTTGACCACGAATTGCGAGATCGTCTCGGCGGTCTGCGCAGGGCGGGCCACTTCGATCTTCTTCGGATCTTTCTGGAAGGTCTTGGCAAGGCGCTGAATGTCGGCCGGGAAGGTGGCGGAGAAAAGCAGCGTCTGGCGGTTGGGCGGCAGCTTGGTGCAGATCTTCTCGATATCCGGAATGAAGCCCATGTCGAGCATCCGGTCAGCTTCGTCGATGATCAGCGTTTCCACGCCCATCAGCAGCAGCTTGCCGCGGTCGAACTGGTCCATCAGGCGGCCCGGCGTCGCGATCAGCACGTCCACGCCGCGCTGAAGCAGGGTTTCCTGATCCTTGAACGACACGCCGCCGATCAGCAGCGCCATCGTGAGCTTCAGGTATTTGCCATACTTCTCAAAGTTCTCGGCAACCTGCGCGGCCAGTTCGCGCGTCGGGCAGAGGATCAGGCAGCGCGGCATCCGCGCGCGAGCCCGGCCGGTGGACAGGCGCTGGATCATCGGCAGCACGAAGGCGGCCGTCTTGCCGGTGCCCGTCTGGGCAATGCCGGTCACGTCGCCGCCCATCGCGATATGCGGAATGGCTTCGGCCTGGATCGGGGTGGGGATGGTGTAACCGGCTTCGGTCACGGCCTTGAGAATATTCTCGGCCAGGCCAAGGTCGGCGAATGTTACAGTCTGGGTGTCGGTCAAGTTCAGTCTCCGGGATGTCTGGTTGATTTGCCTGGCCGCCCGGATTGGCGGCTCTCGTCCTGCGTCTGCCAGACCCTATGTCTGGCCAGTCACAGCCGGGCGAATCCCATGCCCGGAGCGTTTGATGCGGTGCACATAATGCAAAAACGCCCGCCGGGGAAGGGCGGGCGTTCGCTTTTTGTGCAGTCTCAGAAGGCTTTACGCGCCGGCATCGGCCAGATTCTGGTTCACGAAGTCCCAGTTCACGAGGCTATTCAGGAAGGTATCGATGTAATCGGGGCGGCGGTTCTGGTAGTCCAGATAGTAGGCGTGCTCCCACACATCCATCGTCATCAGGGGCGTGGTGCCCTCTTCGGTTAGGGGCGTTTCGGCGTTCGGCGTCTTGGAGATCACCAGCTTGCCGCCCTTGTAGGAGAGCCAGGCCCAGCCAGACCCGAACTGGGTTGCGCCCGCCTGTTTGAACTCTTTGACGAAGTTGTCATAGCCGCCAAGGTCGCGCTCAATCAGCTCGGCCACCTTGCCGTGGGGCTTGCCGCCGCCGTCCGGTCTCATCGAGTGCCAGTAGAAAGTGTGGTTCCACACCTGGGCGGAGTTGTTGAAGATGCCGGCCTTGGATTTGTCGGCAGCCGAAATCTTGATGACTTCCTCAAGGGATTTGCCGGCAAGGTCGGTGCCTTCGACAAGGCCGTTGAGGTTGGTCACATAGGCCTGATGGTGCTTGCCGTAGTGGAAGTTCAGGGTTTCTTCCGAGATATGGGGGGCAAGGGCGTTGCGGGGGTAGGGCAGGTCGGGGAGGGTGAAGGCCATGGCGGTGTCCTCTTTGCGCAGGTTTTGGTCTCTTTCGCTCGGGAGCGGTTTCGCACATATGGGGGCCATGTCAAACGAGACCAGACCCCTGACCCAAACCCCTTGGGAAGAAATTGACAAAAGAGTCCGGCGTGTGGACGAGGACCGCTGGATTTCCAGCCGGTTTGCTCCCGCCGCAGAGCGCCGGGCGCTGATCGCGCTCTACGCCCTGGCTTACGAGCTTGTCAGGGTGCGCGAGGCGGTTTCGGAAGAGACGCTGGGGCTGATCCGGTTTCAGTGGTGGCGCGAGGCGATCCAGGAGATTGCCGAGGGAAAGCCCCCGCGCGGGCATGATGTGTGCCTGGCGCTTGCTGAAGAGATTGCAGCAGGCCGCCTGAAACCCGGCGCGCTGCAGAAGCTGGTCGATGGCTATCAGACCGCATTTCTGGAGAATGACCGCTCGCGCGAACCCGAAGGCTGGCTTGGCCTGACGGCGGCCAATATCCTGATCCCGGCGCATAACTGGGCAGGCGATCTGCAGGCCGTCGCCGCTGCCTATGCCGCCGCGCGCCGTCATGCGTCCAAGGCGTTCGGCCCGATCGTCTCGCCCGCGCCCAAGCAGATGCGCCCGGCGATTGCCCATTACCGGCTGCGCAAACTCTATTGCGAAGGGAAGCGGCCCAACCCCTTCACCAAGCGGTTTTCGATCATGAAGGCGATCAATTCCGGCGAGGTTTGAGGGCGCTGAAAAGCGGGGATAAGTCCGCAAAAAGCTCCAAGGGAACTCCAAAAAAACTCCAACGACGGGCCAAAAAACTCCAACCGCGTTGGAGTTTTTTTGTGCCTTACAGCACGCCCGCTTCTTTCCACGCTTCCTTCGGCCAGCGGCGGTGTTGCCAGAACCATTGGCCGGGATGGGCCCGGACCTGGGCTTCGATGAAATCGGTGATGCGCTGAACCGAGCGGCGGACATCGGCGTCCTGGTCGCCGGTATCTTCCGGGATGAACGGCGTGTGGAACTCGATCCGGAAACGGGCCGGGCCGGTGCGCGTGGTCGATACCGGAACGATCGGCACCTGATATTTGAGGGCCAGGCGCGAGGGGCCGGGCGCGGTCATCGCGGAATGGCCGAAGAAGGGCACCGGGATGCCCTCATTGAACTTCTGATCATTCATCAGCGCGACAGGCGCGCCCCGGGCGAGGGCCCGCATGAGTTCACGTGTACCGATGCCCTTGGGCGCGTTGACGGCAGTGCCGTAATCATGGCGCAGCTCTGCAATGCGCTTGTCGATATGCGGATTGTTCAGGGCACGGTAGGTCATCACCGCATGGGGAATGCGTTTGGTGATCGCCGCCGGCATGATTTCCCAATTGGCGAAATGGCCGGAGATGAAGACGGCGCCCTTGCCGCTGTCGCGTATGCGATCAAGTACGTCGAGGCCGATAATCTCGACCCGTCCGGACGTATAGGGATCAATGCTTGGCAGGTGGGGCAACTCGCCAGCCGTGCGCCCGGCGCTTTCCCAGGCGGCGAGCGCGGTGGCTTCCACCTGTTCCTCGCTCCAGCCCGGAAAGGCGAGGCGGAGGTTGCGCCGGGTTGTCTTGTGCTGGGAGAGAAGCGGGCCGACCTTCTTCACCAGCCAGCCGCCGAAATCGGAGGCCTTGTCCGGCCCCAGCATCTTCATCGGGCCCCAATAGATGAGATCCCAGGCGATGGTCTCCAGCCGCCATTGCAGCCGCTGGCCGAAGCTGGCGCGGTTATCGATGTCCTTCGGGCGGACATAGGCGGTGGGGGTCTGGTCGTTCATGGGCTGCGTCAGCTTTCCGTCAGCTTTTGAAGAGCGGCGCGAGCACCGCGTCAAGCGCTGCGGTATCCTCGAACACTGCGGTTACCGGCCAGGCGTGGATTTCCTGCCGCACTTCCGGGGGCAGGCGGACATGGTCCTTGGTGGTGGTGACGAGGCGCGCGCCATGATCGCGCGCCAGGCTGCGGAGGAACTGGATGTCGCCTTTGGCATAGGGATGATGATCCCCGAAGGGCACCGCGTCGGAGACATGGCCGCCCGCCTCGGCCAGGCTGTCGAAGAATTTCTGCGGGCGCCCGATGCCGGCAAAGGCGACGAGCGGGCCGGGCGGCGGGGCCTCCGCCGGGGCGAGCCGCGCGCGCAGCACGGGCAGGCCGCTGGCGGCAACTTCGCCCGGCATCGGGCCTTCGCCCATCAGGACAACGGCATCGGCGCGGGCGAGCCCTTCAGGCACCTTTTCCCGCAGCGGCCCCTTGGGCAGCACCTGGCCATTGCCGAAGGGCGCGCCCGCATCAATCACGATAAAGGTGAGGTCTTTCTTCAGGGACGGGTTCTGATGGCCATCATCCATGATGATCACGTCTGCGCCTGCCGCCGCCATGGCGCGGGCCGCTTCCGGGCGGCCGCGCCCGATCCAGGCCTCGCCGGTGGCGGCCAGGAGCAGCGGCTCGTCGCCCACATCGCGGTAAGTGTGCGCGGCGGCGTCAACCCTCAGGGGGCCTCGCTCCCTGCCGCCATGGCCGCGGGAAAGGCTGGCGGCGCGCAGGCCGCGCGCAGTGATCCGGTTACGGATGGCTTCGGTTACCGGCGTCTTGCCGGCGCCGCCGGCGGTGAGGTTTCCGATACAGATGACCGGCACGGGGGCGGTTTCGGGCACGGCGCGCGCCAGCTTCCGCCTGAGGCCCCAGAGATAGAGCATCGAGAAGGGTGTCAGCAGCAGGCGGGTGAGCGGGGCAGCTTCACGGGATCGCGGATCAAGGCCGGCCGACCAGAAATGCGGCGCTCTCACCGCCGGTTCTCCCAGGCGCCATCATTGCCTTCCAGCAGGGGCCTCGGCACCAGCGGCAGCAGCACGCCCAGCGTCAGCAGCATCGGCTCGTCCGCTTCGGCGGCGAGTTTGGCCAGCGCATCTTCCGGCACCGGCGGGGGCGCTTGCAGGAAAGTGTGCAGGGCAGCCGGGCCATCGACCGTGTGGACGAGGCCGCTCGCCTCGAGGCTTGCCATCAGGTCTGCGAAATTATGGACGCGCGGGCCGGTGGCGACGGGGCGGCTGAGGCGGATCGGCTCCAGCGGGTTGTGCCCGCCAATGCCTTCGGCATGACCGCCGCCGAGATAGACCGCTGTGGCCAGGCGCAGCCAGGTGCCCATTTCGCCCATCGTGTCGGCCAGCAGCACGCGGTCGCGCTTGTCGGGTTGGACGCCTTTGCTGCGGCGGGCATGGCGCAGGCCGCGCTGTTTCAGCAGGGCTTCGATCTCGTCGCCGCGCTCGGGATGGCGCGGGGCGATGATGAGGGCGACATCTTCGTGCAGCGCGGCGGCGGCATCGAGGAAGAGTTCCTCCTCACCCGGATGGGTGGAGGCGGCCAGGAGGCAGCGGCGCCCGGCGATGAAATTGGCGGCGATGCGCGTCATCTCCACCTCATTGGCGCCAGGCGGAGGCAGGGCGGATTTGAGGTTGCCGGCCGCGCGCACCGGGCGGCCCAGCAGATTTTCCAGGCGCTGGCCGGTATCCAGATCTGCGGCCAGAACAATGTCGAAATTCCCGACAAGCTGGCGGAACAGGCTGCGCACCTTCTGCCAGCCTTCGGCGGATTTCTGCGTCATCCGCGCATTGACGAGCGCGGTGCGCGCGCCGGACGCGCGGGCCTCATGGATCAGGTTGGGCCAGATCTCGCCCTCGGCGAAGACGCAGAGATCCGGCTTCCAGTGCCGGATGAAGCGGCGGGCGGCCTGGGGCGTGTCCAGCGGGGCCATGGCATGGATGGCGTTATCGGGCAGCAGGGGGCCCAGCACGCGGGCGGAGGTGACCGTCTGGCTGGTGAAGACCAGCATCAGGCCGGGACGCTCGGCAATCATGCGGCGGCCCAGCTCCAGAAGCAGGCCGCTTTCGCCGACACTGGCGCCATGCAGCCAGACCAGCGGGCCGGGCCGGCGCGGCGGCAGGCGTTTGGCGTAGCGCTCATGCAGGCGCAGATAGTCTTCCTTGCCCTTGCGCGCCCGGTCGCTCAGCACAAGGCCGAGGAAGGGCGAGGCGGCATAGGTGGTGAGCCGGTAGGCGAATAACGCAGGCGTCATTCTGTCATAAGCTCCGGCCTGGCGGGTTGTTCGGGATAGCCGGCAAGCGTTTCGGCGCGGCGGGTTGCTTCATCCATGCCGCGTTGCAGCGCTTCTTGCAACGCCTCGGGCGATGCCTCCCGGGGGCAGACGATCAGCGGGCCGAAGACGATGGCGCCGCGCGTGAAGGGCAGGGGGATGATGAAGCGGTCCCAGCTTTTCAGGCGCGGGGCGGGCCGGGTGGAGATGGCATAGGGCAGAACGGCGGCGCCGCTGCGCTGGGCGAGGGTAACGGCGCCCTGGCTGGCGATGCGGCGGGGGCCGCGTGGGCCGTCCGGCGTCATGCAGACATAGCCGCCGCTGCGCAGGCGGCTGGCGGCTTCGGCGATGGCGCGCATGCCGCCTTTGTCCTTGTTCGTCTTCTTCTTGTTACCCGTGGAGCCGCGTACGACATCCAGATCGAGGTGTTTGAGGGCGCGGGCGACGGCCTCGCCATCGGGCGAAAGGGAGATCATCATGGCGGCGCGGCCCCGCTTTTCCGGCCAGTGGCGCACCGCCCGGTTCCAGCCCGACGGCATCAGCAGGATGGTCTCATGCCAGCACGCCACGATGAGGCCGGGCTTTTCAGCGGCCAGGGCGGCGCGCGCCTCGGCTTCGCCTTCGATCGTCCAGCGCACCGTGCGGCCAACCAGCGCCATCCAGGCCCAGATGAGGAATCCGAGCACGGCAACAACAGGGGCAGAGCGGAAAAACGCTTTCATCGGGCGGCTTATACTGCGCTTCGCGCCCTGCGCCATTGAACAGTTCAGAAAGGGTGGGGAACCGGCAAGAACGCGGACGGAAAGGAGAATGGTGGGCGATACAAGGTTCGAACTTGTGACCCCTGCCGTGTGAAGGCAGTGCTCTACCGCTGAGCTAATCGCCCGACCGCGAGCGGGGTGGGTAATCTTGCTTCAGGATGAGGTCAAGCACATATCGCAAGGCAGCTGCGAGATAGGCGAAGACGGCTTTTCGTGGTTAAGTACGGAAAAGTGGACGCATGGGTCGTCGGGAGAGCCATGCGAAATTGCATGATGCGCGAGCGGGCAAGTAAGTTATACTTCTTATAAGGGTAGATCGCAGTAGGCGCCGAAATTGTGCAGCGCAACTGCAAACGGTTGCAATTAAACGGGCAACACTCCAATCAAGATCACAAGATGAACGCAAGATGAATGGCCGTTCATGCTGAACATTTGTTCATATTCTTAGTTTAAGAAAAAGTTATATAGAATTACTCTTGAGAAACCCGGCAAACATTGTCATCTACCGGACATACACAGATGGGCCGGCAAGGTCCGCGTGATGAACCTTAAGAAGGACAGGCACAGATGGCCCCCCATAGGGCTGTCTCAACTTCAAGAACGATAAGATCGCCTGGAGAGAGCAGAGTGAAAGACTGGTGTGACGAAGAAGGCGCAAAGCGCCTCCGTGAAAAAATCAATTCGTATTGGGCAGAACGTGGTTACGAAGTCGATGTCGACCTCGTGGACGCAGGTTTTGTCCCCGCGATGCGGAGCGCCCGCTGCGACGTGCGTTCCAATATGGTCAATGGCATGCCGCGCCGCCGCGCTGCCGGTGAGGTTGGGTCGTCGCGCCCGACTTACCGTCCGCGCAACGAAGCGACGGCTTGATCCCTCAGGACTGACAAGGCTGGCACCAATTCGGAATAGTGGCCGATGACTGCATCGGGCGCGAGATTTTCGACTGTTTCAGCTTCGTAGCCAAAGGTCACAAACAGGAAGGGCAGCCCGGCATTCCGGGCTGCCCTTTCATCTGTCCGGCTGTCGCCCACGAACAAGGCGCGGGCCGGTGTGCCGCCCGCCGCGCGGACGGCTTCAAACACATGATCCTGATGCGGCTTGCGATTGGTCGCCCGGTCGGCGCCGAGAATGGCGGCGAAGCGGGTGGTCAGGCCAAGCTCGCTGATCAGCCGCTCACTGAGATCCTGGCGCTTGTTGGTGCAGACGCAGAGTGTGGCGCCCGCATCCAGCAGAGCATCCAGCGCGTTGATGCAGCCCTCAAACGGGCGCGAGCCGACCGCGATGTTTTCCACATAATAACTGATGAAGCGATCAAAGGCGGCGTCCATGTCCGGTGCGGGCAGGGTGACCCCGTGCACGCCAAATCCACGCTCCATCATCGCGCGGGCGCCATTGCCGATCAGCGTGGCAATCGTCGGCAGGTCCACCGGGGCAAGGCCGGCATCGATAAGCACATGATTGAGCGCGCCCAGCAGGTCTGGCGCGGTATCCACCAGCGTGCCGTCGAGATCGAAAGCGACAGTCCAGCCCTCGAAGCTGCCCATTTCCGCCATGCCAGACCCTCCTTCGCCCTCGCCAAGATGCGGGGTTTCGTCTAGGCGATGGGGCAGAGGAAAGCGAGAGGGAGCCCGCACTTGACTGACACGCCCAAACAGCGCGCCGCCGTCATCCTTGCTGCCGGCAAGGGAACCCGGATGAAGTCGCCCCTGCCCAAGGTGATGCATGCCGTCGCCGGGCGGCCGATGGTCGACTGGTCGATCGCGCTGGCGCGGAAAGTTGGCGCGGAGAAGATCGTCGCAGTGGTGCATCCGTCTCAGGATGTGCTGATCGCGCATCTGGGAAAACACCATCCCGACATTGCCATTGCCTATCAGGACCCGCCGCAGGGCACAGGCCATGCGGTGCGCTGCGCTGAGGGCGCGCTGGCCGGGTTTGAGGGCGATCTGGCCGTGCTCTATGGCGACAGCCCGCTGGTGCCAGCGGCGACCATCGAAGCGCTTTTCGGCACACTTTCCGGCAAGACCGGTCTCGGCGTACTCGGCTTTGAGGCGGAAGATCCCGGCCTTTATGGCCGCCTGATCACTGCCGAAGATGGCAGCCTGGAGGCCATTGTCGAAGCGCGTGAAGCCACGCCGCACCAGCTCAGGGTGCGCCTCTGCAACTCAGGTGTCATGGCAGGCCGCGCGGGCGACATGTTCCGCCTGCTGGCAAAGGTGACCAACAATAATGCCAAGGGCGAGTATTACCTGACCGACCTTGTGGGCCTTGCGCGCGCCGAAGGCATCGGCTGCGCCGTGGCTGTTTCCGGTGAGGATGATCTGATCGGCTGCGATTCCAAGGCCGACCTCGCCGAGGCCGAAGCGATCTTCCAGAGCCGCCGCCGCCGCGCGCTGATGGAGGCGGGCGTCACCCTGGTAGCCCCGGACACCGTATTCTTCTCTCATGATACCGAGATTGGCCCCGATGCGGTGATTGAGCCGAATGTGGTGTTCGGCCCCGGCGTGAAGGTGGCGGGCGGGGCGCAGATCCGTGCGTTCAGCCATCTGGAAGGCGCGGTTGTTGGCGAAGGTTGCAGCGTTGGCCCCTATGCCCGTCTGCGGCCGGGCACGGTGCTGGCGGACAATGTCCATATCGGCAATTTCGTCGAGACCAAGAACACTGCCATGGGCGAGGGCGCCAAGGCAAATCACCTCGCCTATCTGGGCGACGGCGCCATCGGGGCGGGTGCCAATATCGGCGCGGGCACGATTTTCTGCAATTATGATGGCTATCTCAAACATCAGACCGATGTGGGCGAGGGGGCGTTTGTCGGCTCCAACTCCGCCCTCGTTGCGCCGGTGCGCATCGGGAATGGCGCCTATGTCGGCTCCGGCAGCGTGATCACCAAGGATGTGCCCGACGACGCGCTGGCCGTGGGCCGGGGCCAGCAGGTGACCCGCGAAGGCTGGGCGAAGAATTACCGGGCAAAGAAGGCCGCCGAAAAGGCCGCCCGCACCAAAGGCAAGGACAAGCAGAACGGATAGCCTCTCATGGCCAGCGATACCGAAAAGCAGAACGCCGCCGCCGCCGCGTTGGATTTCGTCGAAGAGGGCATGACGATTGGCCTCGGCACCGGATCGACGGCGAAGTTCTTCATCGAGATGCTGGCCGACGAGATTGCCGATGGCCTTTTGGTGCGCTGTATCGAAACCAGTGTGCAGACGCGGGACCTCGCCCGGAGCCTCGGCATTCCGCTGATCCCGTTCGAGCAGGTGGACCGCATTCACCTCACCGTCGATGGCGCCGACGAGATTGGCCCCGGCGGCGTGCTGATCAAGGGCGGCGGGGCGGCGCTGCTGCGCGAGAAGATCATCGCCAATGCTTCCGATCATATGGTTGTGATCGCAGATAGCTCCAAAGAAGTGCCGCATATCGGGGCGTTTCCGCTGCCGGTGGAAGTCACGCCGTTCGGCTACACGATCACCGCGAAAAAGGTGCATGACGCGCTGGTGGCGTCTGGCGTGGAGCGTCCGCGCATCGAACTGCGCAAGACGCCTGGAAGCGCTGCCTTGCTAGTGACCGATGGCGGCAATCATATCCTCGACTGCCATTGCGGGCGCATTCCCGACCCGGCAAAGACCGCCGCTTTCCTCTCAGGCGTGCCAGGCGTGGTGGAGCATGGGCTTTTCATCGGCCTCGCGCGTACCGTGATCATCGGTGAGGAAAATGGCGCCCATATCATTGAATACTGAGGCGGGCGCCTCACATCTGCTGCCGGTAACTCATTAGAAATCCAAGGAATATCCCATGACCGACGCCGCCTATGACTATGACCTGTTCGTGATTGGCGGCGGATCGGGCGGGGTGCGCGCCGGAAGGATCGCGGCGCAGGCGGGCGCGAAGGTGGGCCTGGCCGAGGAATACCGGATGGGCGGCACCTGCGTTGTGCGCGGCTGCGTGCCGAAGAAGTTCATGGTGTATTCCAGCAAGTATGGAAAGGACATCGAATTTTCTGCCGGGTACGGATGGTCTGTGGGCGAGGTGTCCTACGATCATGAGAAGTTCATGGTGGGTCTGCATGCCGAAGTGGACCGCCTGTCAGCGATCTATGACCGTAACCTGAAGAATGCCGGCGTGGACGTGTTCGATGACCGGGCTGAGTTTGTGGACAAACATACGCTGCGCCTCAAAAAATCCGGCAAGACGATCACCGCGAAGAAGATCCTGATCGCCGTGGGCGGGCGTCCCTGGCTTCCGTCTGCGGAGGAACTTCCCGGTGTTGAGCATGTGATCGATTCCAATGGCGTGTTCGAGATGACAGAGCTGCCCAAACGCATGGTGATTGCGGGTGGCGGCTATATTGCGGTGGAGTTTGCGCATGTGTTTTCCGGGCTCGGCACAGAGGTTTGCCTTGTTTATCGCGGAGACACCGTGCTGCGCGGCTTTGACGACGAGATCCGCCTCGCTGTGCATGAAGGCCTCAAAGAGGCCGGCGTGCGCGTGGTGACGAAATGCGTGTTCAAATCCATCGCGAAGACTGATGCCGGCCTGACCGTGACGCTCAGCAGCGGCACAGAGATTGAGACCGATGTTGTGCTGATGGCTGTGGGCCGGCGGGCGAATACGGATGATCTCGGCTGTGACAAGGCGGGCGTGAAGCTGGCCGAGAATGGCGATGTGATCGTCGATGAATGGTCGCGCACGAATGTAGAGAATATCTGGGCCGTCGGCGATGTGACGGGCCGTGTGGCGCTGACGCCTGTGGCGATCCGCGAAGGCCACGCCTTTGCCGATACAGAGTTTGGCGGCAGCCCCTGGAAGATGGATCATGCCAATATTCCGACGGCGGTGTTTACCCAGCCGGAAGTGGGCACGGTGGGTATCTCCGAGGCCGAAGCCCGCAAGACCTATGGCGAGATCGACATCTACAAGACGAAGTTCCGCCCGATGAAGAATATGCTGAATGGTGACCAGACGCGCACCTTCATGAAGCTGGTCGTGCGCGCCTCAGACCAGCGCGTTCTGGGCGTGCATGTGGTGGGCGATGACGCTGCCGAGATGATCCAGACCGCCGCGATTGCCGTGAAGATGGGCGCCACCAAGCAGGATTTCGACCAGACCTGCGCCCTTCACCCATCCGCGGCGGAAGAACTTGTCACGATGCGGACGAAATGGGTGCCGGAAGGGGTTTAATTATTCTTCGGCTAGACGTGGTAGTGGTCAAAAATGGAAGACAAGACATTCGATCTCATCTCCGTCGTCAAAGAGGCATTGCCGCTTCACCAATTCTTCCGTCGAGACGAATTGGTGAAGGATCGGGACAAAAAGCTGATGGCGGAACTTGGGTTGTCCCGGTCGGCCTTTCTCAGAATGCTGGGTGAGTTTGAGGGCGAACTGGGCGTCAAGGTTCCCGAAGGCATCCTTGCGAGCTATAAATTCTTTCCACGGACGATGTTGAAATTCCTGCCGCCTCGAAAGGTTTGGGCTTATGAGTTCGGGGAAATACCCGACATGTCGATCAACGAGCTGGCTGCGATTGTTGAGCATGGCTATTGGCCCGCCGAGTTTTTCCGGGAAGCGTTTCAGACGACCGGCTAGCGGCAAGGAGAGGTATCAGTGCCCTTTCTTTCCCTCATTCAGATCACGGATTTCCAGCGCCACCTGTTTCAGGCTTTCGCGGACGGGCTTGAGGCCCCCGCCGCGCCCGGCATGGGTGACCAACTGGCGCCAGGCGGGCTGGCCTTCCTGCGGGGCCTTGACGGCAAAATGCGCCGAGCGGGGCAGGGCAGCGGTCAGCAGCGCTTCTGACAGCGGGAAACCCGCAATCTCGTCAAACACCCCATTGCGCGCATCAGCTTCGAAGGTGGATTGTTCGTTCCGGTTCACGGCGTTGAAGAGGATCGACAGCGCAGGGCGTCTTGCTTCTTCGATCTGATTGCGGATCACCTGCGCGAGCAGGCGCACGCCGCGCAGGGAATAGATGTCGGCATGCATCGGCGCGATCACCCGGTCTGCCGCCTCCAGCGCGCAGCGCGTCAGGAAGGTGGCGTTGGGGTTGGTATCGAAGACGATGAGGTCATATTCGCTGCGGTAATGCTCCACGCTGCGCAGGAAATGCTGCTTCACGGCGGCCAGAGCGTCCGGGTCGCCCGAGAAAGCGTATTTGGAAATCTCGAACTGGCCGGAGATGATGTCGAGGCGTCCCGGCGGGCCGTCCACGCCCAGAACGGGGTGTACGAACTGATCGCGCGGGGCGGGCGTGAAGGGCTGGATTGTGAGGCCGAGCCAGTTTTCGGCAGGCGAGGCCGCGTCACGCGCATGCAGGCGCGAGCGCTCGAACAGGGAGATCACCGACCGGTCCTGCGCGGAGGAACCGTCGGCGAGATCCATCGGGTAGAAGGTCTGGGTGAGATTGTATTGCGGATCGAGGTCAATCAGCAGCACGCGGCCCCCAAAGGCTTCCTGCCAGGCGCCGAAGACCTGCGCGGTGACGGTGGTTTTGCCAACCCCGCCTTTGAGGTTCATCACCGCGATGACCGGGCATTTCTTCCGGTAGGCATCCTGGGCTTCGGCCACGAGCTGGCCGAGCCCGTCCGGCATGGCGGAGGAGAGGCGCAGATGGGGCTGGACTTCCTGCTTGAAGAAGCCGTTGAGGCGCGCCTTGTCGACCTGGTAGGGAATGAGCTTCAGGCCCATCGCCTTGGCGGCCTCCACATCCTGGCGCACACGGCGGGAGCGCACGCCCTCGGCGGACACCAGCACGATGATGGCAAAGGCCCGGTCGATAGCGGCGTCGGCTTCTGCGCGGGACGTGTCCTCGCCGGGGTAGAATACCGTCACCGAAGCGGCCCGCAGCGCCTCATGCAATGCGAGCAGGGCGTCCGGGTCTTTGCCCGAATGGCTGATATATACGTGCGACATGTGGCCCCGCGGCGCATGAATCTTCTGTCTGAACCGGCCTTTTAACGGGCCCGCCCGCGATTCCGCCATCTTCTTGCAGTGAAATTATGGTGAAACTTGAGCAATGGGCGCTCATATGGTTTATCGCGGCGAAAACTGAGTGAGACCCGAGCAATGACCTGGCATCCTTCCGACTGGCGCAACCTGCCTGCCAAGCACATCCCGCAGGATTATCCTGACGCGGCCGCCCTGGCAGCTGTTGAAGGCCGCCTCCGGAGCTTTCCGCCGCTGGTATTTGCCGGCGAGGCCCGGCGCCTGAAAGCGCGGCTGGCCGATGTGGCCGCCGGCAAGGCGTTCCTGCTGCAGGGCGGGGACTGCGCGGAGAGCTTCAAGGAATTCCACCCGGACAACATCCGCGACACGTTCCGCGTGATCCTGCAGATGGCGGTGGTGCTGACCTTTGCCGCGGCCAAGCCCGTCGTGAAGGTGGGCCGTATTGCCGGCCAGTTCGGCAAGCCGCGTTCGGAGCCGACAGAGACGATCAATGGCGTGACGCTGCCTTCTTACCGGGGCGACAATATCAACGGCATGGAATTCACCCCTGAGTCCCGTATTCCGGACCCAGAGCGCCTGATCCAGGCCTATTCGCAATCGGCCGCTACGCTGAACCTGCTGCGCGCCTTCAGCCAGGGCGGCTATGCCAGCCTTGCCAACGTGCAGCGCTGGATGCTCGGCTTCGTCGACCGCTCCTCGCAGGGCGAACGCTATCAGAAGCTGGCCGATCAGATCTCTGCCTCCCTGCGCTTCATGGAAGCGGTCGGCCTCAATGCCGAAAGCGTTCCGCAGATGTCGCAGGTGGAGTTCTACACCAGCCATGAGGCGCTGCTGCTGGGCTATGAGGAAGCGATGACGCGCATCGATTCCACCAGCGGCGACTGGTATGACACTTCCGCCCACATGCTGTGGATCGGCCACCGCACGCGGCAGGTGGATCATGCCCATGTCAATTTCTGCAAGGGCATCAAGAACCCCATCGGCATCAAGTGTGGCCCCGGCATGGAGACCGACGAGTTGCTCCGCCTGATCGACACGCTGAACCCGAAGGACGAGCCTGGCCGCATCACGCTGATCTCGCGCTTCGGCTCGGAAGGCGTGAAGGCTGGCCTGCCGCCGCTCGCCCGCGCGGTGAAGAAATCCGGCCGCACGGTCGTCTGGTCGTGTGATCCGATGCACGGCAACACGCTGAAAACCGGCACCGGCTTCAAGACGCGGCCTGTTGACCGCGTCCTGTCCGAAGTGCGCCAGTTCATCGATGTGCTGTCGGCCGAGGGCTGCTATCCGGGCGGGGTGCATTTCGAGATGACCGGCCAGAACGTGACCGAATGTATCGGCGGCGCGCAGGCGATTTCGGAAGAAGACCTCTCCAGCCGCTACCACACCCATTGCGACCCCCGCCTCAATGGCGAGCAGGCGCTGGAACTGGCCTTCCTCATCGCCGAGAAGCTGCAGGCCGCCGAAGCCGACGCCGCCGGCGCGCGCAAGGCGGGATAAGTCCGGCCTGAAATGCATCCAAACTCCTCTGCCGCTGCATCTGAGCATCGGCAGAGGAGACGGGATACATGGATGAACTTATCCGGACATTGATCGAGACGGGATTTCTGGCGGGGCTTGGCCTGCTGGGCGCGGCTGTTTTCCACAGCGGGTTCCGGTGGCGGTGGCTGGTGGCGGCGCTGGTGCTCAACCTGGTGTATCAGGCGCTGCTGACACGCGGTTTCTGGATGATCCCGGACCCGTTCCCTCAGGCAGACTGGAACTGGGCCGGCAAGCTGGCGGCGATTGCCGGCACGCTGATCGTCATGTCTTTGCCCGCTTTCGGCTGGAAGCGTTGTGGCATGACGCTGGATCAGGGCCCGCGCTGGGGCGGGGCACTGGGGGTGTTCTGCGCGCTCGCCGGCCTGTTCTTCTGGCTGGCGCTCAGCGGGGCAGACGGGAAACCGGACAGCCTTGAAACGATCGCTTTCCAATGGACCATGCCGGGGCTGGATGAAGAGCTCTTCTATCGCGGCACGCTGCTGCTTGCTCTCAACGAGGCCTTCCGTGGGCGGATCGGTATTGCCGGCGCGCCCATCGGCTATGGCGGCGTGCTGACCAGCCTTCTTTTCGGCATCACCCATGCGCTGAGCTACAAGGCGGGCGCGGTGGATTTGGACCTGATGACCTTTGCGATGACGGGCCTGCCGGCCTTCCTCCTGCTATGGCTGCGCGAGCGCACCGGCAGCTTGCTGCTGCCAGTGATCGCCCACAACATCGCCAACGGCGCCTCGACGCTGTTCTGACGGAAAGCCCCCCCGATGGGGGCGCGCCTTCGCCCTGCCTGTTGCTCTCAGGCATCGCCGGAAAAATCCTTGTCCGGACGGCTTGCTCTCTGACTGTCTTTCGGGCATCACGCCCGGCTGCTCAGAAATCAGGCAGAGGCCTGGAAAAGATCAAAGGGAGGGCAGTCATGGCGGCGACGTCGCGCCTGCCCGCCTGGGCGCGGGCAAAGGATATTGCAGATCTGATCCGGCTGTCGGTGCCTATCGCCGTCAGCCGCATGGCCATGATGCTCATGGGCCTGACAGATGCCATCGTGCTCGGCCAGTATGCGCCGGGCGAGCTGGCGTATGTGCTCTCTGCCTGGCTGCCGATCGGGGTGTCGCTGGGCTTTGGCATCGGCATCCTGCTGGGTGTTCAGGTGCTTACCTCCGAAATGCTGGGAACGGGCCGGGCGGCCGGGTCGGGCCGCATCTTCCGGCGCGGGCTGTGGTGGGCCATCCTGATGGGTGTGGTACTGACGGCGGCGCTGGTACCCTTTGCCGATCCCTTCTTCCATTGGGTCTTCGTCACCATTGCCCCGGCCAGCGAGGAAGCGGCTGCGACCGCCTCGCCCGAAGTGGTTGCCGCCTCCACTGCGGCGGTCACCCGCATCCTCGCTTTGGGGCTTGCCGGGCACATGATCTCGCAGGCCTGTTCGTATTATCTTGAGGCGCTGCGCCGTCCGCTGCTCGTCACCATCGTGATGTATGCGGGCGTGGCGATAAACCTTGTGGCCAACCTGGCGCTGGTTGCCGGCTGGTGGGGCTTCCCGCAGATGGGGGCTGAAGGCGTGGCCTGGGCCACCACCACCACGCGCTGGCTGATCGCCGTTGTCATGCTGATCTTCGTGGCCGCGCTCACCCCCGGCTTCCGCCGCTCGCCGGAGGCGGACAAGGGCGAAGCCCGCCGCCAGCTCTCGGTGGGCTCGGGCACAGCCATTTCCAACATCGCCGAATGGGGCGGCTTCAACGTCACCTTCATCATCGCCACCTGGGTCTCCATCGCGGCCAACGCCGTCTATGGCTATTCGGTGCAGGTGATGGGCGTGTGCTTCATGTTCTATCTCGGCATCGCCACGGCCACCTCGGTGCGTGTGGCAGAGGCCATCGGCCGGGGCAATCCGGAAGAGGTGCGCAATGCCGGCCGGTTGGGCGTGGTCGCCACGCTGGTAATGGGGGTGCTGCTCGGTGTGCTGCTGATCAGCCTGGCCGGGCCGATCTCGCGGCTGCTGGTGCGCGAGGACGCTATTATCGGCGGCATTGCGATTGCGCCGGCCATTGCCGCGCTGCTGTGGCTGGCGGCGGCGGCCACGGTGTTTGACGGGCTGCAGGCCACGGCCTCCTTTGCCTTGCGCGCGCAGGGCATGGTGTGGCTGCCCAGCGCCATCCATCTTGGTTCATTCTTCGTGGTGATGATCCCGGTCTGCTACTGGTTGGCCATTCCGCTGGGGCGGGGCGCTTCAGGCGTGCTGGAGGGGGCGTTCATCGGCGTCTTCGCGGCCGGCACGGCGCAGGTGATCCTACTGGAATGGAAAGCGGCGCGCCCCGGTGTGGAACGCGCCGCCTGATCCGGAAAGGCCCCCTTGGGGGCCGGAACCTTAGATGTCTTTCAGCGCCGAAGCGGGTTTGAAAGCAAGAGAGGTTTTCTCGGGGATCTTGATGGTTTCTTTGGTTGCCGGGTTGCGGCCTTCGCGCGCATTCCGGGTCTTGGCCGAGAAAGTGCCAAAGCCGGCAATTGCAACCTGCTGGCGTGACTTCACTGCCGAAGCGACGGTGTCAAAAAGAGCGTCGACGGCTTTGCCAGCGTCGCTCTGCGACAGGCCGGAAGCTGCTGCCACCGCTTTGGTCAGTTCACCCTTGTTCATAGGGGTTCTCCTCTAGGTTAAATGACGTTTGCACGCCATTGGGCCGACTTACCCACGATTCGTAGCCCGTGAATATGCCGAGCGCCCTATAAACACGGGCTAAACGCCGAGAATCCAGCCCTCTTCTTCGGTGATGTGCCGGTTTTGTTCAGGGGAAAATGATTTGCCTGTGGAAAAAGCCGCGCCGAGGAGGCCTTTTTCGTCCAGATCAGCGTAGTGGCGGGCGATTCCGCGAACCTGCGCCTCGTCAGCAACCTCTCCTTTTTCCGGTTTGGCCTTCACCAGGGAGGGGTAGACCTCCGCCATAACCACATCGATTCCCTCGAGCGCCTCTGCGGTAAGGGGCTCTGTACCCAGCTCGAATGGCCAGATGCGAGATGCCGGCCAGGCCTGACGCAGGGCATGGACATGCGGGATGCCTGTCAGCGTCTGGCTGCCCACGGAGCCGGTATAGGCCAACTGCCAGACGGGTTTTGGCTGGCCGATCTTTTTCTCTTTAAGGTAGGTTTCGCAGAGCCGGTATTCCGGCAGCAGGCCGCCCTCATAATCGGGCCGGGTGGCCGAAAGGGTGGAGACGACATCGCGTGCCGGGGCGCCCCAGAAGGGGAAGGCGCCTTTGGAGATCGCATAGTTGAGGCCCGCCGCGATGGCATAGCGGGCATTGGAATTGTCCGGCTTGTCCTTCAACTTGCTGGCAAGATGGGCATAGGTCGCCTGCCAGGGGGGCTGGGCCGACGTGTCGAGGCCCAGCGCCGCCGCCGTGCCCGCCGGGAAGCCGAGGGCAAAGTCGAAGCCGATCAGCACCTTGTCGCCGCGCTTGGTCAGCTTGGCGACCATGTCCTCGAGAAAGGCGCGGGCCTTCAGGCGCGTGTCGATGTTCACGCCGCGATATTGCAGCTTGAGACGCGCATCCTTCGCCAGAATGCCGATCCAGATCGAATTGGCGCCGAGCGACGGCTTGGCCGCCGCGCTCCAGTCAACCATGATGTAGGCGTCAAAAAGAGCAGCCATGTCTATCCCAGTTTTACCAGCATCTTGCCGGTGTTTGCGCCGGTGAAGAGGCCGAGGAAAGCGTCCGGCGCTTTCTCGATCCCGTTCATCACGGTTTCCTCATATTTCATTTTCCCGCCGGCAATCCATTTGGCCATGTCGGCGTGGAAGGCGGGGGTCATATCCGCATGTGACGAGACGATAAAGCCCTGAAGCTTCAGCTGCTTGCCGACAGCCTGAATGATGTTGTGCGGGCCTTCGGGTTTGCCGGTCTCGTTATACTGCGCGATCATTCCGCAAAGAGCGAGGCGCGCAAAGGGGCGGGCAGCCTCGATCGCTGCCGTAAGATGGCCGCCGCCGACATTGTCGAAATAGACGTCGATACCCTTAGGCGCGGCAGTCTTCAGCGCGGCGGTCAGCCCCTCGAAGCCTTGCGCCTGTTTGTAATCGATCACATGATCGGCGCCGAGCGATTTGACGAAGGCGCACTTCTCCGCCCCGCCGGCAGAGCCGATGACGGTACAGCCCTTGATCTTGGCGATCTGGACAACGGTGGAGCCCACAGCGCCCGCCGCGCCGGACACGAATACGGTGTCGCCTTCCTTGAGTTCACCCACGCGCAAGAGGCCGGCATAGGCCGTCAGGCCCGGCATGCCGGCAACGCCCAGATAGGCGCTTTCGGGCAGGCCGGTGTTCGGGAGCTTCTGCACCATGGCGGCCTGGGGCGCGGCCACCCAGGCGGTGCGCCAGCCGAGCATGGAAGAGACAAGATCGCCCGTCTTGAAATCCGGATGGGCGGACGCCGTGACCCGGCCGACCGCGCCGCCCTGCAGCGTCTCGCCGATCTGGAAGGGCGGCACATAGCTTTCCCGTTCATACATCCGGCCGCGCATGTAGGGATCGACCGACATCCATGTATTCACCACCTGGATCTCACCCGGCTGCGGGTCGGCGACCTCCACCTGACGGCTGGTAAAGTCGGACAGCTTCGGCATGCCCACGGGGCGGGCGGCGAGGCTCCAATCGGTGGAGGTGAGCTTGGACATGGCGGTTCCTTCCCTTGTGATTTTTGTGTCCGGAATTGTCCGGGTTTGTCCCGGATGTGTCCGGCATAGTCCCCTCCAGATGACCCGGCAGACCCGGTATGTGAAGGGGGTGGCTTGAAGATTCCCGCGCCTGCGCAGCAGCCCCGGCCTGAGGCCAAGGGTTGCCGAGGCGCCCCGGCACATGTCATGTCGGCCAAGAAAAAAGGATCAGGGCAGGAATGACCAGGCTCAAGGTGGGCGTTGCAGGCGCCGGTGTCTTCGGAAACTATCACGCACAGAAAGCCGCAGCTTCGGCGCGTGCGGACCTTGTCGGCATCTTCGATGTGGACCTTTCCCGTGCCCAGAAACTGGCCGATACCTTCGGCACAAAGGGCTATTCCGATTATGCTGAATTCCTCGGCCAGTGCGACGCTGTGGTGATCGCCGTGCCCGCCGTCTGGCATGAGCCGCTCACCCGCCAGGCCATTGAGGCCCATTGTCATGTGCTGGTGGAGAAACCTCTCGCGCTGACAGGACTGGCCGCGCGTGACCTGGCCGATGAAGCCGCCGCCCGGGGCCGCATCCTGCAGGTGGGCCATCAGGAGCGCTTCGTGGCGATGGCCATGGGCGTGCTCGCCATCAAGGAAACGCCGCTGCTGATCGAGTCTGTCCGCTCCGGCCCGCCCGCGCCGGGGGGCCGTGCGGGAGATGTGTCGGTGATCTGGGATCTCATGATCCATGACCTTGATCTTGCCGCCATGATGCTCGGCCGGGAGTTCACCCATGTCGAGGCGACCGGCCGCAAGGTGCATTCGGCCCATATCGACGAGGCCGAAGCGGTGTTCGATTATGCCAGCGGCGGCAAAGCGAAACTGCGCGCCAGCCGCGCTGCCGAATTCCGCGAGCGCACGATGCGCGTTGTCTATCCGTCCGGTGAAATTGACATCGACTTCCTGACGCGGCGCCTGAAGAACACGACGCCTTATGAAGTGCGCGTAGACATTGCCGCTGACCTGCCAGACCCCCTGGGCGCGGCGGATGAAGGCTTCTACGCTGCCTGCCTTGGCCTTGCGCGCAGCCCTGTGCCCGCGCATGGCGCGGTGGCGGCCGTGGCAATGGCAGAAGCGGCCGAGGCCAAAGCGCTGGCCGGCGCCCCGGCGAAATAGACTCAGCTGGCGGCGACTTCGCGATAGACGATGCGGGCACCCGTGCGGGTTTCTGCCGGGGCCACCAGTTTCACGAGTTCCTTCGCCACATCTTCCGGTGTGGGCAGGGTCATCGGGTCTTCGCCCGGCATCGCTTCGGCGCGCATGCCGGTGCGCACGGCGCCGGGGTCGAACAGGTTTACCCGCAGCGGCATCTTTTCGCTCTCATCGGCCCAGGCTTTGACGAGCGCTTCCAGGCCCGCCTTGGATGCCTGATAGGGGCCCCAGAAAGCGCGCGGACGCGGGACAACGCCCGATGTGATGAAGACGGCGCGCGGCGTTTCCGAGCGGTGAAGAGAGGGGCCCAGCGCGCGGATGAGATGGGCATTGGCCGTGAGGTTCACCTGGATGGTTTCCTCAAAGCTGCGCGGGCCGCAGGTTTCCAGCGGGCCGAGCGTGCCCAGAAGGCCGGCATTGGCGATGAAGCCGTCCAGCGTGCCGAACTTCTCGGCGATGATCTTGCCGAGCGTCTCGATACCTTTGGTGTCTTTCAGGTCCATCGGCACCAGAACGGCTTCGGAACCGAGCTTCCGGATTTCATCGTCGAGCTTTTCCAGCGCCGCTTTGGAGCGGGCGATGGCGATGACGATGTTGCCCTGGCGGGCAAGCTCAAGGCTGACGGCGCGGCCGATGCCGCGCGAGGCGCCGGTGACGAGAACGAGACGGGGTTTGGTGGTCATCGCGCGGCTTTAGCGCGAGGCTTACACATCGTCCAGCAGGGAGAGCTGACGCTCTTTGTCCGCCTGGTCGCGCTGATGGTCGGCCAGCGGGGTTGGATATTCGCCGGTGAAGCAGTGGTCTGCAAATTGCGGCTGCATACTGTCGCGCACGGGCTCGCCGATCGCCTTGTAGAGGCCGGGCACCGAGAGGAAGCCAAGGCTTTCCACCTTCAGCTCACGGACCATTTCCTCATGGGTGTGGATCGCCGCGAAGAGCTCGGATTTGGCGGCCATATCGATGCCGTAGAAATCCGGGTTCACGATCGGCGGGCTGGCCGAGCGGAAGTGGATCTCGCGGGCGCCGGCTTCGCGCACCATCTGGACGATCTTTTTCGACGTGTTGCCACGCACGATGGAGTCATCGACGAGGATAACGCGCTTGCCTTCAAGCACGGCGCGGTTGGGGCTGTGCTTTTTCGAGATAGCGGTCTGGCGGCCGGTCTGTGTCGGCTGGATGAAAGTACGCCCGACATAATGGTTCCGGATGATGCCCATCTGGAACGGGATGCCGGAAGCTTCCGAGAAGCCGAGGGCAGCCGGAACGCCGGAATCGGGCACCGGCACGATCACATCGGCATCGGCGGGCGTTTCGGCGGCCAGCTGCTGGCCCATGCGGCGGCGCACTTCATAGACCGAGCGGCCCTGGATAAAGCTGTCCGGGCGGGCGAAGTAGACATATTCGAAAATGCACGGGCTGGGCGGGCGCGGCGGGAAGGCGCGGATCGATTCGATGCCTTCCTCGCTGATGACAACCATTTCGCCGTTCTCGATCTCGCGGACGAATTCGGCGCCAATGATGTCGAGTGCGCAGGTTTCCGAAGCGAGCACATAGGATTTGCCGTGACGGCCGAGGATCAGCGGGCGCAGGCCGATGGGATCGCGCGCGCCGATCAGTTTCTTGCCGGTGATGCCGACAAGGGCGTAGCCGCCTTCGATCTGGTGCATCGCATCGACGAGGCGCTCGACGAAGCGTTTCTTCGGGCTGCGGGCGACAAGATGCAGGATGACTTCGGTGTCCATCGTGGACTGGAAGATCGCGCCATTGCGGACGAGTTCCTGACGCAGGATGCGGGCATTGGTCAGGTTGCCGTTATGCGCCACGGCGAAACCGCCGGTATCAAGGTCTGCAAAGATAGGTTGGATATTGCGGGCCATCGGGCGGCCCTGCGTGGAGTAGCGGTTGTGGCCGATGGCAGCATGGCCGGGAAGGCGCTGCCGAAGGTCGCCGCCGAAGCTCTCACCGACGAGGCCCATATGGCGCTCGGAGGAAAAGCGCTTGCCGTCAAAGCTGACGATGCCGGCCGCTTCCTGTCCTCGGTGTTGCAGGGCGTGAAGCCCCAGGGCTGTCAGCAGACTTGCTTCAAGGCTGCCAAAGACTCCGAAAACGCCGCATTCTTCGCGGGGTTTATCGTCATCATGATCGAAAAAGACCATCGGACGTTCCGGCTTTGCTGGTGGGGGCCTATGCCTAAGGCCGGGATATAGGCCGGTTCTTCTGCGGGCGAAAGCCCGTCAGTGACATTCTTGTCATCAAATCACAGCGCGTGTCTCAGAGCGGGTCTGACGGGGTGCGCCGGGCATGCCGGAAAAGGATGTCCGCAGACGAGGGATGTTGCGGCCGGAGAAGCGGCTCTGTGGTTGCCCGGTCCTGCCGCCAGCTCACTACGTCTGCAGTGTCCGGAAGGGCGCGCAGGTCAATCCAGCCCGAAGCCGTAAAGATATCGGAGAGCCCTTCATCATCCGTCTGCACCAGCCAGACATGGTTTCCGGATGGCTCACCATATTGCAGGGCGGCGGCGGCGAGATCTTTCTCTCCGGTATGGGCCGGCAATTGGTCGAGGCCCCAGAAGACTGATACCCGTTCCGGATCGGCGCTGGCCGCGGTCTTGCAATGCTTGCCCGACACCTGCGCAGGGCGGTCAGGGTTTACGGCGTTCCATCCGCGCAGCACAGTGAGGATGTCTGCCAGAGCTGCAGTTTTCTGGCTCTGCTCAATCGGCGCGGACCTGACCACGTCTGCAGCCAGCATGTTTGTGGCGTTGCCGCTGGCGTAGCCGTTCAGCACCTCGGCGCCGTCGCAGGGCACATCCAGCACCAGCAGCCCCAGGCGGCCTGACATGACAAGAGCCTCGGTGAGCGCGCCTTTGAGGTCCTGGTCTTCCTGCGACGCTGACCAGCCGCTCGCAAAGCTGACGAGTTGGGCATCTGACACCGCGCGTGCGAGCGCGGTGATCCCGGGATCCTCGGGCCTCAGCGCCGCGACCGGGACGGCATGGGCTTTCAGCGTGTCGGTCACGCTTTGCTGCTGCGCCGGGGTATCTGCCGGCCGGGGCGGGGCTGGCTGGGTCGCGCAGGCGGCGAGCAGGGCGGACGCAGCGCCGGCAAGGAGCAGGTGGCGGGCAAGGGCCGGCATGCAGAACGGCTTCATATCGTGTCCCCCGAAAAAGTGCTGGAGCAGAGACTAGCTGGCCCGGCCCGCCTGGCAAGCAGCGCGATTATGGCTGGCGCTGGGCACTGATTGCGCGGCTGGCTTCTTCGGCCTCTCCGGTCACCCTGTCGGCAATCTGCTCAAGATAGGGATAGCTGAAGCTTTCGGAGATGAAGGGGGGCACGCGGTCATGCTCGACGGCGACGTTGAGCAGCACGGCAAAAAAGACCAGCGCAATGAAGCCCCGGAAAATGCCGAAGACGAGGCCGGCGATATGATCGAACAGGCCGATTTCGCCATTGGTCATGATGGATTTTGACAGGCTTTGACCAAACCAGGCCACGATCACATAGACGATCAGGAAGGCGGAGACGACGAGGATGATGTCGGGCGCGAGCGGATGGCTGCCTTCCGGCAGAAGGCCGGCGACTGTCGTGCTGAAGAATTTGCGCGCATAATAGGCTGCAGCCAGCGCGCCGATGAAGGCGCCGAGCGTGGCCAGTTCCCGAAGAAAACCGCGCGCAAAGGCCATGATCGCCGAAACGATGATCACACCGACGACGATGCCGTCAAAAGCTGAAATGTTTTCAAGCATCAGGCGCGTCCGGCGCGAGTAAATCGACGAGCGCGATAAGCCTTGCAATCGGCGTCACCGTCAAGCCGCTCTCTGCTGAAGGTACCCCCTCAGGCACAAAAGCGGTGCGGAAGCCCAGCCGGGCGGCCTCCTTGAGGCGCTGGTCCATGCGCGGCGCTGGCCTGACGGCGCCAGAAAGCGCGATTTCGCCGAAGAAGACCGAACGCTTCGGAACAGGGTTTCCGGCGAGCGACGACAGCAGGGCAGCGGCGGCGGCAAGATCGCCTGCCGGTTCGTTGATCCGGTAGCCACCCGCGACAGAGAGATAGACATCCATTCCGGCGAAACTCACCCCGCAGCGCGTCTCCAGCACCGCCATCAGCATGGCGAGGCGGCCGGCATCAAAGCCGATCACGCTGCGGCGCGGCGTTCCGAACGGGCTTTTGGCGACGAGGGCCTGAACCTCGGCCAGCACGGGGCGGGACCCCTCCATGGCGGCAAACACCGCTGTGCCGCCGCTGCCTTCATCTTCGGCCGAGAGGAAGAGGGCAGACGGTTCTTTGGCCGGGGCAAGGCCGTACTGGTGCATTTCGAAGATGCCGATTTCGTCCGTTGGGCCGAAGCGGTTTTTTACCGCGCGCAGGATGCGGAACTGGTGGCCGCGCTCGCCCTCGAAATAGAAGACGGCATCGACAAGGTGTTCCACCACGCGGGGGCCGGCGATGGTGCCTTCCTTGGTGACATGGCCAACGAGCACGAGCGCGGCGCCGGACTTTTTCGCCCAGCGCACCAGTTCCTGCGCGCAGGCGCGGACCTGCGCGACCGAACCGGGGGCCGCTTCCAGGCTGTCGGACCAGAGCGTCTGGATCGAGTCGATCACCACGAAATCGGGTGAGGCTTCCTTCAGCGCGGCGAGGATCTTGCGCAGGTCTGTCTCGGTGGCGAGCTGGACGGGGGAATTGGCGACCTTCAGGCGCTTTGCCCGTTCCTGGATCTGGGCGGCGGCTTCCTCGCCGGAGACATAGACGGTCTTCACGCCATTGCGGGCAAGGCGCGCGGCCGCTTGCAGGAGGAGCGTGGATTTACCGATACCGGGGTCGCCGCCGATCAGCGTGGCAGAGGCCGGCACGATGCCCCCGCCGAACACGCGGTCGAGTTCGTCCACGCCGATGACGATGCGGTTTGGCGTTTCGGTTTCCGCGTCGAGGGCGATGAATTCGGCTTTCGGCCCGCGCTTTGTGCCGGCTTTCTCTGCCTTCAGCGCGCCGGGCGGGGCGGAGACGGCCTCTTCCACCAGCGTGTTCCATTCCCCGCACGCTTCACATCGCCCCGCCCACTTGGCGGCGACCGCCCCGCAGGATTGGCAGACAAAAGCAGAGGTGGGAGACTTGGCCATGCCCGCAGCGTTAGGCGGGTTTGGTGCGCAGTGGCAAGGGCGACTGCTTGCGGCCTGTGCAGTTCGGCCGGTTTCCCGGGGTGGCACCTTGCCGTCGAAAGAAAAATGCGCCTAAAGTTGCAAGGGCAAATGATGGGGAGCATTTTCATGCTTATGGCTGCAGGTGATATTCATGACCGCTATGAAGTGATTGGTCTGGTTTTCGGCGTGGCAAGCAGGACTCCGGAATCGAAAGGGTGTTCGGCTCCGGTTCTCGGACTAGGCCAGACATATGAAGATGCTGCGGCGCAGCTGCGGACAACCGCGCAGGCGCGTGGTGCAGACGCGGTTATCCATGTGGGTTTCGAGCATCGCTACTCCACTGCGAACACGGGTTGCGGCGGCCCGACAGTGGCGTTTGAGGTTTATGCTTGGGGTACAGCGGTGAAGCTCGTTCGATGAGCAGTTTCCTAACGGGGCTGGTGCATTCGCTGAAGTTCCGAATACGGTTGATGTTGGTTGGTGTCCTTCAGACAACCGCCCGTGCCAGTTCCAGTGGGTGGTGCTACGTACCGGTCGTAAGACCCGTCGTCGTGTTGTCCATCCGGCTATACCGCCTCACGCTGTCTCATTTTGTGGGCCAGGATTGTCTTTTTTGCCCTACATGTTCCCGCCGTGCGCTGGACGCGCTTGTCGCGCTACCGTTTCAGGCCGCGATGCGTGAAACCGTCGAACAGGTCATGGGCTGCAATCCGAACTATGTCTTGTTCCAAGCGCCGGAAGGCTGGGTAATGCGCACGTCCAACGGTCGCACCTTCATGCAGTCGGATCTCTCACCGGCAATTCTGCAGAAGATCACGGCAGTCGAGGAGATGTCGAAGCAAGCCGCAGGTGCTACCCTTGGGGCATCCGTCACTCCGGTACGTTAATTCCGGGCACGGGAATTGCGCGAAACGTAACATTTTGGCGCCTTTGCTTTATGGGTTTGTGCCTTTGATGCGCTGCCGGTAGACAGGCCGCGTGAAGAGCGTGGTAATCATCGGGGCGGGGCCGGCGGG
The DNA here is from genome assembly GCF_050269995.1 of Hyphomonas sp. NPDC076881. NCBI lineage: Bacteria > Pseudomonadati > Pseudomonadota > Alphaproteobacteria > Hyphomonadales > Hyphomonadaceae > Hyphomonas > Hyphomonas sp. NPDC076881. The sequence continues at coordinate 22,550 of NZ_JBNNJJ010000008.1, read as the reverse complement.
CCTGATGGCGGCGGAAGCGGCGCTGGAACGGGGCGCGCGCGTTGCCATCTATGACGCGATGCCAAGCCCCGCGCGTAAATTCCTGATGGCGGGCAAGAGCGGCCTCAACATCACCCATTCCGAAGATGAGGGCGTGTTCCGTTCCCGGTATACCGCGCCGGACGGCCGGCTTGCTGCCATGGTGGAGGCGTTCGGCCCGGAAGAAATCGCCGTCTGGATGAAGGGGCTCGGGGTCGAAACCTATGTGGGCTCTTCCGGCCGCGTGTTTCCCGTCGGCATGAAGGCATCTCCCCTGCTGCGCGCCTGGCTGGCGCGGCTGGGGCATGGCGGCGCGACGCTGCACACGCGCCATCGCTGGAGAGGCTGGGACGATTGCGGCGCGCTGGTCTTCGATACGCCCGAGGGTGAAACGAGGGTGGAGGCAGACGCAACCATTCTGGCGCTGGGCGGGGCGAGCTGGCCGCGCCTTGGATCGGATGGGGCGTGGACGGACATTCTGGCCGCGCGCGGGGTGGAGATCGAACCCTTTGCGCCATCCAATTGCGGGTTCACGGTGGACTGGTCGGCGCGGATGCTGGCGGCGCAGGAAGGCGCGCCTGTGAAGGGCGTGGCGCTCACTGCGGGCGGACGGACGCAGCGCGGCGATTTCGTTATCACGCGGGCAGGCATCGAGAGCGGCGCGGTCTATCCGCTCTCGGCGGCGCTCCGGCAGGAACTGGCGGGCCGGGGCGCGGCGACGCTGCTGGTCGATCTTCTGCCGGATACGGAGGAAGGGGCGCTTGCGGCGAGACTGGGTAGCGTGAACCCGAAGGAGTCCGCGTCAAACCGCCTGAGGAAGGCGGCAAAGCTCGACGGCGTGAAGGCCGCGCTGGTGAATGAGGTGACGCGCGGGGCGCCGCCGAGAGAGCCAGACGCGCTCGCCCGCCTGATCAAGGCGTTGCCGCTCACGCTTGCGGGCACTGCGCCGATGGACACCGCCATCTCCACCGCCGGCGGCGTCGCCTGGAACGCGCTGGACGAGCGCCTGATGCTGAAAGATATTCCGGGCACGTATTGTGTGGGCGAAATGGTGGCCTGGGACGCGCCGACGGGCGGCTACCTGCTGACAGCGTGTCTGGCGATGGGGCGGGCGGTTGGGGCGGTAGCAGTTCAGTCGTCGTAATGGCCGAGACAAGCGGCGATGATGAGCTTTTGATCTTCGCCACTGCCGTCTACCTTATAGATCAGGCGGTGTTCCTGCGTAATTCGGCGGGACCACCAGCCGGAAAGATCGCCTTTTAGCGGTTCCGGTTTGGCCGTTCCTTCAAAGGGGGAGCGGGCACATTCCTCGATCAGGCGCAGCACCTTTCGGCCGGTGCGCGGATCATGGTTCATCCACCAGGCGAGATGCTCAAGCGCTTTTGGCGTCAGGAGCGTGTTCACGGTCGATCCAGCGGAAAAGGTCTTCGAGGGAGTCGAAATTCTGAAGCACGCCTTCAGGTACGGTTACGCCGCCTTTGATCTTTCCGGCGTCGATGTCCTTCATGTATTCGGCAAGGCCCGGCTGGGAGTGGACGTGGATGGTCTCCTGCAGGGCGTTGTAATCCTCGAGGCTCAAGACAACAACGGCGCCTGCGCCCCGCCGCGTGATGGCAACTGGCGCATGATCGTCGATTACGCTGTCGATCACCTTCTTCAGGTTCGCGCGGGCTTCGGAGATGGAGATAGCGTCGGTGATATTGGGCATGCAGGGAATATGTACGTGATTGCGTACAGATGCAAGGGCGTGGAGCGTGCCCTCAATAGAATTATAAGACCGGGGATTGCTGAATAAACTTCAGCGATCCGAATAAAGGAAAGTGCCCTCTTTTAAGCTGATGTGAATCTCATTAGTGTTTAGCTAATAAAAAAACTGTTGGGGATAAGAAAAAATGGAATGGGGTATTCCAACCGATTTAACTCTTTGGGAGCTTTTAAATTCTCAGGCTACCGGAACATCAATTACCGCAATAGCAACTATAGTGGGTGCTGTTGTCGGTGGAAGAATCGTTCGGCGCGTGGCTGAACAAACGGAGCAGCAGAAGAAGACAGCTGTACAAGAGCAGTTGGCGCGTCATAGCGATTCTCCAAAAGATGCGCCCTCAGAAGAAGAAATTCAAGAAGTTGAGGCTCACGCAGGCAAAGAGGCGGGAGCGTTCTCAAGGGCCTCTGCATCCTTTGGGCAGATAAGACAAGCTGTCGATGCGCTGATTGGTCAGATTACGGATGGTCGCAGAAAAAGAAAATATCAGGGCTTGAGAAAGACTGACTTGCGTGAGCACGTGTATCTGCTTTGGCAGGACGATATGATGGGGCTGCCTCTTGCAGAGTTGGTCGATGATGCGATTACGCAATTTTATTCTTATCGCACCAAACCCAACGAAATTCCGAACGATGTCGTGGATTTGATTGCTAGAGCGGCAAAGAGAATGCAGAGTTTGGCTAACTAACGCAAAGTGGTCATATCGCCGGCTGGATCGGCCCCTCAGCTCGTCCGTTGACGAACTGATCCACGTACTCATTGCCGCTTGCGTAGACATCCTTCGCCGGGCCGCGCCAGATGATCTTGCCGTCGAGCAGCATGGCGATTTCGTCGGCGATCTTGGTGGCGCTGGCCATGTCATGGGTGATCGTCACGGCGGCGGCGCCGAGGCCGCGGACCATTTCGAGGATCAGGTCGTTGATGGCATCTGCCGTGATCGGATCAAGGCCGGTGGTCGGCTCGTCGAAGAAGATGAGATCGGGTTCGGAGATGATCGAGCGGGCGAGCGAGACGCGCTTCTGCATGCCGCCGGAAATCTCTGCCGGATAAAGCCCGCCGACATCGGCGCCGAGGCGCACTTTCTTCAATGTCTCGATGGCGCGTTCCTTGGCGTCCTTGCGGCGCATGCCTTCGGAGTTGATCAGGCGGAAGGCAACGTTTTCCCAAACGGTGAGCGAGTCAAAGAGCGCGCCGGCCTGGAACAGCATGCCGATGCGCGCGCGCATGGCCTCGCGCGTCTTGCCCTTGGCGTTCGTCACGTCCTGCCCATCGAAAACGATGCGGCCAGCGTCCGGCGTCATCAGGCCAAGCGCGTTTTTCAGCATCACGGATTTGCCTGAGCCCGAGCCGCCGATGATCACGAGGCTCTGACCCGGCGCCACATCGATATCGACGCCGCGCAGGACCTTCTTCGGACCGAAGGATTTCTCGACGCCTTCAAGTTTGAGCAGGGAAGCTGTCACAGGCCGATCTCCACAAAGAGGGTGGACATGACATAGTTGAAGGCAAGGATCAGCACCGCTGCGCCGACCATCGAGAGCGTGGCCGCGCGGCCAACGCCGGTGGCGCCTGCCTGGCTGCGGTCGCCCTGATAGCAACCCATGACCGCGATCACGCCGCCGAAGATGACCGCCTTGATGAGACCGGCGAAAATGTCGTTCATCGTGATGAAATCGATCGTGTTGCGCAGGTAGACGGTGGAATCAAAGCCGAGGCCGTAGACGCTGACGAGCCAGCCGCCCATGACGCCGATCACGTCAGCCAGCGCCACCAGCATGGGCAGGGTGATCAGCGCCGCGATGAAGCGCGGGGCATAGAGGTAGCGGAAGCGGGAGGCGGAGAGCGTTTCCAGCGCGTCGATCTGTTCGGTGACCCGCATGGCGCCGATTTCGGCGGCGATACCGGCGGTCACGCGGCCGGCCAGCATCAGGCCGGTGATCACGACGCCAAGTTCGCGGGTGATACCCAGCACCACGATGCTGGGCACAAACTGCTCGGCGCCGTAGCGGCTGCCGCCTTCATAGATGTTGAGCGCGAGGGCCGCGCCGATGAACACGGCCGACATGCCAACCACGGGCAGCGAGTAGAAGCCGATCTTCACCATCTGGCTGAGGATCTGGCCGCCATACCAGCGGGGCGTGAAGGCAGCGCCTTTGACCTGCGCGGCAAACACCGCAAGGCGGCCCACCTCGGCAAACAGCCCAAGCACAGCCCGGCCAATGAGTTGAAAGGGATTCTGCATAGTCAGGCCTCAGCGGTAAACACGTTGCACTCTGGGGCCAAGGCCTGTCAGCAGTTCGTAACCCAGCGTGCCACAGGCAGATGCCTGCGCCTCGAGTTTGGCGTTCTCGCCCAGGAATTCAACCCGTTCGCCGATTTTCGGTTGCTTGGTGCAGCCCGTGATGTCGATCGTAATCAGATCCATCGAAATACGCCCCAGGACCGGGCAGGGCAGATCGCCCAGCCAGGCGGTCATCTGGCCGCCGCCGGAACGGGGCAAGCCGTCAGCATAGCCGAGGCTGCAGGTGGCCAGAAGGCGGTCTTCGGTCAGCGTATGGGTGGCGCCATAGCCCACATGCCCGCCGGCGCGCCCGGTGAAGACCGAGAGGATGCTGGCCTCAAGGATCACGGCGGTCTTCAGATCGATCCCGGCCGGGGGCTGGGTGCCGCCATAAAGGGCGAGGCCGGGGCGGGTCAGATCGTAAGCGAACTTCTTGCCCAGATAACAGCCATTGGAATTGGCAAGGCTGGCAGGGGTGTCGGGGAAGGCGTCAGCCACCTCGTTGAAGGCCTTGCGCTGCTGCGCGTTCATCGGATGGTCCGGCTCATCGGCGCAGGCAAGATGGCTCATCACCAGCACGGGCTGCAACCGGCGCAGACTGGCCAGTTCCTTCTCGCCCAGATCTGTCGGCAGGCCGAGGCGGTTCATCCCGGTATTGAACTGCAAGGCGCAGGAGCCCTGCATGGTATTGGTCCAGAGGAGGACATGGGCCTCGCTGGAAAGCACGGCTGTCAGATCTGCGTCCCGGTAAAGCGCGAGCTCCCGGCCGGGCATCGGCCCGTTCAGCACAAAGATGCGGGCCGCCTTGCCAGCCGCCTTGCGGACAGCGGCGCCTTCTTCCGGATAGGCCACAAAGAACGTCTGGCAACCGGCAATCCGCAGGGCGCGCGCAACCCGCGCGATGCCAAGGCCATAGGCGTCTGCCTTGACGACAGCTGCCGTGGTTGCGCCCGGATGCAGGGCATCAAGCGTCCTCCAATTGTCGGCAATATTACCGGTCAGGACTGTGGCGCGGGGCATGTGGCTCATGGGCCCATCGCTAGGCGAGTTTCAGCGCCTTGTCATCCTGCCCGCCTGCTACTTGCCGCCTTCATGATGGGCGACCCAGGCAGACCCCTTCATGTTCCAGACAGGGGTGAAGAACACCATCCACAGAATCAACAGGATCATGCCGCCGGCAGGTACCACGGCGATCTTCTGGGGGCCGAAAAGGTCCACCAGCAGCCCCATCAGCGCGGCGCCGAAAGGGGCCCCTGCCATGAAGCCGAGCTGGTAAATGGAAAGGACGCGCGCGAGTTTCTCTTTCGGGGCTGCGTCCTGGACGATCGACCGGCTCATGGCGATGGAGATGCCCGCCGCATTGCCCCAGATGAACACGATCATCAGGAATGCCCAGTGCGGCACCACCCAGAGCATCGGGATCATGCCGGCAGATGCGATGAACTGGGCGGTCAACAGCAGGCGGCCCTGGCGCTTGATGCGGCGGAAGATCGCCAGCACGACGGACGAGGCAAAGGCGCCCATCCAGAAGGTGACGAACATGTCCCGGATGCCGGAGGAGCCGAAATGGTAGACATCCCGGTTGATGATCGGCAGCACGACCAGGAAAGACCCGATCACGAACACGCCGACACCGAACATCAGCATCGTCATGGCCGAGAGCTTTGCGTCGCTGCGCACGGCTTTCACGCCCTCAAGGATGTCTCCAACGGCCGCGCCGAGCCCCTTGCGGCCGGTGCGCACCTGGCGCCCGCGGGCCATGAAGAGGGCAAAGCCTGCGCCGCAGGCGAGCGCAACGCCCTGAACAATCAGCAGGGTGCTGGCCGAAATCGGGCCGACCGAGAAGCCGCCAAGCCAGGGCGGCATCCGGGTGGCCTTGTCGGCATAGCCGGCCAGGACGAGCCCTCCGATCTGGGCTAAAAACTGCGCCATGGTGGCGAGCGTCACCCCTAGCTGCAGGGTCACGCTTGAGCCGACGCGCATCCGCCGTTCGACCACTTCATTCACGATGGCGTCGCGCGCAGGCATTATGAAGGCGCCGATGGTGCCGATGGCCAGCGCGTAGAAGATCATAGCCAGATAGCTCAGCTCTCCGCGCGACACAGCGAAAGCGAGAAAGAGGGACGGCACCGAAGCCAGAAGATGAAGCAGGATGAGCAGGCGGCGGCCATCGGCGCGCTCGGCCACCACGCCGCCAATCAGAAGGAACACCACCGACGGGGCTGACAGGGCCATGTTGGCCAGCCCGAGCGCAAGGCCGTCCAGATGCAGGTGGTTTCGCCCGGTGATCAGATACGGAAAAAGGACAAGCTGGAGGCCGAACGCCATGAACCAGCTGCACTGGACGCTGAGATAGGCCGGCAGTTCGATCCTCACGCCGCGGCGCAGTTTCCTCGCCCGCCAATTGGTGGCGGTTACCAGAAAGGACGCGCCGGCCGTAATCGCTTCGCTGACGCCGCTGACCGGTGACGTCACGTTCACGGTCGCATCGACGGCGGCCGGGCTGGTTTCCTGAGCGCGCGTTTCTTCGGCGTCTTTTCCGGCGTCTTCTGTCACTGATTGGTCCCCACGCGGCGCATACTCATACAAACCTGCCGATAATGGAACCCGAACCGCTAGCAGCAGCCGGGCATGGTTGCAAAGCCAGGACTGTGCCGATAGGTTTTTTAAGACTTGAAAACCATGTGGGTGAGGTCTCTTCCGATGCGGACGTTCCGGTACGCGGTCAGCTGGGGGATCGCCCTGGCCCTGGCGGCGATGTTCCTCCATCTGACGCTGCATCCCTGGCCGGCACCGGTTGCAGGGGACGTGAAATTCTTCGATCCGCCGGGCCAGCACGTGGTGTTTGCCGCGCTGGCCGAGAAATCAGGGATAACGCTGTTCGAGCCGGCAGGCCGGTTTGTTGCCGGGTTGCTGGAGCTTGTGGCAGCCATCCTGATCCTTTTGCCCTTCAGCCGCCGGCTGGGAGCCGTGATTGCCGTGCTGATTTATGGCACTGGGGTTGCGCTGCATCTTTCACCCTGGCTGGGGCGGGAGATTGCCCTTGCGGATGGGACGCTCGACGGCGGAACCCATTTTCTGGTGGCGGTCATCCTGCTGGCGCTGAGCCTGTTGCTGCTGGTCGTGCATCCGGGGCGGTCGCGCACCAGCCGGGTGCTGACGCCTGCTCAATACTGGCGGCAAGCGTAAACCTGGCTCCATTTCTCATTAATCAATTGATGCAAATCTGCCCGGCGCTGCCCGAGGTTTGCGCATGGCTGACGCCACAGAATCCAGGACACATCTGCCGGCAGGAGCTGCTCAGGAAGCGCTTCTCCGCCGGATACTGGATGTTGTCTCAATGCCGGCGTCCCGCATTCCGCCTCAGGACCGGCAGATGGCCGGGGACATTCTGCTCGATATGCTGTTTCATGCCGGTGAGCGCGAGCGCGTGATGTGTTCCGCGCGCCTGGCGGGCAGCCGCGAAGCGCCCCGGCGTCTCCTGCGGTATCTTGCCCAGTCGAACTATGCGGTGGCCCGGCCTCTGCTGGAAGAAAGCGAGGCGTTCGATGATTGCGACCTTGCGGAGATCGTCCGGCAGACCACACCCGAACACCGGCTGACGGTCGCCCGGCGGCGTAATCTTTCGGTATCTGTCACCGCTGCCCTTTCAGACGTTGGTGAGCCCCATGTCGTGCGGGAGCTGTTGGCAAACCGGACGGCAGCCTTCGCCGAGACGACCATGGACAGGCTGATCGCTGCTTCCCGGGACGAGCCTGGTTATTGCCCGCTGCTGGCCGACCGGATTGAACTCAAGCCTTCCCATGCGATGGCAATGTTCTGGTGGGCAGATGCCGCCACGCGCCGGAAGATCCTGACGCGCCATGCGGCCGAGCGTCAGGAAATGATCTCCCTCTGCTCGGACGTGTTCGAAATGGCGGCGGCCGAAGGGTGGCAGGATCCCGTCACGCGCAAGGCGCTGCAACTGATCGAACGGCGTCAGCGCAACCGGGCCGCCATTGAGCGCAGCCCGTATGACAGCCTCGAAGACGCGGTCCATGCTGCGGCCAGCGAGGGCATGGAAGCAAAGATCGCCCAGGAGATCGGGTATCTCTCGGGCATCAAGCCAGTGACGGCCGCCAAGATACTGTCTGATCCGGGCGGGGAAGCCCTGGCAGTGCTTTGCAAGGCGACCGGCCTCAAGCGGGAATATCTCGGCATGCTCTGGACCGCCTTGCGCCGGCCGCTGGAGCTAGACCCCGGCGTGCCGCATCCGCAATTCCAGCTGGTTGCGGAAACATACGAGGTCCTTTCGGTGCTCAAAGCGCAGACAACACTGCGCTATTGGAACTGGGCTTTGTCCTCGGCTTACTCGCCTGCGGCGCTACGCCACGCCCAATCCCTGGGAGAGCCCGCCAATGAAGAGGCTGAATTCTCTACCGCACAACGCACCGCCCGCCTCGTCTTCGGGCGTTAGTGTCTTTTTCGGGGCGAACGGGCTTTTCAAGCGGGCCCGCGCCCTTTAGGTGGGTCGTTCACCAAATTGGGATCGGTCGGAGCTGAGGGGCGCTGTGGCGTATTTCTTGGGACTACTGGCGGCCTTGGTGGCTTTCTGGCTCGGTAATTCGGGCCACTACAAGCCGCTGATGCTCGGATTTGGCGGCGCCTCGGTGCTGCTGACGATGATACTAGCCTACCGGCTGGACATCATCGATCGCGAAGGCGCGCCCTATGTGCGGCTGCCTCAGCTGATGAAGTATTATCCCTGGCTGGCGGTCGAAGTCGTGAAGTCGAACTGGGTTGTGATCCGCGCGTGCCTGCGCGCTGATCTCGACATCACCCCGACGCTCACGAAGATCAAAACCACCTGCAAGACCGACCTCGCCAGAGTGACATTCGCCAACTCGATCACCATGACGCCGGGCACGGTGACCGTGGAGATCGAAGGGGACAAGCTCCTCGTTCACGGGCTCTACGAGTCCGGCACGGAGCCGGAGGGGTTCATCGAGATGGATAAACGTTGTGCCGCCGCCTGCGACCCCAAGGAGGGCCGCGCATGACCGCTGCTGCTCTGATCGCCATTCTGATCGGAATGGTGTTGCTGCTCGTGCGCGCGCTGATGGGGCCGACGCTCTATGACCGCATTCTGGCGGTCAACGCCTTCGGCACTAAAACCGTGCTCGTCATCGGGCTGCTCGGCTATGTGATGGGCCGGCCCGACTTCCTGGACATCGCAATGATCTACACGCTGATCAACTTCGTCACCACGATCGCGATCTTGAAATTCTTCCGCTACCGTTCTTTCCAGGTGCCTCTTGCCCGGCGGGTTGACCCTGCCAAAGGCGGTGAATGACATGGGCGAATTCCTTGCGAACATTGGAAATTTCTGGGAGTTCCTGCGCTATCCCCTCGGCGGGCTGGCATGCCTTGCCGGCGGGTTTCTTTGCATTATCAGCGCCATCGGCGTGCTGCGCTTTCCCGACTTCTACACCCGCCTTCACGCGGCCAGCGTGACCGACACATCCGGCGCTGCGCTGCTGTTGATCGGCATGGCGCTGATGGCGCCCAACTGGCTCGTGCTGGTCAAGCTGCTCTGCATCTTCATTTTCCTGTTCCTCACCAGCCCTGCAGCCTCGCATGCGCTGGTGAATGCCGCGCATGTCGCTGGCCTGCAGCCGCGGATTGGCCCAGTGGGCGCCGCTAATCCGGAGGACGAAGCATGAGGGACCTGTTTACGGCAGATGCCGGCCCGCTGCTGATCAACATCACGCTTCTGGCCATCCTGTTTATTGTGGCGCTTGCCATCGCAAGGCTGCGCAGCCTGTTTGCGATCGTTATGCTGTCGGGCGTCTATTCGCTTGTCTCTGCTGCCTGGTACATCGCGGTGGATGCGGTCGATGTGGGCTACACCGAAGCGGCGGTCGGGGCGGGCATGTCCACAGCGGTGCTTCTGGGGGCGATGCTGCTGACGGCGCGCACTGCCAAGCCCGAGAAGCCACTGTCGAAACTCGGCCCGTTCCTGGTCTGCGGCGCCACCGCTGCCATGCTGATCTACGCAACCGTCGATCTGCCGGGGCTCGGCGATCCCAACTCTCCCGCCAATACCGGACCGGGCATGACCTATGTGCATGTGAACTGGTTCGATACCGGCGTTCCGAACGTCGTGACCTCGGTTCTGGCGAGCTATCGTGGCTTTGACACGATGGGCGAGACGGTCGTGGTCTTTGTTGCCGGTCTGGCCGTTGCCATGCTGCTGGGCTTTGGCGAGCGGTCTCTCGCCGAAACGCTGCGGAACAAGAAGCGCAAGGGTAAAGAGGGCGATGCATCATGAAGAGTGATCATCACGTGATTTTGCGCGTCATCGGAAAATGCTTCATCCCGCTGATTGTGATCTACGGGTTCTATGTCCAGTTCCACGGCGAAGTGGGACCGGGCGGCGCCTTCCAGGCCGGCGTGGTTCTGGCGGTTGCCATCATCCTGAACGCCCTGATCTTCGGCCTGACCAATACCATGCAGGCGGTGCCGCCGGTATTTGCCCGCACGCTGGCGGCCGTCGGTGTGCTGATCTATGTCGGCGTCGGTTTCTGGTCGATGATGCAGGGAGGCCTGTTCCTCGAATACCAGGCGCTGTTTGGCGAGCCTCCGGGCGGTCATGACGGCCAGCATGCAGGCATCATCATCGTCGAGCTGGGTGTGCTGTTTGCGGTCACCGGCGCGATGATCACCATCTTCTACGCGCTGGCCGGCCGCGTGGCTGAAATCCGCGACGAGGACTGGTAAGCCATGGTCGAATTTGTTCTCGAACGCGCAGGCTACTGGGCAATCATCTGTCTCATGATGATTGGCCTTTACATTGCCTTTTCCGCAGAAAACCTCATCAAGCGCCTTGTCGGTCTGTCGATCTTCCAGACGACGATCTGCCTTTTCTATGTGTCGCTCGGCAAGGTCAGCGGGGGAACGGCGCCGATTCTTCTGCCCGAAGACACCCCTTATCATTCCGACCCCGTGCATGACGGTGTGAACGGCCCAGACTCCCTGCTGGCGGCGACTGGCGAGCGGTTTGCAGACCTGCATCACGTCTATTCCAACCCGTTGCCGCATGTACTGATGCTGACAGCCATCGTCGTCGGGGTCGCCACGCTGTCGCTTGGCCTCGCGCTGATCGTCCGTATCCGGGAAGCTTACGGCACCATCGAAGCCGATGAGGTTCGCGAGATCGACATGCAGACCGCGCTCGCCCAGGAACTCGAAGCAGACAAAGACATCAAAGAGGCTTCGGCATGACGCTGGAATCCGTGCTGACCTCCGCGCCCGCCTGGGCGCTTGCGCACGCGCCGGTGCTGATCGTCGCGGTGCCGATGCTGATCGCGCCGCTCGTGGCGATCTTGCCCAACGGGCGCGCAGCCTGGCTTATATCCGTGCTGACGGCGGGCGTTTCCTTCTATCTGGCCATCGTCACGCTGGGATTGGTGCAATCCTCGCCGACGGGCATCCTGTCCTATGAAATCGGCCGCTGGCCGCCGCCCATCGGCATCGAATTCCGGACCGATGCGCTGAATGCGATGATCCTTCTGCTGGTGACCGGTATCGGTTTCCTGGCATCGGTATTTTCCTGGCCGACGGTCACTTCCGAACTCAGCAATCGCAACAAGCTGGGCATGTTCTATGCGGCCTTCCTGCTCTGTATGGCCGGCCTGCTGGGCGTGGCGTCTACGGGAGACGCCTTCAACCTCTTCGTCTTCCTCGAGATCAGTTCGCTGGCGACCTATGTGATGGTTGCCATGGGCGCGCGGCGTGACCGGCGCGCGCTGCCGGCGGCCTTCAACTATCTGATCATGGGGACGCTGGGCGCCAGCTTCTACATCATCGGTATCGGCTTCCTCTATGCGGCCACCGGTACGCTGAACATGGCCGATATTGCAGATCGTCTGCCCGCGCTGACTGACAATCGTTCGGTCCAGGTCGGCTTTGCCTTCATCATTGTGGGGCTCGGCCTGAAAGCGGCGATGTGGCCGCTCCACCAGTGGCTGCCCAACGCCTATTCCTACAGCCCGAGCTTCGTCACCGTCTTTCTGTCGGCAACGGCCACCAAGGTGGCGCTCTATGCGCTGATCCGGTTCCTGTTCACCGTCTTCCGCCCGGAATACAGTTTCGAACTGGCAAGCTTCTCCTGGCTGCTCGCGCCGCTGGGTATTGCTGCGATGGTGATCTGCAGCTTCCAGGCTGTGTTCCAGACCGATGTGCGCCGTGTACTGGCCTATTCTTCCGTTGCGCAGGTTGGCTACATGCTTCTGGGCGTGTCGCTGGCCACCGCGCCGGGTGTGGCGTCGGGCCTGCTTCACCTCTTCAATCACGCCCTGATGAAGGGCGCGCTGTTCATGGCCATTGCGGGGATCGTGATGACCAATCAGGGCACGACGATCCGGGACTTTGCCGGCCTTGGCCGCACGGCGCCGTGGACGATGACGGCTTTTGCCATTGCCGGGCTTTCGCTGATCGGCGTGCCGCTGACGGCGGGCTTCATGTCCAAGCTGCAACTGGGCTACGCACTGTTTGCCGAGGGCTGGTGGTGGGCTGTGCTGCTCGTCGTTTTCTCCAGCTTCCTGGCTGTCTTCTATGTCGGCCGTATTCTGCAGGCGGCCTTCTTCCAACCGCCGATCAACCCGCGCAAAACCCATAAGGAGGCGCCGCTGCTTATCCTTGTGCCGCTCTGGATACTGGCGCTCGCCAATCTTTATTTCGGCATCGCCGCCGACTTCCCGCTGGGTCTTGCCCGCGACGGGGCGGTGGCTGCCCTTGGTGTGGAGGCGTTCCGATGAACCCGGAAACCCTCATTGCGGCGGTCATCATCCTGCCGCTGCTGATCGCGGCGGGTATTGCCGCCATGGGCAAGTTCCCGAACATCCGGGAAGGCGTCACAATTCTTGGATCGATTGCCCTGTTTGCGGTGGTGATCCAGCTGGCGGCGCTGGTGTCGTCCGGCGTGCGCCCGGAACTGTTCGTCGGCCAGGCAGCGCCTGGGCTTGAGATTGCATTCAAGCTGGAGCCGCTCGGCGCCCTGTTCGCGATCGTGGCCAGCGGTCTCTGGATCGTGAACTCGTTCTATTCCATCGGCTACATGCGCGGGAACCGCGAGCGCAACCAGACGCGCTTCTACATCTGCTTTGCCATCGCCATCTGCGGCGCGATGGGCGTTGCCTCTGCGGGCAATCTGTTCACCCTCTTCATCTTCTATGAAGTGCTGACGCTGTCGACCTATCCGCTGGTCGCGCACAAGGGAGATGCCGCAGCCCAGCGCGGCGCCCGCATTTACCTGCTGACCCTGCTTGGCACCTCTATCGGCTTCTTCCTGACGGCGATCATGTGGACCTGGTTCGTGGCCGGCCAGCGCCTGGATTTTGTCGATGGCGGCCTTCTGGCGAATGTCCAGATCTCGCCGGCCGTGGCCAGCGCGCTGCTGCTGCTGTTCGTGTTCGGCATCGGCAAGGCGGCGCTGATGCCGTTCCATTTCTGGCTGCCCAACGCGATGGTTGCGCCAACGCCGGTCTCGGCGCTGCTGCATGCGGTGGCAGTCGTGAAGGCAGGGGTGTTCACGGTGCTGAAGGTGTCGATGTACATCTTCGGCGCAGATTTGCTGAACGCGACCCCCTCCCGCGAATTCCTGATGGATGTGGCGTGTATCACCATTGTGGTGGCGTCGCTGATTGCGCTGACCAAGGACAATCTCAAGGCACGCCTGGCCTATTCAACGGTGGCGCAGCTGGCCTATGTCACGCTCGGGGCCATGCTGGCAGACAAGGCGGGCTTCATGGGCGGCTCGCTGCAGATTGCCGCTCACGCCGCCGCCAAGATCACACTCTTCATGTGCGCCGGGGCCATCTATGTGGCCACAGGGCTCACCAACATCTCCGACATGCGCGGCCTGGGCCGGAAGATGCCGCTGATCTTCATCGCCTTCTTCATGGCGTCCCTGTCGATCATCGGGGTGCCGCCCTTTGCTGGCGACTGGCCGAAATATGAGCTGATGCAGGGCGCGGTCGACCGCGGGGCAGATTGGGTGCCGTTCATCCTGATCGCATCGTCGGTGCTCAACATTGCCTATCTGCTGCCGATCCCGATCCTGGCGCTGATGCCGCCGCCGCCGGAAGCTCCGGCGAAGGAGTTCAAGCGGCCGGGCGGGGCGCCCGCATTGACGGTGGCGGCGCCGCTGTTCACGGCCTTCCTCTGCCTCATCCTCTTCCTGCTGGTCGATCCGATGGGTGACTTCCTGGCCCCTGCGCTCGATGCGGCCACAACAACAGTTCAGGAGGCCGCGCTGCCATGAGCAACGACACGACCCCTCCCGTCCGGGATACGTCCGGCCGCTTCGTGAAAACGGCGGCCGAAAAGGTCAACGCCATGAGCCGGACCCCGGAAAACGGCATCCATCCGATGTCGCGCGTGCTTTTCGGATGGACCGAGAAAAAGGGCATCGGCGGGATCATCTTCTGGGGCATGGCGGCCCTGTCGATCATTCTGGTTCTGCTGGACCTGGTTGTGCACCGGCACGAGAAGATTGGTATCGCAAATGCAGTGGGCTTCTACGCGCTCTGGGGCTTTGCGGCCTTTTCCTTCGTTGTGCTGATGGGCTGGCCGCTCGGCAAGCTGCTGCGCCGCGACGAAAACTATTATGGCGATCTCAGCGGCCCGCCCGCCGATATCGATCCGGCGATTGCGGACCGCCTGAATGCGGGCGAACCCAAAGCCTTTGAGGGAGAAGAATGATGCCGGCTTGGCTTGCTGCCCTCAATCCCGGCTGGCTGATGATCCTTGTGGGTCTCGCCGCCCTGTTCATCCCATACCGCCAGGTCCGTCAGGTACTCACTGTCGGCACGCCCATCGCCGCGATTGCGCTGCTCGTGATGGCGCCGCATGAAGTGGATCTGCTGACTGCCGAGGCGCTCGACATCACCTTCAGCTTCTACCGCGTCGACAGCCTGAACTTCATCTTCGGCCTCGCTTTCCTCATCGCGTCGCTGCTGAACGCCATCTATGCGCTGCACACGAACAATCCCCGTCAGGACGGTATGGCGCTTGCCTATGCCGGCGCGGCCGTTTCGGCCAGTTTCGCTGGCGACCTGATGACGCTGTTCATCTTCTGGGAAATCACCGCCATCACATCGGTGTTCCTGGTGCTGCAGGCAGGCACGCGCGCGGCCTATTTCGCGTCGATGCGCTATCTGGTGATCCAGATCCTGTCGGGTGTGATCCTTCTGGATGGCCTGTCCTATGTCTGGCGGTACAATGGCACGCTGTCGCTTGAGGCGTTCCAGAGCTTCAGCGATCCTGGCGCGATCTACATTTTCATCGCGCTCGGCATCAAGGCGGCCTTCCCCTTCATGCATAACTGGCTGCAGGATTCCTATCCCAAGGCATCCGTGGTCGGCGCAGTGGTTCTGTCTGCCTTCACCACGAAGCTTGCGGTTTATGGTTTCGCGCGGCTGTTCCCTGGTTTCGATGCGCTGATCTGGATCGGGGCGATCATGACCGTCTTCCCGGTTTTCTTCGCGGTCATCGAAAACGATCTGCGCCGGGTTCTGGCCTATTCGCTGAACAACCAGGTGGGCTTCATGATCTGCGCCATCGGCGTGGGCACAGCCGGGGTTGGCAACGCCCTCGCCCTCAATGGCGCCAGCGCGCATGCGTTTGCCCACATCATCTACAAGGCCCTGCTGTTCATGAGCATGGGCGCGGTGCTTTACCGGACCGGAACGACCAAAGCATCGGAACTGGGCGGGCTTTACCGCTCCATGCCGTGGACGACGCTGTTCTGTATCATCGGCGGCTTGTCGATCTCGGCCTTCCCGCTCTTCTCCGGCTTCGTGGCCAAGTCGCTGACGATGAGCGCGGTGGCCTATGAAGGCGTGTCGGATCCCGGCATGGTGGTTGTCTGGCTGATGCTGCTCTTTGCCTCCGCCGGTGTGCTGGAGCATTCAGGTATCAAGATCCCGTATTTCGCCTTCTTCGGCCATGACAGCGGCAAGCGGGTGAAGGAAGCGCCGTTCAACATGCTTCTGGCCATGGGTATGGCGGCGTTCCTGTGTATCGCCGTCGGCCTGCCGGCGATCATTCCGGGCTTTGGCTATCAATGGCTCTACAGCCTGCTGCCATATCCGATCGAGGCGTCGAGCTACCAGCCCTTCACGCTGGAACATATCCTGACACAGATGCAGCTTCTGGTGCTGGCCACCTTTGCCTTCATCCTGCTCAAGCGTTTCGCGCTCTACCCGGCCGAGAAGCCCGGTACGATCCTTGATACCGACTGGTTCTACCGCAAGGCCGGCTATGGCTTTGTCCAATGGTCGGGCACTGTCTGGGGCAAGATGGGGCCGGCGACGGCCACTTTGTTCACGCGGTTGTCCGAGCGGGCCTACAAGCGGCTGGAATCTGCCTTCAGTCCGCGAGGCGAGATCGCACGGGGCGGTCTGTCCGGCGGCGCATCAATCTGGACCGCCGTTATTCTGGCGGCCGTACTGCTGATGTCTTTCCTGTCGGCATAGCGGGATAGCAAAACGGCCAGCCGGTTCATCTTGCTGGCCGATTTTTTCCACCTGAGCCTACCCCCTCACTGGTGCAATAAAGCCTCAATGGAAGCGGTCCGGCAGCCAGTGTCGGAATTTCTGTATTTGACGTTTGTCAGAGGTGACATACGATTTCCAAGTAATCGATGGGGTGCTGGGTATGCCGGAAGAAGAGAACGTATCGGTCAGGTCGAACGATTTCGTTGTATATGCTACAGAAATCGTGGCTGCATATGTCCGGAATAATGCGGTGCAAACGACTGAACTTCCGGACTTGATTCGCAATGTTCACCGCTCCCTGGTGGAGCTTGGCGACCCTGTAAGCGAACCGGAGCGGCTGAAACCAGCCGTTTCAGTGAAAAAATCCATCCAGCACGACTATCTGGTCTGCCTGGAAGACGGGCTGAAGTTCAAATCTCTGAAGCGGCACCTGCGGTCAAAATACGACATGTCGCCGGATGAGTATCGCGAGAAATGGGGGCTGCCGGCGGACTATCCCATGGTGGCGCCAGGTTATTCCGCGCAACGTTCAAAACTGGCCAAGAAAATGGGCCTTGGCCGGCAAGAACGCTAAGCATAGCGCAAGAAAACATGGGTCGTTGCGAAATCGAAATGAAATATTTCGCTAATCTATGTTAACAAATTCCTTCATTGACTCTTGATCCCGGAGTCTACTCGCGCGATAGGTGATTCTTATCGAATCACCGCGGGGGCGGCAGTCATGCGTCAACAGAATGTTTTTGCAGGCATCACCGATGCTCAGGAAGTGCTGATCCAGCACTGGCAATCGCGCCGTGATGGCAAGGGCCGGGTCGCGAGGGACAATATCGATCCCGGCGCCCTGCGCAGCGCGCTGGCCTGTATTTCGATCGTCGAAGTGGATGAGGCCGGGGAATGCCGGTTCCGGATCGCCGGCTCGAGGCTGCGCGAGATTTTTGGTGTCGAGGTGCGGGGCATGCGCCTGACGGAAATCGCCGGTGCCCATGGCGAGTGTTACGCCCTCGGACTGTCTGCCGCGCTGGAGCGGGGCGAGCCGGTGGGCGGCATCATCGAGGCCGGTGGAAGGATCCATGCCTGGCTCCGCCTGCCGCTGGTCGGCGATGAGGGCGAGCTCAGCCAGGTTCTGTGCCATGATGAGCTGCTGCCAAGCCGCCGGTTGCTCCGGACCATCCCCAAGGATGACCGGCTTATCCAACATCCCAGATCACGCTTTGCCGCCTGATCCCCAGCATTTTCCGGGCACTTGCTTGCTGGAATAGGAAAGTTATCCTACACCTCTCCATCTCGGGTATGATCTTCTCATAACCGAAGAGGAGTGGTGAATGGCGGAGTTCAATCCCCAAAGAGATGAAGACAGGGCCTATCTGGCAGGCGCGCTGGTGGCCTACGCCCTTGGCCTGAAGGCCGAAGCGGTCCTGTCGGAGGAGCGTGGAAATCCGGTGCACGCGCGCGCCCGGCATATTGCCATGTATCTGACCCACACGGCCTGCGGAATGAGCCTGGCGCGTGTCGCCCGCGCCTTCGGCCGGGACCGCTCCACCATTTCCCATGCCTGCCGGATCATTGAGGACTACCGGGAAGACGCCGATTTCGACATCTGGATCGACCAGCTTTCCAGCGGCATCCAGTCGGTTGTCCTGCTGCGAGCTGCGGAGGCGGCGGTATGAGCCGGGCCAGATTGCGCGCCTTGAGCGAAACGCAGGTTCGCCGCGTGCTGGCGGCCGGTGGCATGCTGATCGAGAGCGGCGGGCAGTGGCTTGCCTATCGGAGCCAGGATGCCCGGCTGTCGGCGGCTGGCAGCCTGTCTCCGCTGATCGCCGGGCGGCTGCAGGCCGAAGGCGTGGTCCATGCTGATCCGCAAAAGCCGCGGCGCTTTCTTGCCATCCAGCGGCGCGCCCCTGCGCACGCCGCCATTTCTCCGCCCGCCAGATTGCTGGAGGGGGCGCGCAGCGCTCAGAAACCGGTTTCCCTGTTCGAGACGATTATGGCTGATTTCATCAGCAAGCCCGGCGACCTGGCAAGGCTCAAGGCCGCAAGTCAGCGTTTCCTGGCCGATACGCGCCAGGCGTCTGCGCGTCCGTCCCGGCCCGGGGAACGCAGGCCGCCCGGCGCAGGGCCGGAGACGGCCCTCTCGCGCCTGACGGCTCTGGAAGCCGCCATCGGGTTGGACCGGTTTCGTCAGCTTGAAAGCCTGCTGGTCCATCCAGGCACGGCGAAAGCCTTTGCGCGGGAGGCGGGGCTGGCGGAGGCGGAGGCCTACAAGACGGCCCTCTCTGCGCTGATGGCGCTGACGGAGGCTTATGATCTGGCAGTCAGGGCGGCCCGCTGAAGGCGCTAGCCTGCCAGCGCGGCCCCGGCATCGCGCCGGATGCGCGCCAGCATCGAGGCGAGCCCGTTCGAGCGTTGCGCCGTCAGCGCGCCTTTGACGCCGATCTCGTCGAGAAAGCTTTCGGCATCGAAGGCCGCCGCTTCCTTCAGGTCCGATCCTGAATACAGCCGGACGAGCAGGGCAATCAGCCCGGAAACGATCATCGCATCGGATTCGGCCCGCACCGTGATCTGGCCATTCTCGATACCGGTGACCATCCAGACCTGCGAGGCGCAGCCGCGCACCTTGTTTTCCTCGGTGCGTTCATCGGCGTTTAGCGGCGGGTTCTGCTTTCCCAAATCAATGATGTGGGCGTAGCGAGCCTCCCAATCCTCCAGCCAGGAGAATTCTTCACGGATGTCGGCGGCGGCGTCTTGAATGCTCATCGGCGTCATCTGGGGCAAGCGGGGCAAAAAATAAACCCCGGCGCAGGCGCTGCGCCGGGGCTTAATGGAAATCTGTAGCGCGCGCCTATTTGTAAACGGCGCCGAGGCAGTCCGCGATTTCGGCCAGCGCGTGCTGGCTGATGCAGTGGGGAACCTCAAATTCCTGACCCACGCCGGCGACGCAGCCTTGCAGTTGAAGGTTCTGCATCTTCATGCAGCTCTGGACGCTGGGCTCCAGCATCACACGGCTGAGCCTGGCTTCTTCAACCGCGTCGGCGCCCAGAATGCGCAGCGCAGCCACCGAAGCGATCTGGTTTGCCACCGGCTCCTTGCCATACTTCACCTTCTTCTTGCCGCCGGTGAAGCCACCGGTGAGGAAGGTGGGCAGGCGGACGGCCGTTGCCACATCAGATGCGGTCGCAACGGCTGTGGTCACGCCGGCTGCATTGGTGTCGGAAAGCGGTGTGGCGCTGGGCGCGACGAGGGCAGCGAGGATAAGATTGTCCGCCGCCTGGCCTTTGCCTTGCAGCACTTTGACGTTTTCCGCGCGCCGGCTGCCATCGCGGATGCGCGACTTGGCCCAGCCATAGCCCTGAAGGGAATAACCCTGCTCCTTGACGATGGCAGCGTTGGAATAAAGCCGCGCCAGGTCTTCATCGGTCACCGCGATGGCGGAGCCGACCGCATCGTCACCGCCTTTGAGCGAGCGGGCATAGCCCCCGCCGGTGGCGAAGCTGTTGACCACACGGTCACGGCCGTAAAAAGCCTCGATGTCGCGCACGTTGGCGCGGAAATCGGGATCCTGCGAGGCGACGAGAGCAGAGTAGGAAATCCAGCCCCGAGTCAGCTGGTCGGCATTGTAGGAGCCGAGCGTTTCAAGGGCGGCATCAATGTCGCCCGAAGATTTGAAAGGTTTACCGCCGACTTTGTCTGCGTCGGACTGGTAGGTCATATAGACAGCGGCCTTTTCCGAGACCGGGTCATTCCCCTGAGCTATCGATACGCCGGCAAGCCCAGCTACTGCCAGAACCGCTGCGAAAACCCGCAATGCAGCCATGTTTCTCTCTCCCTCACGCGACACGCGATAGTGATGCCTTAACTTCCCTGACGGGGGAACCTCGCCTTGTCTGTTTGCAACATTACAAATACAGCAGGTGATCGTTCTGGCAGAAAATGCCTAATAAATCTCTCTGGGGTGTTAACGCTTGGACCCCCTTATGTCGCAGAAGCGATTACAGTTTGTCCACGTTGCCTGGCTCGCATTGTGCGGCGGCAGCGGGCTTGCGGGCCTGATCGCAGGTGCGCCCCTGTGGCCGGTGCTTGCGATCATGGTTACCGCAAGCGTGCCCGGAATTGCGGGAATCCTGGTTCCGGCAGGTGATTCGGCCTGGCGCGGACTGGTCGTGATTGCCTGGACGGCGGTGGCCCTTGCCGGACTGATTCTGACCGGTGGGGGCGCTTCTCCCTTAACCATATTGTTGCTGGCGGCGCCGCTGGCCGGGCTTCTGGCCGGCGCCCGCCGGATGGCCGCCGAAGCGGGCGTGTTTGCGACCCTTGCCCTGTTCCTGGTGCTGGTTGGCGCAGCGCTCGGTTGGGTGCCTCAGCCTGCCGGATGGGCAGGGGCCGTGGCGGTGCCGTTCGCCTTCTCCGGGCTCGTCGTTTCCGCGCTGATGGTGTGGATGCTGGTGCATTCCGGCTTGGCGGAAAAACTCCAACAGAAACTCCAACCAGACGCCGCTGCGCTGCCGGAAACCTCCAACCATACGACCACCCCCTCCCGCCCGCCGGTGCCGCCTCTGCCCGGTCATGGCGCCGCGCTGCTGGATGTGACGCCGGAAGGCCGCCTGCGCGGCGCGGCCGGGGACACGTTCGGGCTGCGCGCGATGAGGCCGGGCGCGGCGCTGGCCTCGCTTTTCGAGCCAGGCGGGTTCCTTCGCGACATTGCTCAGCCGGGCGCGCGCGTGACCGGGGAGGCCACGCTGATTTCGGGTCAGCGGGTTCTGTTTGCCGCCGAGACCAGTTCTGGCGGCGCCGCCATTCTCCTCTTCGCGCTGCCGGCCGGGCTGCCCGGCCCTCAGGAGGACGCGCGCGCGGACTTCGAGGAAGAACTGAAACGGCGCACGGCCTTCTTTGCCTCTCTGGGGCATGATCTGCGCACGCCCCTGCACGCCATTCTGGGCTATGCCGAGATCATGCAGGCCGAACTCATGGGGCCGATGCCAGAGGTGTATGCGGATTATCCGGCAATCATCCATGAGAGCGGCACGGACCTGCTGCTGCTGGTCGATGACATACTCGACCTTGCCCGCGCCGAGGCTGGCCAGCCCCGCCTTGATCCTGAGCCTGTGGATCTGTCAGCGTCGGCAGAATCCGTCATGCGCCAGTTGAAGGGCCATGCTGACCGCGCCGGGGTGACGCTGAAGCTGAAGTCGCAAGGCGAGGCCTGGGCCGAGGCTGATGCACGCGCTGTGCGCCAGATCTGGCAGAACCTCGTCTCCAACGCGATCAAGTATTCCGGCAACGGCAAGACCGTTACCCTGGAAGCCCGGATCGAAGGGGGGGCGGCGATCCTCAGCGTCCAGGACAGGGGCGCGGGCATTCCCGCCGGCGATCTTGCCCGCCTCACCCAGCCTTTTATGCAGGCAACCGGCGCCAAGGCCGGAACCGGGCTCGGCCTGTCGGTCGTGCGCCGGTTTGCAGAGCTGCACGGCGGTGAGCTGCGCCTGAGTTCGAAACCGGGCCGGGGAACCAAGGCAGAGGTGATCCTGCCGCGCGCGAGTGAAGCCGATCTCAGACCGCTCGACGAAGCGGCGGAATGACCACCTTTTCGCCGTGTTTGTGTGTGTTTCTGGGTTAACGCAGTTCTGAAGCACGCAGTTTTCGGGCTTCAGAGGATGGGACTTTGCGGAGTTGTGGTGGGACGCGCTCCGGTAATTTGGGGACAATTTTGAAGGTACTTTATATAGCGACACGCTGGCCGTGGCCGGTCGAAATGGGGCGTCAGCGAATGATTGCGCAGACCCTCGAATTCGCTGCGGCTCTTGGCGAGGTGCATCTGCTGTCCTTCGGCGAGCCGCCGAAGAAGCCTGCGCCAGACTATATTGACGCGCTTGGGATCGGTGGTCCGGCCCTGACGTTAAAATCCAGCGGCAAGTTGGACCTGGCCACCATGGCACAGGCTTGAGATTTCGGCAAA